>NZ_JBMDKJ010000002.1:0-389348 GCF_057809655.1 Niveispirillum sp. FG148
CATCAACCCATCCCCCCCCCCTTTCCGTTTTCAGGGAGGGCCGGATGGCCAAAGAAGAGTTCATTGAGTTTGAAGGCCATGTCGAAGAGGCATTGCCCGACGGTCGTTTCCGCGTGAAGCTGGAAAACGGTCACGAGATCATCGCGTACACGGCCGGCCGCATGCGCAAGAGCCGCATCCGCTCGTTGGCGGGTGACCGCGTCACGGTTGAAATGACGCCCTATGATCTGTCCAAGGGGCGCATTACCTATCGGCACAAGGACGAACGTTCCGCCGGTCCCGGCGGTGCCGTACGACGTCCCCCGCCGCCGCGCCGCCGGTAAGTTCGGTTGCAACGGCCGGAGGACATTCCAAACATGGATGCCGGACCGGCCGTTGAACATATAACCCCGTATCATCGGGGCGAATACTGGTCGGATGCCATCGTCCATATATTGGGTGTGGCAGCGGCCTGGTCGGGCGGGATCTGGCTGATCCTGTCGCGATTGGACCTTGGCGCTTCCGGCGGCCTGCTGGCGCTGGTCATTTATGTCGCCGCGATGGCCGGTATGCTGACATCATCAGCAAGCTATAACCTGATCAATCGTCATCCGCTGAAGGAAACGCTGCGGCGGATGGACCATGCATTCATTTATGCTGCCATCGCGGGCACCTATACGCCCTTGCTGGTCCGCCTGCCGGTGACACAGGCGGTTGCCTCTCTGGCACTGGTCTGGTGCATTGCCGGGGTCGGCGCCCTGTTGAAACTGCGGGCCCCGCGCCGGTATGAACGGGTGGGGCTGGCACTCTATATCGGGCTGGGCTGGATCGGGCTGCCGATGATCCCGGCCTTGTCGGGCCGGCTGCACCCCGATACCGGTACCTGGATTGCGGCCGGTGCCGTGATCTATACGCTGGGTGTTGGCGCCTATCTGGCGGTACGCGTGCGCTACCACAATACGGTCTGGCATCTGCTGGTGCTGGCCGCCGCTGCCTGCCATTTCAAGGCGATGGTGGTGGAGTTCACCCCGATCTGACAGATACGGAAATGGGCTCTCTGCATCCGTTACCAGATGCAGAGAGCCGCCTCACTGATCAGAACTTCACCTTGCCGGACAGACCCCATTCCCGCGGCCGCCCGTAGCTGACTTCCGCCAGACCGAAGGCAGGGCTGGCGTTGCCGGATACGAAGTACCGGCGATCCGCCAGATTGGTGCCGAACAGCGCCACGCTCCAGCGGTCGTCGGCAGAGTTGTAGGTCAGGCGCGCGTTCATCACCGCATAGCCGGACTGCGCAACCAGCTCCGTATTGGCCACATCATTGTAGAACTTGCTGTAGGCCGACACGTCGCCGCGTAGGGTCAGGCTGCTGCCGTCAGCCAGTTCATGGGTATATTGCGCGCCGGCGTTCACCGTCCATTTCGGCGTCTTCACGAATTTGGCCGCCTTGGTGATGGGCAGCACCTGCGTCGGTCCCAATCCGGTCCCGACCTCGTCATAGGATGCATCGGTATAGCCGACGCCCAGATCGACATCGAAGCCGGTGAACAGCCGGGCGCGCATTTCCAGTTCAGCGCCTTGGATGGTGCCCTTGGCGGCATTGGCCACGAAATTGCGCGGCGTCTGGTTCACCGTGAGCTGGATATTGTCATATTTGCTGTAATAGGCGGCCAGATTCAGGATCAGCCGCTTGTCCAGCCATTCGGTCTTGGCACCGGCTTCGTAGGTCCAGATGGTTTCGGGCTGGTACTCCGTCACTTCCGATGCATCGACCAACGGACGGGCGTTGAAGCCACCGCTCTTGAAGCCCTTGCCCGCCGAAACATACAGCAGCGCGTCCTTGGTTGCCTTGTATTCAACACCCACCTTGGGCGTGAAGGCATTCCATTCGGTCGACCGTTGGACATCGGTGAAGATCACATTGTCGCGCTGGCGCTTGTTGTAGACGGAAATCCACTTTTCATCGCGGTTCCAGCGGCCTCCGACGGTCATGGACAGGGCGTCGGTGAACTTCCAGGTACCCTGGCCGAAAGCGGCGTAGGACTTGTTGTCGATCTTGTTCAAGATCAGCGTGGCCGGCGACAGAGGCGCGGCCAAGGGCGGCCACAGACCGATGGCCAGATCGGCCCGGGCATCGTCGGTGCCCTTTTCAGCAAAGTAATAGAGCCCGGCCACCCAGCTCAGCCGATCATCGAAGCTGTCCCCGCTCAGCTGGAATTCCTGGCTGAACTGCCATTGGTGGTCGTTGTTATAGGTTTCCCGATATTTGAACGGGCTGTTATCCCCGTCACGCGCAAAGACCGCATGCATCTTGCGATAGGCCGTGATGCTCTTCACATCGACGGCACCCGGGCTCCAGGACAGGGTGCCCCCCACGCCCCACAGGTCCAGATCGTTGATGTTCGGACCTGTGGCCCAGGTCGTATAGGGATCGTCGGTGACGAAGGAACTGTTCAGCGTCTTCTGCCCGTTCGGCGCCGTGATGCCGAAGGTGGAGGCCACGAACTGATTATAGTTGGTCAGGAACGGTACGCCGGTCAGGCCCGGTGCCGGCGCCACGGCCAGCAGCTTGTTGGGGGCCGAATGTTCCCGCGCGCGCGTCACATCGCCGGTGATATGCAGGCTCAGTTCTTCGCTGAGATGGGCAAGGATCTGGGCGCGGCCGGAATCGGCGTTCTTGTCACCCATCTCGCCGCCGTCGCTCAGCCGCTTGGCGTACCCGTCGCGGTTCAGGCTGGAGAAGGAGAGGCGCGTCAACACTTTGCCTTCGGCCAGCGGCACGTTCAGCACGCCCTTCGCGTCAAACCGCGAGTAGCTGCCGGTGGTCAGTTCCGCACTGCCGGACAGGTTATCCGTCGGCGCCTGGGTTGTGATCAAAACAGCGCCACCGATCGTGTTCTTGCCGAACAGCGTGCCTTGCGGGCCGCGCAGAACCTGCACGCTCTGCAGGTCCATGGCATCCATGATGCCGCCGATGGATCGCGCATAGTAGACGCCATCCACATAGAAGCCGACACCAGGGTCGCTGAAGATGGCGAAGTCGTTCTGACCGATACCACGGACGAAAACCGTGGCGTTGTAATTGCCACCCGACAGGGCTGCCGCACCGTCGAAACGGATGTTCGGCGTGAACTTGGCGATATTGTCCAGCGTTTCGACGGTACGGGTTTCCAGGGCTTCGGCATTGAAAGCCGTCACCGCCACCGGCGTATCCTGCAATGCTTCCGCCCGACGACGGGCCGTCACCACCACTTCTTCCAGAACGGCCGGTGCGTTCTGTGCAACGGCGGGAACCGCTGCCGCCAGGGCAAGACCGATGGCGGTCAGTGTACGTGACAGATTGTGGGGACGCGTGTTCCCATTCGCCGGATGTATCCGACGGTCACCCTTGTTCATTGTTACCTCCCAGTGAGACTTTTTTTGAAACGCTCTTCTTGTCGCGCTTTCAGGAAGAGACAGTCAGTGAACTGACTGTCTCTTTTATAGTTATTTGCTATAACATAGTGACAGAACCGAGGCCCTCCCGCAAGCTGTTTACGGGAGAAATGCGCGGGATTTTCTGACCTTGCAGCAGAGTAATCCGCACGATTGAAGGTAAAAGCCCGCCTGGGGAGACGGCCATTATCGGTGGGGTTTGGCCGGAAAGGTGCCCCGAAGAAAATAGCGCTGTCAGCGCCCTAAAGTTGCAAATAAGGCTGAATTGTAATGAGGGCTACTCATTCCGGCTGACCGCGGGAAAGAGCCTGTTCCTTCAGCACATGCTTTTGCAACTTGCCGGAGCCGGTGCGTGGCAGGTCATTGGTAATCAGAACCCGCTGCGGCCGCTTATATCGGGCAACACGTCCGTCCAGGTAGGCCATGACCCGTTCCGCCGTCACGCCGGTTCCGGGGCGGGGAACGACATAGGCCCAGCCCACCTCGCCCCATCGATCATCGGGCATGCCGATGACAGCGGCTTCCGCGACGTCATCCATTTCCAGAATGGCCGCTTCCACCTCTGCCGGATAGACATTCTCTCCGCCGGAAATGAACATGTCCTTCTTGCGGTCGACCAGATAGTAGAAGCCTTCAGCGTCACGCCAGGCGGCGTCGCCGGTTCGCAGCCACCCCCCCTGCTCCGCCAGTCCGGGCAGTTCCGGACGGTTCCAGTAGCCGGGCGACAGATTGGGGCCAGCAATCCAGATCTCGCCCACCTGCCCGTCCGGCACGTCGTTCCCGTGGTCATCGACCAGGCGCAGGCGCAGGACCGGGCCGGGGATGCCGGCCGATCCTGCCTTGGCCAGGATCCGGGCGCGATCGGCGATGGGCATGCCAAGCACTGTACCGGACTCGCTCATCCCATAGCCGTCGGCGATGGTGATGCCGTCGTCACAGAAGCGCTGGATCAGAGCCGCCGGCATCGGTGCGCCGCCCGTACACAGCGCCACCAGGCCCCGCAACCTCTCCGGCTTGTAGTCCGGGTGCTGGCGCAGGGTCTGCGCCATCTGTGGCACGCACATGTAATGGGTGATACCCAATTCCAGGTCGGCCAGCCGGTCCAGCGTCACCGTCGGATCGAACCCCCGCGACATCAGCAGCGTGCCGCCCTGGGCCAGGGGGGTGCGCGTCATGGTCACCAGCCCCACCACATGGAACAGCGGCATGTCGCAGAGAATGACCGACTGCGAGGTCACCTTGTTCATCAGGCCAAAATTCACATTGGTGAAGAACAGGTTGCTTTCGGTCAGCAGCACCCCCTTCGGCCGGCCGGAGGTGCCGGAGGTGTAAAGAAGCGTGCTGGGCGTCTCGACCGACGGCACGCTGGCGGGCCGGACCGGTGCCGTCGCGTCCCATTCCGCCGCCGTCGCCGCCAGGTCCAGAACCGGCACCCTGTCTGCGGCGGCGCGGATGGCCGTGTCCTTGAAATCGGCATCTGCCAGCAACAGTGCCGGCAAGCAATCCCCGACCTGGAAATCAAGCTCCGGAACGGTCAGCCGCCAGTTCAGCGGAACCAGCATCGCCCCCAGCCGGGCCAGGGCCAGATGCAGGATCGGGATGGCCGTGTCATTCCGGGCCAGGACGGCGACGCGCTGACCGGCCACGGTGCCGATGCGCCCCACCAGCCATGCGGCACACTGGTTTACCGCCCGGTCAAGGGCGGCATAGCTGTAGCGTCGGCCGCCGGCCAGATCGACCATGGCCAGCTTGTCAGGCTGCGCCGCCGCCTGGAAGGCAACCGGATCGGGGGCGGGCAGGAACAAGGCGGGGCTGTTCATCGCGTCGGTCTCTGCTGGTCCAGGAATGGGTTTGGCGACGGGGCGCGACCAAGGGCCATTTGATCATGGCCCTTGGTTGGGCGCCGTCACTCCCGGCGATAGGCACCGAGGCCGGGCTTGTAGCTTTTTTCGTCGATGAACTGGCGGATGCCTTCCTTGCGGCCGTCATTGTCGAAGGAATTGGCGGCTTCCTGGGCGCGGACCAGGAAATCCTCGGCATTGTCGTAGGTCATGTCCTTGACGCGGCGGACGGCGTCCTTGGCAGCCTTCAGGGCGACCGGGTTCTTTTCCAGCAGCACCTTGGCCAGTTCCGTCACGCGGTCCTTGAGCTGGGCCAGCGGCACGGCCTCGTTCACCAGGCGCCATTCGGCGGCCTTGCGCCCGTCGATCGCCTCCCCGGTCAGCGTGTGGTACATGGCATCGCGCATGGACATCAGGTCGACGGCCACCTTGGTCGCCCCGCCGCCGGGCAGGATGCCCCAGTTGATCTCCGACAGGCCGAACTTCGCCTCTTCCGCGGCAATGGCCAGATCGCAGGCATAAAGCGGGCCGTAGCCGCCGCCGAAGCACCAGCCATTGACCATGGCGATGGTCGGCTTCTGGTACCAGCGCAGGCGCCGCCACCAGCCATAGGCCTCGCGCTGCGCCTGGCGCGTGGCGCCCAGCCCGTGCTTTTCCGTCTCGCGGAAATATTCCTTCAGGTCCATGCCCGCCGACCAGGCCGACCCCTCGCCCGACAGGACCAGAACCCCGACATCGTCGCGGAATTCCAGCGCGTCCAGAACCTCCATCATCCGACGGTTCAGCGTCGGGCTCATGCAATTGCGCTTCTCCGGCCGATTGAACCGCACCCAGGCGATCCCTTCGATCACGTCATAGGCTACCGTATCCGTCATAATGCTTGTCCTGATGAAAGATCAGATGGGGAAATGCCCGGGCTGGGTTTCCAGCGTGATCCAGCGCAGTTCGGTGAACGCATCCACACCGGCCTTGCCGCCGAAACGGCCATAGCCGCTGTCCTTTACCCCGCCAAAGGGCATCTGCGCCTCGTCATGCACCGTAGCGCCGTTGACATGGCAGATGCCGGACTGGATCAGCCGGGCCAGACGCAGGCCGCGTGCGGCGTCACGGGTGAAGATCGAGGCCGACAGGCCATATTCGGTGTCGTTGGCGACGCGGACAGCTTCCGCCTCCCCGTCCACGCGGACGATGGTGGTGACGGGACCGAAGCTTTCTTCCGCATAGATTCGCATCGCGGGCGTGACATGGTCCAGAATGGCGGCGGACATGCAGGTGCCCGTGGTCGGGTTCGGCTGATACAGCTTCGCCCCCTTGGCAACGGCGTCGTCGATCAGGGCCTGGATACCGGTCACGGCATGCGGGTCGATGACCGAGCCCAACGGCGTCTTCGCCTCACGCGGATCGCCGGCGACCAGCGTCGCGGCCTTGGCGGCGAAACGGGCAACGAAATCATCGGCGACCTTGCTGTCAACGACGATGCGTTCGGTTGACATGCAGATCTGGCCGGAATTGAAAAAGGCGCCGAAGGCGGCGGCCTTCACGGCTTCGTCCAGGTCGGCATCGTCCAGCACCAGCAGCGGCGCCTTGCCCCCCAGTTCAAGCAGCACTGGCTTCAGATTGCGGCCCGCGCGTTCGGCGATGATGCGGCCCACCCGGGTGGAGCCGGTGAAGTTGATGCGGCGAACGGCCGGGTTGTCGATGAGCGCCCCCACCAAAGCGCCCGCATCGGCCGGGGCGTTGGTCAGCACATTGACAACGCCGGTCGGGAAACCGGCATCGGCCAGCGCCAGACCGATCAGCGCATGCGTGCGGGGGCAGAGTTCCGACGCCTTCAGGATCACGGTGTTGCCGCAGGCCAGCGCCGTCGCGACCGCGCGCACACCCAGGATCACCGGCGCATTCCAGGGGGCAATGCCCAGAATGACGCCCACGGGCTGGCGCACCGCCATGGCGATGCAGCCGGGCTTGTCCGACGGAATGACCTCTCCGCTGATCTGCGTCGTCAACGATGCGGCTTCGCGCAGCATGGACGCGGCCAGGGTGACGTTGAAGCCAGCCCAACCCGCCGTTGCCCCCGTTTCCGCTGCCATTGCAGCGATGAAGTCCGGCATGCGCGCCACCAGGGCGTCGGCCGCCTTCAGCAGCAGGGTGCGGCGGGCATTGGGCCCCGTCTGCGACCAGGACGGAAAGGCGGCAGCGGCGGCCACGGCAGCAGCAGCGGCATCGTCCAGCGTCGCAGCCGCCGCAGTGCTGGCCACGTCACCGGTCACGGGATTACGGCGATCGAACGTGGTGCCATTGCTGGCCCCGCGCCATTCGCCGCCGATCAGCAAATCGGCTTCCAACCGATTGTCCATGATATCTCCTCCCACGCTATGGCGTATTATTGGTTATGTTATATAACGATTGCGCCCAACCCGCAAGCGGAACCTTGCCGCCGGTGGCTCACGCAGCGTCGTCAACAAACCGCCCACGGATGGTCATCAGGCTGACCGCACCTCCAGCCGACAGCACGACAGGCACCATGGCCATGGCCACACCGGCCGGCCCCCAGCCCTGCCCCAGCAAGTGCCCGGCCACCAGGGGGCCGGCGATGGAGCCCAGGCGCCCCACCGCGATGGACGCCCCCGTCGCCAGGCCCCGGACCTTGGCCGGGTAATAGCGGGGTATGACGCCATAAAGGGAATATTGCGCGCCCAACAGGAAGAAGCCGGCAATGCCCGCCAGCGCCAATACCGGCCCCAGGCTGTCCGCACCGGCCAGACCGAACATGGCCAACGCCAATGCCGGATAGGCCAGGATGATGGGCAGGCGCGGCCCCAGCCGGTCGACCAGCAGACCGATAACCACGGAGCCGATCACGCTGCCGGCATTGAAGGCAAAGGCAGCCTGGGCACCGCCGCTGCCGCCAAGCCCTTTGGCCGCGACCAGGGAGGGCAGCCAGTTCAGCAGCAGGTACAGCACCAGCAGTGTCATACCGAAGGTGAACCATGCCAGCAGCGTCGTCAGGGCGCGATTGTCGCCGAACAGCGTGTGGACAGCGCCCGGCCGTTCCGCATGATGGGCATGTTTGTGGGGGGTATCATTCCCCATCAGCACATACATGGCCGGCAGAAGCACCAGCGGCAGCAGGCCACCCACCAGGAAGATGCTGTGCCAGCCATATTTTTCCAGCAGGCTGGCAGCAAACAGGGCCGCAAGCGCACCCCCAACCGGCATGCCGCTGAACATCAGGGTCGTTGTGCGGGTCCGCCGTTCCGGCGGGGCGATTTCCAGGGCGACGGCAACCAGGCTGGGCATCGCCGCGCCCATGCCGGCACCGGCCAGCAGGCGATAGACGCCCAACGATACCGGCCCCGACGCGATCAGCGTCGCCAGCGTGCCCAGGCCGAAGATGGCGACACAGCCCATCAGCAGGCCCTTGCGCCCCATCCGATCGGCCAGCCAGCCGCCGGTGAGGGCACCGCAGACCAGCCCCGCCATGCCGGCGCCGAACACCACGCCCGCCTGCTGTGGCGTCAGGCCCAGTTGCGGCAGCAGATAAGGGGCTGCAACGCCGATGGCCTGTATGTCGAAACCTTCCAGCAGCGCGATAAAAAAGCAGAGCAGCAGGGTGATGCGCCCACCCGTGGTCGCACGGGACGACAAGCCCATGGGGTAACCTCCCGATCAGTCCCATTCGCGGGACTATTATCTTGTCCCTGATGATATCACGAGTCGTTATGCATTATAATAATTAATCATGCCAATCGGCCGGCGGGCGATATTTTCTCCGGTGATCAACCGACTGGCGCGCCGCTCCGCCGCGGTTCTCACCGCATTCTCGCTCGCCAGGAGGCCGGGTGGTTCAGGCCGTCAGGGCTTCGATCGCGGGTGACCGGTACGCCGCTCACCGATTCGTTACGCAGGATAATCTTTTCTGACCCGACTCGTCGATGATAGGGCAGGATGCGGCCATGCATGCAGGGACGCGATTGCGCTCTCGAAAATCCAGCAGCGGAATTGTAGCCTGCAATAACAATATGGAACATCAAGCAAGGTGATGAAGGATGGATGAGCAGGAACGCACCGGCGTGGATCTTTCGGCGCTGCAACGGTCGGTCGGCTATCGCCTGCGCCGGGTGCAGATCGGCGCTTTCAGCCTGTTCACCCAGTTCATGTCGGAATTTGACATCCGTCCGACCCAGTTCGCGATCCTGACGGTGATCCGCGACAATCCCGGCCTCAGCCAATCCCAGATCAGCGATGCGCTGGGGCTGAAGCGGGCCAACCTCGTACCGTTGCTGGACGGTTTGGAGGATCGGGGACTGCTGGTCCGCTCTCCCTCCCTGACGGACCGCCGCTCCTACTGTCTGCATCTGACCGACCATGGGCAGGAGCGGATGCAGGCCATCCAGGCACAGCATGACGCCTATGAACAGGAATTGACCGCCAGCCTGGGACCTGCCGGCCGGTCGGCGCTGCTGGCCCTGCTGGACGGTTTCAAATTCGCCGGTGGTGAGGGAGAAGGCGGTGATCTGGGCTGATCTCCGGCCCAATCATTGATCCATCAAATTCTTCTGGCGTCGCTCCTGATCAACCTGTATACAGGATGAAAATCCAACATACAGATCGCGGGGAGACGCCTGATGTCCGCAACCTTTCCCGTCAACGCCTGGTACGTTGCCGCCTACGATGTAGAGGTGGGGCGCAGCCTGCTGGCGCGCACCATCTGTGACAAACAAGTCGTCCTTTATCGCAAGCTGGACGGCACGCCGGTCGCGCTGGCCGATGCCTGCTGGCACCGGCTGCTGCCGCTGTCTTTGGGCAAGCTTGAAGGGGATCGGGTGACCTGCGGCTATCATGGCCTTAAATTCGATGATACCGGCCGCTGTGTGCATATGCCGTCCCAGCACACGATCAACCCCTCCGCGGCCGTCAAGACCTATCCGCTGGTGGAACGCCACCGGTTCCTGTGGATCTGGCCGGGCGATCCGGCGCTGGCCGATCCCGACCTGATCCCCGACATTTCCTGGATGGCCTCGCCCGGCTGGACGGCCGATGGCAAGGTGATCCACGCCAAGTGCGATTACCGGCTGGTGCTGGATAATCTGATGGACCTGACGCACGAAACCTTCGTGCATGGCTCGTCCATTGGCAACGAGGCCGTGGCGGAAGCACCGTTCCAGGCCACCCATTCCGACAAGACCGCGACCATCACCCGCTGGATGATCGATATCGAGGCCCCGCCCTTCTGGGCCGGCAATCTGGGCCAGAAGGATCATGTGGACCGCTGGCAGATCATCCGCTTCACGGCCCCGTCCACCATCATTATCGAGGTGGGCGTGGCCCCGACCGGCACCGGCGCGCCGGAAGGCGATCGCAGCAACGGTGTCGATGGCCGCGTCATCAACCTGCTGACGCCCGAAACCGGCAAGACCTGCCATTATTTCTGGGCCTTCGCGCGCAATTTCAAACTGGATCAGCAGAATGAAACGCATCGCATCCGCGAAGGCGTGGCGGGGATTTTCCGCGAGGATGAATTCATCCTGGAAGCCCAGCAGAAAGCCATCGATGCCAATCCGGGCCATGTCTTTTATAATCTGAACATCGACGCCGGTTCCATGTGGGCCCGGCGGCTGATCGATCAGATGATCGCCGCTGAACAGGCGCCGGCCCTGGCGCTGGTACAGGCGGCGGAATAGGACGCGGCAACGAACGGGACAGGTCAGGGAGCGGCAGCGGATGAGCTACAACAAGGATGCGGCGCAGACGGTGCGGGCCCTGGCCGGCATCCGCAACCTGATCCTGCAGGGCGCGGTGGAGCCGGGTGACCGCCTGTCGGAACCGGCCTTGGCGGAACGGCTGGGCATTTCCCGGACACCCATCCGCGCTGCGCTGGCCCGCCTGGAACAGGAAGGGTTGCTGGAGCGCGTGGCGTCCGGCGGGCATATCCCCCGCCGTTTCACCCTGGCGCAGGCCATTGATGCCATCGAGTTGCGTGGTGTGCTGGAAGGCACGGCGGCGCGTCTGGCCGCCGAACGCGGGGTGGAACCGCGACGGATGCTGGCCATCAATCGGGTGCTGGATGCGCTGGACGATGCCTTGTCGTCCAATCCCGCCGACCCGCCGATGGACCGTTACCTTGCGCTGAATGCGGAGTTCCATGAATTGCTGTCCGGCCTGTCCGGCAGCGAGACGGTGGAGCGGGAGATCGACCGCATCACCCGCCTGCCCTTCGCGTCCCCCAGTGCCTTTCTGGAACGGGCCGACGGAGCAGCGGTGGTGCCGCATTCCCTGCTGATGGCCCAGGCCCAGCATCGGGCCATGATGGAGGCGATCAGCCTGCGTGAGGGGGCAAGGGCGGAATCCCTGGCCCGCGAGCATGCGCGTCTGGCCCGCCGCAACCTGGAGACCGCGATGCAGGGCGGAAGCGAGGCGTTGCGCCACTTCCCGGCACTGGCACTGGTCGTCGGCTGACATCTGCACGACGGTCCGCGCACAGGCGCTGTCTGACTGATCAATCCGGGCTGTATACAGCTTGGCTCATTTTCCGGCGCCCCGGCTGGCGGCGCCGAAGGGGGACACTTGCGCCCCCGTACATGAACAGGAAGGGAGGACCTAAGATGAAAAATGCCGCCGTCTGGCTTGATGCGGAAGTCGCGCGTGTGGAAGATGTGGCGGAAGGTGTGCGTCGGCTGGAATTCACCGCTGCCACACCCTTTCCCGCCTTCGACCCCGGCTCTCATGTGCAGTTCCGGGTGAAGGTCGGTGACGGCTGGGTCGTCCGCTCCTACAGCTGCCTGCCCGATGCCGCCCGCGGCAATGTCGCGGTGGCCGTCAAGCTGCATCCGAACAGCCGCGGCGGATCGCGGTTCATGTTCACCCTGCAACCGGGCGACAATATCCGCCTGACGACGCCGGACAACCGGTTCGAGCTATCGTGGCGGGCTCCTACCTATCTGCTGATGGCCGGTGGCATCGGCATCACCCCCATCTATGGCATGGCGCTGGCGCTGGCGGCCAAGGGGATGAAGCCGCGCCTGGCCTATGGCGGGCCCAGTCTGGCCGCCATGCCCTTCATTGCGCCGCTGCGCGCCGCCCTGGGCGATGAACTGGCGCTTTATCCCCAGGATCAGGGAGCGATGATCGACCTAGCGGCGGAGATTGCGCGTCTGCCGGCCGATGGCGAGCTGTATATCTGCGGCCCGCTGCCCATGCTGGATGCCGTCCGTCAGGCCTGGCTGGCCGCCGGCCGGCCGTTGAGCCGGCTGCGCTATGAAGTGTTCGGCGATACCGGCCGGTTCACGGAAACGTCGTTTCAGGTGAAGGTGACCGGCTATGACCTGGCCATCGACGTGGCCCCGGACCAGTCGCTGCTGGACGCGCTGATCGGGGCCGGGGTGGCGATGATCCATGAATGCCGGCGCGGAGAATGTGGCATGTGCGCCGTGGACGTCCTGGACAGCAATGGCCCCCTGGATCATCGCGATGTGTTCTTCAGCGACGAGGAAAAGCGGGAGGGCAAACGCATGTGCACCTGCGTCTCCCGCTCGCCGGGCGGCTGTGTCACCATTGATACCGGATACCGGCCCTGATCAGGCCGGATCTTCGTCGATTTCCGTCAGGGTGGCCGGTGGATACCGGTCACCCGATACGGCGTCGGGCGCGAACAGCATTTCCAGCCGTTGCAGCAGATCAGGCGACAGGGGCTGTTCGGCCGCCAGCATATTGTCGCGCAGGTGGTCGATCCGCGTCGTGCCGGGAATGGGCAGGACATGGGGCCCCCTGGACAGCAGGAACCCCAGGCAAAGTTGCGCCGGGCTGCGGCCGGCGGCATCGGCCAAACTTCTGATTTCTGCCGCCAGGGCCAGATTGGTGGCCAGATGCGGCGGCCGGAACCGCGGCATGCCACGGCGGATATCGTCAGGTTCCAGCGCGTCTGGATCGCTGACAACCCCCGTCAGAAAGCCCCGACCCAAGGGGGAGAAGGCCACCAGCGCCGTGCCCAGCCGGGCGCACGCGGGCAGCAGGACCCGCTCCACCCCCCGGCTCCACAGCGAATATTCCGACTGCACCGCGGCGATGGGATGGATGGCGGCCGCCCGTTCCAGGGTCGGCGTGGACACTTCCGACAGGCCGATGGCCCTGATCTTTCCCGCCTGTACCAGATCGGCCAGGGCGCCGACACTGTCTTCGATGGGCACCGCCTTGTCCCAGCGGTGCAGATAGTAAAGATCGATGATTTCGGTACGCAGACGGCGCAGCGCCTCTTCACAGGTCTGGCGCAACGTGTCCGGCCGGCCGTCAATGACGCGGCGGCCATTGATCCCCGTCATGCCGCATTTGCTGGCCAGGGTGATCTGCTGGCGGAAGGGCTGCAAAACCTCCCCCACCAGTTCCTCGTTCCGGCCGAAGCCGTACAGGGCGGCGGTGTCGAAATGGGTCACACCCATCTCCACTGCCACTTCCAGCACGCGACGCGCCTCGGCCGGGCTGGGTTTCCCGCCATAGGCATGGTTCAGGTTCATGCAGCCCAGGCCGATGGCGGAAACGGTGAAGGGGCCGAGTTGGCGACGGGCAAGGCTCATGTTCATTCCTTCGCTGACAATACCGGCCCCGTTCCCGCCTTCATCACAGCGGCAGGCCGATGTAATTCTCCGCCACTTCCGCCTGGGCGGTGCGCGACCGGGCGATATGGTCCAGTTCGGCAACCTGCATCTTCCGATCCCAGGGTTCGGTATTGGGGAAACGGTGCATCAACTGCGTGAACCACCAGGAGAAACGTTCGGCCTGCCAGATGCGGGCCAGCGCGCGGGGAGCATAGGCCTCCAATGCCGCCTCGTCACCCTTCTGGAAGAAGTCCACCAGGGCTTCGGCCAGGTAATGCACGTCGGACGCGGCCAGATTCAGGCCCTTGGCCCCCGTCGGCGGCACGATATGCGCGGCGTCACCGGCCAGCAGCAGACGACCATGGCGCATGGTTTCGCACACGAAGGAACGCAGCGGGGCAATCGATTTCTCGATGGACGGTCCACGCGTCACCTTGGCGGCATCCGCGCCCAACCGCACGCATAGTTCATCCCAGAAGCGATCGTCGCTCCAATCCTCCACCTGTTCGGTCAGCGGCACCTGGATATAATAGCGGCTGCGGGTGTTGGAGCGCATGGAGGCCAGCGCAAAGCCGTTTGGATGGCTGGCATAGACCAGTTCATGGTCACACGGCGGCACATCGGCCAGGATGCCCAGCCAGCCGAAGGGATAGACCCGTTCGAACGTCTTCAGCACTTCGGCGGGGATGCTGGCGCGGCTGACGCCATGGAACCCGTCGCAGCCGGCGATGATGTCGCAATCGATCCGATGCGAAGCGCCGTCATGATCGTAGGTGACGTGCGGCGCGGTGCCCTCGATATCATGAAGGGCGACATTGCCGGCGCTGTAGACCACCTTGATCCCGCGGGCGTCGGCCGCATCCATCAGGTCGCGCGTCACCTCCGTCTGGCCATAGACGGTGACGGTGCTGCCCGTCAGCGCTGCCATGTCGATACGGATGCGCTTGTTCTCGGTGACCAGGCTGAACCCGTCATGGACCAGCCCTTCGGCATCCTTGCGGGCGCCAACCCCGATGCGGTCCAGCAGATCGACGGTGACCTTCTCCAGCACGCCGGCGCGGATGCGGCCCAGGACATAATCCCGCGTCTGGCGTTCCAGCACCACGCAATCGATCTTCGCCTGCCACAGCAGGTGCGCCAGCATCAGGCCGGACGGCCCGCTGCCGACAATGACAACCTGGGTTTTCATTGTTTCCTCCAAGGGATTCTCGATGGGCGCGGATCGGCCGGCCGGGAGGGGCCATCCCCATCCCGGCCGGCATGTGCGTCAGCCCAGAAGCTGCTGTTCCAGCTTGTGCAGCACCTCGTAACAGGGCAGCACCTTCGCCACGCTGGCATTGGGCTCGCGGCCCTCGCGGATGGCGGCAATGAACTCACGATCCTGCAATTCGATGCCGTTCATGGAGACATCGACCTGCGAGACATCGACCTTTTCCTCGCGCCCTGTCACCAGATCGTCATAGCGGGCGATATAGGTGCCATTATCGCAGATGTAGCGGAAGAAGGTGCCCAGCGGCCCGTCATTGTTGAAGGACAGGGACAGGGTGCAGATGGCGCCCGTCACGCTTTGCAGCTGGATCGACATGTCCATGGCAATGCCCAGTTCCGGATGGATGGGGCCCTGCAGGACATTGGCCTTCACGATCGGCCCGGACTGATAGGCGAACAGGTCGACCGTGTGGGCGGCATGGTGCCACAGCAGATGGTCGGTCCAGCTCCGCGGCTCGCCCTTCGCATTCATGTTCTTGCGGCGGAAGAAATAGGTCTGCACATCCATCTGCTGCACGGACAGTTCGCCGGCCACGATACGCTTGTGCAGCAACTGGTGCGACGGGTTGAACCGGCGCGTATGGCCGACCATGCAGACCAGACCCGTGCGCTGCTGCGTTTCCAGCACGGCCTGGGCGTCGGCCCAACTATCGGCCAGCGGGATTTCCACCTGCACATGCTTGCCGGCATTCATGCAGGCAATGGCCTGGGCCGCATGCATCTGCGTCGGCGTACACAGGATCACCGCATCCACGTCCGGACGGGCCAGCGCCTCCTCCAGCTCCGTGCCGGCATGGACAGCGCCATATTTTTCCGCCACGGCCTGTGCCTGATCCAGGCGACGGCTGATGACGGAGGTGATGGTGACACCGGGGATGAGTTTCAGCGCGTCCAGATGCTTTTCCCCAAAAGCACCCGCACCGACCAGGGCGATCCTCATGTCACAGGCTCCAGTACAATATGGCCGACCGCCGTGTTGCTGGCCGGAACGTGGTAATGACGGTGCAGTTGGCGGACATCGGCGCCCAGTGCGCCGCGCATGATCAGCCACATCACCATCTCGATGCCTTCCGAGCCCGTCTCCCGCAGATATTCGATATGCGGGATGGTGCGGAGGCGCTGACTGTCCTGGCTCATCATGTCCAGGAAACGATTGTCCCATTCGGCATTGATCAGGCCGGCGCGCGGACCCTGGATCTGATGGCTCATGCCGCCCGTGCCCCAGATCTGGACCTTCAGGTCCTCTGGATAGCTTTCCACGGCCCGGCGGATGGCCTCGCCCAGCAGCCAGCAGCGGTTGCCCGACGGCGGCGGGTAGGTGACCACGTTGACCGCCAGCGGGATAACCTTGACGGGCCAGGCTTCGGGCTTGCCGAACATCAGGCTCATGGGCACGGTCAGGCCATGATCGACATCCATCTCGTTGATGATGGTCATGTCGAATTCGTCCAGGATACAGCTCTGGGCGATGTGCCAGGCCAGATCCGGGTGGCCTTCCACCACTGGCACGGGGCGCGGGCCCCAGCCTTCATCGGCCGGCTTGAAGCTCTCCGCGCAGCCGATGGCGAAGGTCGGGATGATCTTCATGTCAAAGGCCGACGCGTGGTCGTTATAGACCAGGATGACCACGTCGGGCTTTTCGTCCGCGATCCATTGCTTGGTCCAGTCGAAACCGGCGAAAACGGGCTGCCAATAGGCTTCCGCGGTCTTGCCCAGGTCGATGGCGACGCCGATGGCGGGGACGTGGCTGCTGGCCACGCCGGCGGTGATACGGGCCATTCAGTTGCCCTCCTTGATGGAACGGACACCCTTGGGTGAACGGCCGCCGGCCAGCATCATCGCCTGATACTCGGCGACCGACATGCCGGTCATGGTGCTGACGGCCTGCACAAAGCTAAGCCCGTCGGTGGAGAAGAGTTTGGCCAGGAAGTAGATATTCCCGCCCAGATCCAGCAGCCGGTTGTAATCCCGGGCCAGGATGGCTGCCTTCTGATCGTCGGTCAGCGGCCAATCCTCCAGATAGGCCTTCTCATCCGCCTTCCACCGCGCCCGGTTTTCCGCCTTCATCAGGCTCATGGCGAACTGGTTGATCCAATAGCCCTTGCGGGCGCGGGCGGCGGTATAGACCCTGGTGCCGGGTATATCGTCGAATTCCGCCAGATAGGCGTGGATATCCTGGTGCCCCGTTTCCGGCATCACTGCCCCCTCCCCTTCAGGATCGCGTCCAGGCGGGGGAACACGCGGCGCGCGTTCCCTTCATAGATCGCGTGTTTTTCCTCAGGCCCGATATCCAGGGCCTCGATATAGCGCTTGGTGTCGTCGAAATAATGCCCCGTGGTCGGATCGATGCCGCGCACCGCACCCACCATTTCGGACCCGAACAGGATGTTCTTGGTGTCGATCACTTTGGCCAGCAGGTCGATGCCCGGCTGGTGATAGACGCAGGTGTCGAAGAACACATTGTTCATCAGATGCCGGCCCAGATCGGGCTTCTTCAGCATGTCGGCCAGACCGCGATACCGGCCCCAATGGAAGGGCACGGCCCCGCCGCCATGGGGGATGATGAAGCGCAGGCTGGGGAATTTGCTGAACAGGTCGCCTTCCAGCAGCTGCATGAAGGCGATGGTGTCCGCCGCGATATAGAATGCGCCCGTGGCGTGCATGCAGGCATTGCACGATCCCGACACATGGATCATGGCCGGCACGTCCAGTTCCACCATCTTTTCATACAGCGGATACCAGTACGGGTCGGTCAGCGCCGGGTGGGTAAAATGCCCGCCACCGGGATCCGGGTTCAGGTTGCAGCCGATGAAGCCATAGTCGTTGACACAGCGTTCCAGCTCCGCAATCGACGCCTCCAGCCCCGCCTTCGGCGATTGCGGCAGCATGCAGACGCCGACGAACGTCTCCGGGTAAAGCCGGACGACGCGCGCGATCAGGTCGTTGCAGCGTCGCGCCCATTCGATGCTCACCGCCTCGTCCCCGACATGGTGGGCCATGGCCGAGGCGCGGGGGCTGAAGATGGTCAGGTCGGCGCCACGTTCGCGGATCAGCCGAAGCTGGTTCTTCTCGATCGTGGCACGGATATCATCGTCGGAAATTTCCGGATAGGGCGGCGGAGCGGTGCCGGCCTTGAAGGCTGCTACCTGCGCCTCGCGCCAAGCATTATGGGCCTCCGGCGCCGTGGTGTAATGGCCGTGGCAATCGATCACGAGGGTCATGATTGTGACTTCCCGTTATGGGTGAGATGATTGAGTTTGGCGGCCAGCCCTTCGGGCGCGGTGCCGCCCAGGGAGCCCAGCCGGCGTTGGCGGATGATGGTCCCCTGCGTCATCGCCGGCTCCACGCCCAGCGAGGTCAAGGTCTTGGCCACCTCTTCCATTTCGGCCGCCCGGCGCAGACCATGCACCAGCATGCGGTCCAGATTGTAATCGGCCTTGGCCGGCCATTCGGCCCCCAGGGAGGACAGGACCTCGTCCACCACCCCGGCCGATTGCGCGGCCAGGATCATCTCCGCCGTCAGCGCCTCGATGCCCTTGACCATGACGGACCGCACCATCTTGATGGCAGACGCGCGCCCCACCTCTGCTCCAACGCCACGCCGCTTGCTGAAGCCCAGGTTGGCCAGCGCTTCCAGCCCGGCGTCGGCATGCGGACCGCTGACCAGCAGCGGCACCGACAGGCGGGCGGGATCGACGGGGGCCATGACGGCGACATCGACATAGCGGCCGCCCGCCGCCTCTACGACTTTGGCGGCCGCACGTTTGGTGTCCGGGGCGACGGAGTTCATGTCGCACCACAGCGCACCGGGCGCCAGCAGCGGCGCATAGGCTTGTGCCGCCGCCAGGGCCTGATCGGCTGTGACCAGACAGAGCACGACGGGCCGCCCGGCCAGGGCGTCGGCTGCATTCTCCCGGCCATCGACGCCGGCGACGGCATAGTCCTGCCGCTTGCCCGGCGCCAGATCAGGCCGCAATGTCTTGATATCGAACACCGACGCGCGGGCGCCCCAGGCACCGGCGGTGGCGAAGGTGCGGCCAGCCTCGCCGAAACCGACAAGGGCGACCGGGGTCAGGGGGGGATTGGGTTCGTTCTGCATGGCCCAACCCTGGCGGCAACAGGGGGCATGCGGCCAATCAGTTCCGACGTCCGGTCATAAGTTTTAGCTAATCGTGCCGCTGATGCCCTTTGCCGTCTCCTCCAGCGCGCGGATGAAGGCCGCCTGTGCCGGGGTCGGGCGCCAGCCACTGCGCGTGGTGATACCGATGGTCCGGCGCAGGTCGCCCGGGGCCTCGCCAACCCGCGCAACCACGCCGGCCTGCAACTCCACCGCCAACTGGTCTGGCGACAGCAGGGTCAGGAAATCACTGTCGCGGATCAATTGCCGTACGGTGATGACGGCCCCGCATTCGATCGACACGCGCGGCACGGGCAGGCCCGCCGCCTTGAACATCGCCTCCCACTGCGTGCGCAGCGGCGTGCCGGCCGGCGGCACCACCCAGGGGTAATCGGCCAACGCCGACCAGGGGGCGGGATGGCCGATCAACGGGTGGCCCGGCCGGGCAAAGACGACGGGCTGGTCATCGAACAGGGGCTGCTGGTCCACCTCCGCCGGCGGCACTTCCAGCCGCAGCGCCCCGATCAGCAGGTCCAACTCACCGTCGCGCAACGGGTCGATCAATTCGGTGTGGGAGCCTTCGACAATATGGATGGTCACTTCCGGGCGGGAGCGGTGGAAGCTGGCGACGGCGCTGGGCAGCAGCCGGGCACGCGACAAGGGCATGGCCCCGATGGCGACGCGCCCCACCTCCACCCCGTCCAGCGCCTGCAATTCCGTCAGCGCCGCCACCAGTTCGGCACGCGCCAGACGGAAACCGCGCAGCACGCGCTGTCCGGCCTCTGTCAGGGCGATACCCCGCCCCCGCCGTTCGGTTATTGTGCGGCGCAGCGCCAGACCCAAATCCTTTACCGCCCGGTGCAGGGTCGGCTGCGACAGGCCGCTATCGTGGCTGGCCTCTGCCAGACTGCCCGACGTGCCGACGCTGATCAGGGCGCGCACCTGCGCCATGGTCACCCGCACCGACCCGATATGGGTCAGCGCCGCCTCCAGCCGCGGTTGCAACAGCAGGGCGGCCGGTGTCGGCACCATGCCATCGGCCCGGCGCGCGAACAAAGGGCGGCCCAGCTCCCGTTCCAGCCGGGCGATGCCCTGGGTCACGGCCGGCTGGGTCAGCGACACGGCCTGGGCGGCGGCACTGATGCTGCCCAGACGGGTCACCTCCAGCACGGCGCGCAGATGGCGCAGGTTCAGATCCCATATGTGCATTGCAACACGATTAGCTAAAACTTATGGCCCGTCCATGCTTCTGAATTGCCGTACCGGCGGGCTGGGGTCAAGACAGAAGCCAGCCCAAAGACGGAGAATTCAATGTCCGGCATTGTCGTCCAGAATATCGCCCGCGCCGATGCGTCGGTCATCGACGGTTTGGCCCGCTGTGGCGTGGCCACGGTGCACGAGGCGCAGGGCCGCACCGGCCTGCTGGCCTCACACATGCGCCCCATCTATCCTGGTGCCCGCATCGCCGGGTCGGCCGTCACCATTTCCGCCCCGCCGGGCGACAATTGGATGGTGCATGTCGCCATTGAGCAGATCCGTGACGGTGACATCCTGGTCCTGGCGCCGACCAGCCCCTGTGAAGATGGCTATTTCGGTGACCTGCTGGCGACGTCGGCCCTGGCGCGGGGCTGTCGCGGGCTGGTGATCGATGCCGGCGTGCGCGATGTGCGCGACCTGACGGAGATGAAGTTCCCTGTCTGGTCCAAGGCCGTGTTCGCCCAGGGCACGGTGAAGGCCACCCTGGGATCGGTGAATGTGCCCATCGTCTGTGCTGGAGCCGCCATCCAGGCCGGCGATGTGATCGTCGCCGATGATGATGGCGTCTGTGTCGTGCCGCGGGAAAAGGCCGCCGCCGTGTTGGAGAAGGCGCAGGCGCGGGAAGCGGCGGAAACCGCCAAGCGCGCACGGCTGGCCGCCGGCGAACTGGGCCTGGATATCTATGACATGCGCGGCAAGCTGGCCTCCATGGGGCTGAAATATGTCTGAGGCGGTGGGGACGGACGGTGTGCGCTGCATGTGGATGCGCGGCGGCACCTCCAAGGGCGGCTATTTCCTGAAGGATGATCTGCCCGCCGATACTGCCGCGCGCGATGCGTTCCTGCTGTCCATCATGGGATCGCCCGATCCGCGGCAGATTGACGGCATGGGCGGGGCCGATCCCCTGACCAGCAAGGTGGCCGTTGTCAGCCGGTCGCAGCGGCCGGGAATCGACGTGGATTACCTGTTCCTGCAGGTCTTCGTCGATCAGGCCATCGTCTCCGACAGTCAGAACTGCGGCAACATCCTGGCCGGCGTCGGTCCCTTTGCCATTGAACGCGGTCTGGTCGCGGCGACGGGGGACGAGACCAGGGTCGCCATCTTCATGGAAAATACGGGCCAGGTGGCTGTGGCGACCATCGCCACGCCGGGCGGCAAGGTCAGCTATCATGGTGATGCCCGCATCGACGGCGTGCCCGGCACCCATGCGCCGGTGCCCGTGGAATTCCGCGACACGGCGGGATCAAGCTGTGGTGCCCTGCTGCCCACGGGCAATGCAGTGGATATCATCGATGGCGTGCCCGTCACCCTGATCGACAATGGCATGCCCTGCATCGTCATCAAGGCCAGCGATGTCGGCGCCACCGGGTACGAGGACCGGGAGACGCTGGACGCCGACATGGCCCTGAAGGCGCGGATCGAATCCATCCGGCTGCAGGTCGGGCCGCTGATGAATCTGGGTGACGTGTCGGCCAAATCGGTGCCGAAGATCATGCTGGTTGCCCCGCCGCGCCAGGGGGGGGCCGTCTGCGTGCGCAGCTTCATCCCCCACCGCGCCCATGCGACCATCGGCGTGCTGGGGGCGGTCAGCGTCGCTACCGCCTGTCTGGTGCCCGGATCGCCTGCGGCCGATGTGGCCGTACTGCCGCCCGGTGACCGCAAGACCCTGTCGGTCGAACATCCGACGGGGGAAATGAGCTGTGTGCTGGAACTGGATGCGGCTGGACAGGTGCGCACCGCTGCCTTGCTGCGCACCGCCCGCAAGCTGATGGATGGAGTTATCTTCGCATGACCGACCGGATCCGCAGCTGGGCCGACGCCCCGTCCCGCCCCCGCTTCGCCCCGCCGCCGGGGGCCGTGGATGCGCATTGCCATGTGTTCGGCCCCATGGCGCAGTTCCCGTTCAGCGCCAAGGCCAAGTATCTGCCCCAGGATGCCGGGCCGGACATGCTGTTCGCCCTGCGCAAACACCTGGGCCTCAGCCGCAATGTCATCGTCCAGGCCAGTTGCCATGGCACCGACAATGCCGCCACCCTGAATGCCATCGCCGTGTCGGAGGGCACCTGCCGCGGCGTGGCCGTGGTGGATCCCGCCATCGACGATGCGGAACTGGAACGGCTGCACGCGGGCGGCATCCGGGGCGTGCGCTTCAATTTCCTGAAGCGCCTGGTTGATGATGCGCCCAAGGACAAGTTCCTGGAGGTGGCGCGCCGTATCCAACCTCTGGGCTGGCATGTCGTTGTCTATTTCGAGGCCGACATTCTGGAGGAGTTGCGCCCCTTCCTGGATGCCCTCCCTACCCCTGTGGTCGTTGACCATATGGGGCGGCCCGACGTGACACAAGGGCCGGCCGGCCCTGACATGCTGGCTTTTCGCCGTCTGCTGGACAGCCGTCCGGACATCTGGACCAAGGTCACCTGTCCCGACCGTCTGTCGGCGGCACCGGGCTGGGATGATTTCGCGGCGGCAGTGGCGCCACTGGTGGCGGATTACCCGGATCGCGTCCTGTGGGGCACGGACTGGCCGCATCCCAATATGGAAAAGAACATTCCCGATGACGGGCTGGTCGTGGACATGATCCGCCGTATCGCGCCGACGGCGACATTGCAGCACAAGCTGCTGGTCGCCAACCCGATGATCCTCTACTGGCCGGAGGAAGCGATTCCGCCAGCACCCTGATGGTGTGATCTTCCGGTTGTTTGCGCCGGCACAAAGGACGGGCGGTCCGAACGCGGTACAGGGTGAGAAACCCCTTGATGCCGCAGAGGACCGCCATGACCGCCCATTTTGAGGAAATACCCCGCCCGACCGGTACCCGGCTGGCCTTGTTCGCCTATGGTTTTCGTCCTTTCTTCCTGGCGGCTGGGCTGCACGCAATCATCATGTTGGGCCTGTGGCTGATGGTGCTGCATACCGGTCGGTGGCCGGCGCAGCTGGGCAATCCAGCGGCCTGGCATGGGCATGAGATGCTGTTCGGCTTTGCCGCCGCCGCCATCGCCGGCTTTCTGCTGACCGCCGTGCCCAACTGGACGGGGGAACGCGGCTATGCGGGCGGGCGCCTGATGGCGCTGACGGGGCTGTGGCTGGCGGGCCGGCTGGCGCTCAACCCCATCGCCCCCTTGCCGGTGTTGCCGGGGGCCATCATTGATCTGGCCTTCTTCCCCGCCCTGTGCGCCATGGTGCTGCCCTCCATCATCAAGGCGCGCAATCGTCGCAACTATGTGATGGTGCTGTTGCTGGCCCTGCTGACGGCGACCAGTGCGCTGTACCATGCCGACCGGCTGGATTGGTTGCCCGGTATCTGGACGCGGGGGCGCACGCTGGGCATCGACATGGTGCTGTTGATGGTGGCCCTGATCAGCGGGCGCATCGTCCCCTCCTTCACCGTCAGTGCGCTGAAGCGTGTCGGCCGCAAGGTGGCGGTGGCGCCCTTCGGCTGGCCCGACCGGCTGGCCTTGGGGTCTATGGCCCTGCTGGCCCTGGCCGACATGGTTCAGCCGGACGGGCTGTTGCCTGGATTGGCGGCCCTGCTGGCCGGGATCGCCCATGCCTGGCGCCTGTCGCGCTGGCAGGGACTGAAGACGCTGGACCAGCCCATCCTGTGGGTGCTTCATCTGGCCTATGCGTGGATACCGGCGGGGCTGCTGCTGAAGGCGGCATGGCTGCTGGCCGGTGCCGATATCGGTCAGGGCTGGATCCACGCCATCACGGCGGGAGCCTTCGCCACCATGATTGTGGCGGTGATGAGCCGTGCTGCCCTGGGCCATACGGGACGTGACATCGTGGCGGCGCGGCCGACGGTGGCCGCCTATCTGCTGCTGACGGGTGGCGCCCTGGTCCGGGTGCTGGCGCCGCTGCTGCCCGATCTGCGGCTGGCCTACAGCATCGCTGGCAGCTTCTGGCTGGCAGCCTTCCTGCTGTTCGTCTTCGTCTATGCCCCCATCCTGGTGATGCGCCGCGCCGATGGACGGCCGGGATGAACCGGCATGGCGTTTTTCCAGGCGATGGGTCTATGCTGCCCGCCCCCGTTGCGAACGGTCAGGCGGAAATGATGGACAAGCTGAAACCCGATCCCTCGCTGCTGCACCGCATGCGCATGTTCGCGGGCCTGGACGCCCAGGCCCTGCGCGCGGTAACGGCGCAAGGCCAGGCGCGGCTGGTGCCCAAGGGCAGCACAGTGTTCAAGCAGGGCGACCCGGCCACCACCTGCCACGCCCTGATCGACGGCCGCATCAAGATCCAGCACGCCAGCCCCGACGGTCAGCAGATGGTGGTGCAGTTCGTCGGGCCGGGTGAAATGTATGGCACGCTGGCCATGTTCCTCTCTGGCTATCCCGGCGATGCCCTGGCCGTGACTGACAGTGTGGAATTGGTCTGGACGGTGGAGACGATGAAGGCGCT
Source organism: Niveispirillum sp. FG148 (assembly GCF_057809655.1). Lineage (NCBI taxonomy): Bacteria > Pseudomonadati > Pseudomonadota > Alphaproteobacteria > Rhodospirillales > Azospirillaceae > Niveispirillum > Niveispirillum sp. FG148. The sequence continues at coordinate 24,891 of NZ_JBMDKJ010000002.1, forward strand.
GATGCTGGCCCACCCGCAGATCGCCATGAATACCATGGCGATGCTGGGGGACCGGCTGGAGGACTTGCAGACCCGCGTGCGGCAATTGTCGACGCAGCGTGTGGAGCGACGCGTCGCCTATGCCTTGCTGCGCCTGGCCCGGCAGGCCGGGCGGGAGGTGTCAACAGGGGTGGAGATCAGCTTCCCCCTGACCCGCCAGGATCTGGCGGAAATGACGGGCACCACGCTGCATACGGTCAGCCGCATCCTGTCAGCCTGGGAAACAAACGGTATCACGGCGGGTGGGCGGCAGCAGATCGTGGTGGTCAAGCCAGACACGCTGGTTGCCATCGCTGAAGACCTGCCATTGCCACCCTGATCCCTACTCGGCCAGGATGGACAGCGGCCCTTCGGCCGCGTCGATCAGGGGATCGGGCCGGGAAAATGCCGTCAGCTGCTCCCGATCCTCAATCAGCAGTCGGTTGCCCTGAACCGACAGTCCATGCGCGCGCAGGGTGGAGAAGGCGCGGGAAAGGTTTTCCGCCGTCATCCCCAGACGCGATGCCAGGGTACGTTTGTCGAAGGGCAGCACCACTTCGTCCTTCGTCGCAGCAAGACCAAGCACATAGCAGCCCAGCCGCTGCACCCCGGTGCGCAGTTTCAGATCCTTGATCTGCCGGACCAGCCGGCGAAAATACTGGGCGAGCTCCGCCATCACCGGCGCCGACAGGCCTGGGTCGGCAGCGACCGCCCGGCGAAATGGCCCCGTCTCCAGCAACAGGATGCGGGCTGGCGACAGGGTGCGGGCAGACATCAGATAGGGAGCATCGGTCAGTGCGGCAGCCAGGATGAAGCTGTCGACCGGAAACAAGGTTTCCACGACGGCTTCATTATCGTCCTGGTCGCGGGCGAACAGTTCGACCGCTCCTTCCAGCAGGATCATCAGGAAGTCGGCATGATCACCTTCCCGGAACAGCAGGGTGCCGCGTGGATATCGCTGCAACGATCCGCGCGACACCAGGGCAGCCAACTGCACCTCCGTCACTGACCGGAACATGGGTAGGCTGCGGATCAGGGGCAGATCATCAGGTTTCATTGTCGGCACGCTGAATAGGCGGTCAATCGGATTGGGCGACAGGAATTGATTAAAATCAAGACATGCCATGGCAAAGTAAGCATAGCGCTTTGGTAAGGCACTGCCCCTGTCCGCGTCAACATGAACCCTGTCCTGTACAAATAGCCCTTGTTGCCTATTAAAGCCTATCCCTTGTTTCCGGTCAGATCAGAAGCCAAAGGTCGTGTGTGGCGACACGCCGGCATGGCGCGGGAACAGGACATTGTTTTCAAGATGCACATGCTCCTCCGCTTCCTGGGTGAAGTGTTGCAGCGTGCTGTACAGTGCCCGCCAAGTCGCGCAGGCCCGCACCGGCGGCGTGAAATCCCGGGTCAGCGCCCGCATCTGATGCAGTTGTCGGGCGAACGTCTCGTGTTCCTCCGCCATGCAGGCGATGGGTGCGGCAATGAAGGGCGATCCGCCGGAAAGCACCAAGGGGAACAGCACCTTTTCCTCCTTCTGCATATGCTCCTCCAACTCCTCCGACACCTGACGCAGCAGGGTGTTCAGACCTTTGGGGCAGTCCGGATGCTGGCCATGCACACTTTCCACCTTCTGCGACAGGAACAACAGCTCTTCCAGTTCACGGCGGTGGCCGGCGTGGAACCGTTCCAGCAGCAGGGCGATAAGGGCGGTATCGGGCAGGGTTGCCGGAACCTCGCCGCCCTCCGCTGCCCGGTCCATCAGCTCACGCAGCAGCCCGTCAGGGTCCAGATCGCGGGCCGTGGCGGCATCGGCCAGCGACTGGCCGCCCCCGCAACAGAAATCGATGCCATGGCGGCGAAAAATGGCGGTGGCGCCGGGATAGGTGGCGGCGAACAGCGAAACCGGTTGCGTCAGCGAGGACATGGGTTGGTCTCGGCCATGGTGTGACAGGAAGGGGGAAGGCTCAGCCGCCACAACGGCCGCCGCAGCAGCCGCCGTCACGGACGGGCAGGTCCGCGAAGGACACACGGGTCATGCCGGGTGCCGGGAACAGGCCCTGCAGCCGGTTCAGCAATTTCTCTGCCACCAGGGTGTCCGGGCATTCATCAATGGCGCAGATGACGGAACCATCCGCCTGTTCACCGGGGACGCCATCGGATGGCAGCAGGCTGTGCGCGGAATCGCGGCGGAAATGGACGATCTCGGTCTTCATGGGCGAACCTTTTTCAGCCTCGGGATGGATCAAAGCGACCGCATGCCAACAGAAAGGCCCCTGCCCGGTCGTTGCGCTGGGGCAAAGAGCGGGATGAAAAGCGGGAAACCCGTCGCCTCGATTTTCAGCGACCCCGGGAAAAGCCGTTTCCTTCCCGCTCTTTGCGGCTGCGCAAAGAAGCGTGCCCCTGACCGCGCTACCGATGGGACGACGGAATTGACCGAAGTTGACTGACCGAATTGATCGAGGTCAAATACAGTATCGGCCGGTCTGTAATAAAGCTTCGTTCAGATATCAGATAAGGCTATTGACAAATGTCAAATCAACGCTTGTCATTTTTAAATTACCTTGGATCTCCGAATATTATGTTCGGAGTCGCGCTGATTCTTTTGTCTATTTTTTTGGTATGTGGTGATTCTTTTGCAAAAGAGCCTCGCGTCGATAACTATTTATCCAAGGTCAAGCCCTCTGATCTCTTTCCAGAGGGCGAACGCTTCGGAACCCGCAGTGACAAGGCGCCGGCATTCCCCGTCTTCAAGGGGGAAACGCTGCTGGGCTTTGCCTATCTGACGTCGGATTTTGTGGACACCACAGGCTATTCCGGTCGGCCCATCGATGTGATGGTGGGATTGACGCCAGACGGCGTGATCAAGGGTGCCAGGCTAGTCGATCACCACGAGCCGATCGTGCTGGTCGGCATTCCTGTTGCCAAGGTACAGGCCTTTATTGACGGCTATGTCGGACGCCACGTCTTCGATCCCGCGCTGACCAACGGGGCCAAGCCGCCGGTCGACATCGTGTCGGGGGCCACCGTCACGGTGATGGTGATCGGTGACAGCCTGCTGCGGTCGGGCCGCAAATTGTCCCAGGCGCTGACGGGCGCGACGGAGACGGCCAATGCCGCCCCTGCCCGCCGGATTGATGAAAACCGACGCGACATCGCGGCATGGGAGACGCTGATCGGTGACGGTTCCGTTCGCCGGCTGGTACTGACCGTCGGCGATGTCAACGCGGCCTTTGCGAAATCCGGTAACGCCGCGGCCGCGGCCCGCCCGGAACCTGGTCCTGATGACGAGACCTTCATCGAGCTTTATGCCGGTCTCGTCACCATCCCCACCGTCGGCCGCAGCCTGCTGGGCGACACAGAGTTTGAGGCTTTGCGCGCCCGGCTGAAACCGGGGCAGCAGGCCCTGCTGATTGCCGCCCGCGGGCGCTATTCCTTCAAGGGATCGGGCTATGTGCGCGGCGGCATCTTTGACCGGGTCGAGTTGATCCAGGGCGAGGCGGGCACCCGCTTCCGTGACAAGAACCATAAGCGGTTGGGCGCACTGGCCGCTGACGGTGCCCCGGACCTGCCCGAGATCGGCCTGTTCACCGTACCGGACAATATGGTGTTCGATCCGGCACAGCCCTGGCGCCTGCAACTGCTGGTGCAGCGGGCCACGGCGGCGCTGGAGAAAAGTTTCGTCACCTTCGATCTGGGCTACATTCCACCCGAAATCTATCTGACCAATGCGCCACAGGCCTCCGCCGCAGCCGCAGTCCCCATCAGCACCGAGGTAGAGGCCGCGCAGGACGTGCCGCTGTGGCAGCGGGTCTGGAACAACCGCCGCGTCGATATCGTGCTGACGGCACTGGCTGTGCTGGCGGTGACGGGCATCTTCTTCTTCCAGGATTTTCTGGTCCGCCGGCCGAAGCTCTATGCCCGCACCCGCATGGCCGTGCTGCTGTTCACCCTGTTCTATCTGGGCTGGTACGCCCATGCCCAGCTGTCCGTCGTCAATGTCCTGACCTTCGTGGACGCCATGCGCCACGATTTCCGCTGGGACTATTTCATGATGGATCCGCTGCTGTTCCTGCTCTGGTTCTCGGTGGCGGCATCCCTGCTGTTCTGGGGTCGGGGGGCCTTCTGTGGCTGGCTATGCCCGTTCGGCGCCCTGCAGGAACTGTCCAACAAGCTGGCCAAGAAACTACGCGTGCCGCAGATCAAGGTGCCGTTTGCCGTGCATGAACGGCTCTGGCCCCTGAAATACATGATCTTCCTGATGATTTTCGGCCTGTCGCTGCACAGCCTGTCGGATGCGGAACGGGTAGCGGAGGTGGAGCCGTTCAAGACCGCCATCATCCTGCATTTCATCCGCGACTGGTGGTTCGTGCTGTTCGCCGCTGCCCTGGTCCTGGCCGGACTGTTCATCGAACGCTTCTTCTGCCGCTATCTCTGCCCGCTGGGCGCGGCCCTGGCCATTCCCGGCCGGATGCGGATGTTCAACTGGCTGCGGCGGTATCGGGAATGCGGCAATCCCTGCCATCGCTGCGCCATTGAATGCCCGGTGCAGGCCATCCATCCCGACGGCCGCATCAATCCCAACGAATGCATTCAGTGCCTGCACTGCCAGGTTCTCTACAACCACACGCAAGTTTGTCCGGTGGTGGTGGCCCGCCTGAAGAAGGCGGAACGCCAGGCCGCCGTCATGACCTCCGATCCGCGGCGGGCCAAGTATCCCGTGCCGCCCACCGCCGAGTGATCCCTCCTTCTCATCCCCCCGCCTGCTGGCGGGGCAACCACGGAGCTGTAACAATGTCGGAAAAGAACGAGACTATGCAGGGGCTGAACCGCCGCGCCCTGTTGGGGGGAACCGCCAGGGCCGCGACGCTGGCGGGCCTGGGGGCGGCCATGGGTGGGGCTGCCGTGGGTGGCAGCTTGCTGGCACCCGGTACGGCCGATGCCGCCACGGCGGGCAAGCAGAGTATCGAGGTCAAGCCCGGCGATCTGGATGAATATTACGTGTTCCATTCCGGCGGTCAGTCCGGCGAAATCCGCATCATGGGCATCCCGTCCATGCGCGAATTGATGCGCATCCCGGTGTTCAATCGCTGCTCGGCCACCGGCTGGGGGCTGACGAACGAAAGCCGGAAGATCCTGACCGAAGGTCTGCTGCCGGAAACGAAGAAGTTTCTGGAGAAGCGGGGCGGCAGCTACCTGAATGGTGACCTGCACCATCCGCACATGTCGTTCACCGACGGCACCTATGACGGTCGCTACCTGTTCTGCAACGACAAGGCCAATACCCGCGTCGCCCGTGTGCGTTGCGACATCATGAAGGTGGACAAGGTCATCGAGATTCCCAACGCTGCCGCCATCCACGGCCTGCGCCTGCAGAAATTCCCCCGTACCGGCTATATCTACGCCAATGGCGAGCAGCGCGTGCCGACGCCCAATGACGGGCACAACATGGCCGATACCAAGAAGTATCGGTCGCATTTCACCGCCATCGACGGCGATACCATGAAGATCGCCTGGCAGGTCTGGGTGGATGGCAACCTTGATAATACGGAGTCCGACTATCATGGCAAATATGCCATGTCCACCTGCTACAATTCGGAAGAAGGGGTGACGCTGGCGGAGATGACGGCCAACGAGCAGGACTGGCTGGTCGTTTTCAACATCAAGCGAATTGAAGCGGCGGTGAAGGCCGGCAAGGCCCAGATCATCAACGGCGTGCCCGTGGTGGATGGCCGCAAGGGTTCGCCTTTCACCCGCTACATCCCCGTGCCCAACAGCCCGCACGGCATCAACATGGCGCCCGACGGCATCCATGCCACGGCCAATGGCAAGCTGTCGCCCACGGCCACCGTCTTCGACGTGCGCAAGTTCGACGATCTGTTTGACGACAAAATCAAGCCGCGGGATGCCGTCGTGGCCGAACCGCAATTGGGCCTGGGGCCCCTGCACACGGCCTATGACGGCCGCGGCAACGCCTACACTACCCTGTTCCTGGACAGCCAGGTGGTGAAGTGGAACATCGATGCCGCCAAGCGCGCCTACAAGGGCGAGAAAGTGTCGCCTGTCATCCAGAAGCTGGATGTGCATTACCAGCCGGGCCATCTGCATTCCTCCATGGGCCAGACCAAGGAAGCCGACGGCAAATGGCTGATGGTGCTGAACAAATTCTCCAAGGACCGGTTCCTGAATGTCGGTCCGCTGAAGCCGGAGAATGACCAGCTGATCGACATTTCCGGTGACGAAATGAAGCTGGTCCATGACGGCCCGACATTTGCGGAGCCGCATGACACGCTGATCGTCCACCGGTCCAAGGTGAATCCCCGCAACACCTATGACCGTGCCGATCCGATGTTCGCCGATGCGGTGAAGCAGGCCAAGGCCGACGGGGTGACGCTGGAATCCGATGCCAAAATCATCCGCGACGGCAACAAGGTCCGCGTCTACATGTATTCGTCGGCCCCGGCCTTCGCGCTGGAGGAATTCAACGTCCGCCAGGGTGATGAGGTTACGGTCTTCGTCACCAATATCGATGATGTGGATGACCTGACCCACGGTTTCACCCTGACCAACCATGGCATCGCCATGGAGATCGGGCCGCAGCAGACCTCCTCGGTCACCTTCACGGCCGACCGGCCGGGCGTCTACTGGTACTATTGCCAGTGGTTCTGCCACGCGCTGCACATGGAAATGGGCGGCCGCATGATCGTCGAGCCGAAGAGCGCCTGACCGACGCTTTCCGGCCCCGACGCCCCGTTCCCGCCCACTACCCCCGGACGGGAACGGGGATTATTTCGTCAGCAGGATCAATCCCTTGCTTCAACGTCTCTTCCTTCTGTTGCTGACCGGCCTGTTGGCACTGCCGGCTGCGGCGACCACCGTCGCGGTGACACCTGGCGGGTTGGCCGCGGCCTTGGCGCAGGCCAAGCCGGGTGACACCCTGCGTCTGCTGCCAGGCCTTCATCCGGGGCCGGTGCGGGTCGAGGTGCCGGTCACCCTGACGGCCGAACCCGGTGCCATCATTGATGGCGGTGGTCAGGGTAACAGTCTGACCGTCGCGGCCCCCGGCGTGACCCTGCGCGGCCTGGATGTGCGCAATTCGGGCGCCAGCCTGTTCGACCAGAATACCGGTATCTTCCTAAGCAAGACCGCTACCGGTGCCGTGGTGGAAGGCAACCGCCTGACCGGCAATCTGATCGGCATCTATGCCTGGGGGGCGGTCGATGCGCAGATCCGCGACAACCATGTCAGCGGTCGCACGGACCTGCGCCTGTCGGAACGCGGCAACGGCATTCAGCTGTGGAACGCACCGGGATCACATGTGGTCGGAAATTGGGTCGATGGCGGGCGTGACGGCATCTTTGTCACCACCTCCCACCATAACCTGTTCCAGAACAACCACTTCACCAATGTCCGCTTCGCCGTCCACTATATGTACACCAACGACAGCGAGGTTTCCGGCAATGTGTCGGAGGGTAACCATGTCGGTTACGCCATCATGTATTCACAGCGCCTGAAGGTGCGCGGCAATATCTCCCGCCGGGACCGGCTGCACGGGCTGCTGCTGAACTACACCAACGGGTCGGAGATCACGGGAAACATCATCGAGGGCCGGTTCCCGCAGACCGATGACATCAAGACCATCGAGGATACGGGCGACCAGGATGTGCCCGCCAACGATCTGGACCCTACCGCCCCGCGTGATGGCACGGGCAAATGTGTCTTCATCTATAATGCCAACAAGAATGTCCTGACGGGCAACCGCTTCTCCGGCTGCGAGATCGGGGTGCATTTCACGGCCGGATCGGAACGCAACCTCATCACCGGCAATGCCTTCGTTGCCAACCGGACACAAGTCAAATATGTCGGCACCCGCGCGCTGGACTGGTCGTCGGAGGGCAAGGGCAACTACTGGAGCGACAATGCCGCCTTCGACCTGAATGGTGATGGCATCGCCGACGAGGCCTATCGTCCCAACGACGTGGTGGATCGCATCGTCTGGGCCCATCCCCAGGCCAAGCTGCTGTTGAACAGCCCCGGTATCCAGATGATCCGCTGGGCGCAGAAGCAATTCCCTGCCCTGCATCCCGGCGGTGTGGTCGACAGCGCCCCGCTGATGGCGGATCCCGTTCCCCTTCCCCTTCCCGCCTCTGCCCCCGCCCTCAAGGAGGCCCATCATGAATGACCTGCCGACGGTCTTGGCCCACGGCGTCGCCAAAAGCTATGGCGCCATCCGCGCCGTGCGCGACCTGGACCTGACCCTGATGCCCGGTGAATGCGTGGCGCTTGTCGGCCATAACGGGGCGGGCAAAAGCTCCCTGATCAAGCTGATGCTGGGTCTGACCCATCGCGATGCCGGACGATTGACGGTGCTGGGCCATGATCCCGGTGGATCGGATGCAGCCGCGATGCGCCGCCAGATCGGCTTCCTGCCGGAAAATGTCGCCCTGCATCCGGGCATGACGGGCCGGGAGTGCCTGGATTTCTATGCCCGACTGAAGGGTGTGGCCCTTGCCGGCAATGATGGGCTGCTGGCCCGTGTCGGCCTGTCGGAAGCGGCGGCGCGGCAGCGTCTGGCCACCTATTCCAAGGGCATGCGCCAGCGTCTGGGGCTGGCCCAGGCGCTGCTTGGCAATCCGCGCCTGCTGTTCCTGGATGAACCGACCACGGGTCTGGACCCGGCTTTGCGCCAGAGTTTCTATGCCCTGGTGCGGGCATTGCGCGACCAGGGGGCGACGATCCTGCTGTGCAGCCACGCCCTGACAGAACTGGAGGGACAAGCCGACCGGGTTGTGGTGATGAACCGGGGACGCAAGGTGGCCGAAGGCAGCCTTGAAACCCTGCGCACCCTGGCCGACCTGCCGCTGCGCCTGACGGTGACGCTGCACACGCCCGAACAGGCGGCCAAGCTGGCAGCAGCCCATGGCCTGCCCCTGCCAGCCGAAGGGGTGCGCCGTGTGTCGATGACCTGCGACCGGTCGCGGAAGCTGGAATTGACCCGCGCCCTGCTGGCGCGCGGCGACGCCGTGGCCGATCTGGAACTGTCCCAGCCCAGCCTGGACGAGATCTACGCCCATTTCCTGTCGCAGGAGGAGGCAGCATGAGAACCATCCTGATCATCGCGGCCAAGGAAATCCGCGACGGGCTGCGCAACCGCTGGGTTGCAGCCACCACCTTGCTGATGGCCGCCCTGGCCGTGACGCTGGCCTTTCTGGGCAGCGCACCGACGGGAACGGTCGGTGTCGGCCAGTTGGAAGTGACCATCGTCAGCCTGTCCAGCCTGACCATCTTCCTGTTGCCGCTGCTGGCCCTGCTGCTGTCCTTCGACGCCATTGTGGGGGAGATCGACCGCGGCACCATGCTGCTGCTGCTCTCCTACCCCGTTTCGCGCTGGCAGGCGCTGCTGGGCAAGTTCCTGGGCCATGTCGCCATCATCGCCTTCGCCACCGTCATCGGTTACGGCACGGCGGGGCTGGCGCTTTACCTGCTGGTGCCGGACACGGCGCGGGAAGCCTGGATGGCGTTCGCAGCCATGATCGGGTCCAGTGTGCTGTTGGGCGCCGCCTTCGTGGCCATGGGTTATCTGGCCAGCACGCTGGTGCGCGATCGCGGCACGGCCGCCGGCATCGCCGTCGCCCTCTGGCTGCTGTTCGTGCTGCTGTACGACATGGGTTTGCTGGGCCTGCTGGTGGCCACGGGCGGCCAGGGGGTGGGCGAAGGGCTGTTGAACGCCCTGCTGCTGGCCAACCCCGCCGATGCCTATCGCCTGTTCAACCTGACCGGCTTCGTCAGTGTCGGCCGCCATGCCGGCATGGCCGGGCTGGCGGCGCACGCCACCCTGCCCCCGACGGCCCTGCTGGGCGCGCTGGGCGCCTGGGTGCTGGCCCCGCTGGGGATCGCCGGCCTGCTGCTTTCACGGAGACAGATATGAAACCCCATGCCCTTGCCGCCCTGCTGCTTTGGGCCGGTCTTATGTCCGCTTGCGGGGCGGAGCAGAAGGCGGAGGCACCGCTGACCCCCGCCGCCATCACCGCCGATGCCGTGGGCCAATATTGCGGCATGAACCTTTCTGATCATCCGGGGCCAAAGGGACAGGTGCATCTGCGCAGCCGCGAAAAGCCGGTCTGGCTGTCGTCGGTGCGCGACACCTTCGCCTTTCTGATGCTGCCGGACGAGCCGAAGAATGTGCGCGGTGCCTTTGTCTCCGACATGGGCGGGGCGACCGCACCGGACGCGGCCGATCCCGACCATTGGGTCGATGCCAAACTGGCCTGGTATGTCACGGGCTCAAACGCGCCAGCCGCCATGACGGGGGCCGAGCTATATCCGTTCTCTCGCGAAGCCGATGCCCGCGCATTCGCCCAGCGCCATGGCGGCGTTGTCCGCCGCTTCGCCGATATCCGTCCGCAGGAGGTGCTGGGCGGAGACGATAACGAAATGCCCGCGGCGCCGACCATGGGTGGGGGACATCATGCCAACTGACCGCCGTCGTTTCCTGAAAATCGCCGCCGCCGCGGCCGGGGCTGTCCTGCTGGCCCCCGCCGATCCTGGCCGGGCCGGCACGGCCAATATCCGGCAGTGGCAGGGGATCGCCCTTGGCGCCGATGCCTGGCTGACCCTGACCGGTCTGGACGGGCCGGCGTCGGACCGGCTGATCGATACCTGCCTGAAGGAGGTGGCGCGCCTTGAGCGCGTGTTCAGCCTTTATCGGGCCGACAGTGCCCTGGTCCGCCTGAACCGGGAGGGGCGCCTGGATAACCCGCCGGTCGATCTGGTGCGGCTGATGCAGGAAGCGGTGATGTATGGGCACATTACCGACGGTGCCTTCGATATGACGGTCCAGCCGCTCTGGGAACTGCATGCGCAGCATTTCGCCAAGGCCGGGGCCGACCCGCTGGGTCCCCCGGCACAGGCCGTCGCCGCGCTGCGTCCGCTGGTCGATTACCGCGCGGTGACAGTGGAGGCGTCCTCTATCGCCTTCACCCGGCCGGGCATGGCCGTCACCCTGAACGGCATCGCCCAGGGCTATATAACCGACCGTATCGCCGACCTGCTGCTGAACGAAGGTATGCGCGATGTACTGGTCGATATGGGGGAAATCCGCGCCTTGGGCCGGCATCCGGACGGGCGCCCCTGGCGTGTTTCGGTGCGGCAGGGAGATGGGGCCGGTCCAGCGCTCGACCTGGACGGGGCGCTTGCCACATCTGCGACCGACGGCACCAGCTTCGATCCTGCCGGCCGCCTGGGACATGTGCTGGACCCGCGCGCGGGAACGCCGGTGCCGGGTTCGCGTCAGGTCAGTGTGCGTGCTGCCACGGCCTGCCGCGCCGACGCCTTGTCCACGGCATTCCTGTTGATGCCGACTGCCCAGGCGACTGCCCTGGCCGCCCGCCTGCCCGATGTCGGTTTGGTCATGCTTTAAAAAAGTGACCCCGCCGGCCGGAGGCACGGTCGGGGTCAGTCATGGGAGATTGTCAGAAGGTGGCGCCGACCCGGATGCCGACGGTGCGGCCAGGGTTATAGACAGCCGTTGTCGAACTCCACACCACGCTGGTCTGGTTCGCGACGCGCTCATCTTCCAAATTGTTGACAAAGGCATTGACGAAGTAGCTCTGTGCCGGGCTGTCCCAGCGCAGGTTCAGGTCGGTCTTGGTGTAGCTGCCGTTGATGCCCTGGACATAGTTGGCGCTGTCACTGAAGGTCTTGGACTGTACATAGAAATCGACAGCAGGTGTCAGGGTGCTGCCACCGGGCAGGTCGAAAATATGCTGGTAACCCAGACGGGCGCTCCAGCGGGGCGCATTGGCCAGCCGATTGCCGGAAAAGTCCGCGACCGCCCCCGGGATGGCGGCGTAGCCCAGGATCGGCGCGAAGATGTTATACATCACATCGGCGCTGTGCATGTTGTCGGAGGCATTGGGGAAGGACGTGTATTTGCCGTCCAGATACGAGACATAGGCCGACAGCCGGTCACTATGCGTCGGTTGGAATATCGTCTCCAGTTCCACGCCCCTGATTCTGGCCTTGGCGGCATTGGTGGTGACCGCCACTGGTCCGCTGGACGTGCCGATCACGCTGGAAACCTGCAAATCCTTGTAATCCATGTTGAAAACAGTGGCGGACAGGAACAGGCGGCGATCAAGCAGATTGCTGCGCAGACCCACTTCATAATTCGTCACCGTCTCCGGCTTGTAGCCCGTGTAGGGCGCGGGATTTGTGCTGGATTGCAGGCCGCCCGCGCGGTAGCCGGTGCTGACCGTGGCATAACCCATGACCTGTTCCGTGAGATCATAGTCCAGGCCCGCCTTCCAACTGATCTTGCTGAACTTTTCCGACGCGCGGTTGCTGTCGTCGGTCAGGCCCAAACCGCCGGCGGGACAGGTGACGCTGTTGATGTTCGCGCGGGTGACCGTACCGCCGAAGCAGACCAGTTCCTGTTGCCTGCCATGTACGGTGTCCCAGGTGGATCGTAAACCCGCCAGCAGGCGGAACCGATCGGTGACATGGAAGGTGCCCTGGGCGAAGATGGCCGCCGATTCACTGCCCCAGTCGCTGTAGGTATTGACGACGTCGACGGCATTGATGGTGGAGATTTGCTTGCCCGTACCCGCGACAAGCGGCCCGAATGCGTTGAATACGCTGCCGAACGGTGCCGGTGCGGTATTGCCGGCGTGCAGCAGGCGCTGCCCCGACGGCTTGTCGTCCCAGTAATAATAGCCACCGACAACCAGCGAGAACTGGTCAGTTTCGTAATTGATATCGACCTCATGCGAACTGGATTCCTGGCGCAGGTCCAGATATTCCTGCGAGAAGACGCCGGTGCTGACATCGATCCCGTCATTCTTCAGAACGGAGAAGCCAGCGATGTAAGTGGCCGTGACGGCGTCAGACATCTGCCAGGCCAGACGGGAGCGGGCGGCATATTCCCGGACATCCTTCTGGTTCTCGCGGACATTCTGGATGCCGGGATTGGGTTCGTGGGTGTTGATGATCTCTACCGGTCCGAAACTGCCCGTTTTCAGATTGGCGTTGGGGTAATAATTGTAGCTTGCCAGGAACAGGAACGGGGTTGTTCCCACATCCTCGCCATAGTTCAGTGACAGTCGCCAGGTGAGATTGTCGGTGATGTTCCACAGCGATGTCAGTCTTACACCTGTCTGGTCCGTTTTATCGAACCGGTCCTGGGCGGCGTAGCGCGGATACCGGCCCTCATTGACATGACGGAAGGCGGAGATGCGGACGGACAGATCGTCGTTCACCGGCAGGTCGGTATTCAGCCGGACCTGCAGGTCCTGGTGCGTGCCATACTGGACGTCGCCAGCGACCTTCAGATCAGCCCCAGGATCGGCCGTGTTGATATTTACAACACCGGCGGTGGCGTTGCGGCCATGGACGGTGCCCTGGGGGCCGCGCAGCACCTCGATGGCGCCGATATCGAACATGCCCAGGGTCAAGGTCGTGGGAAAAGGCGCGTAGATGCCGTCAATCTGCGTTGCGACGGTGGAATAGCCGCTGAAGCCGTTATTGCTGCCGATGCCACGCATGGCAAAGCCGTTCTGGCTGAACTGAAGATTGGGCACCGTGGTGACCAGATCGTCGGCCGCCGTGATGTTCTGCCGATCAAGCGCATCCGCGCTCAGCACCGACACGGCGACGGGAGCCTTGTCCAAGGTCTCCTTCACCTTTTGCGCCGTCACGACAATCTCCGCCAGCACATCGTCATCGGCGGCCGTTTCGGCTGTTGCTGCTGCCGGAACCAGGAGCAGGCCGGCAGCGGACATCAGCAGCGTCGTGCGCAGGCATTTCCATGCGTGTTGCATTTTCCATCCCTTTTGTCAGTTGGTTGTCGCCGGAATCTCAAGGTTCCGGCCCATTTGTGCTCAATTGTGCCGTGCCGCCCCTCCTCCGGCTTCGGGCAGCAGGGGGGCGTCCGCGCCATCGGCACGGCTCACAACGTTCAAGACGTCTCTTAATTGGCCGGATTACTTCAGCAGCACAGCCAATGCGGCCTCCGCCATGGCGCGGTAGCCGGCATCTGATGGGTGCAGCTTGTCGCCACTGTCATAGGCCGGCCGGATCTGCTGCGGCTGCGCGGGATCGCGCAGGGCAGCGTCAAAATCGATGACGCTGTCGAATTCCCCGCTGGTACGGATCCATTTGTTCAGCTCCTGCCTGATTTCCTCTTTCATCGGCGTGGCATAGCCGGGAAAAGGCGATCCCAGGAACGGCGTCAGCGTCGCCCCGTGGATTTTCAGTCCCCGCATCTTCGCCCTGGCAATCAACTGGCGATATCCGGCGATCAGGTCGGCGGCCGTCACCGTCGGATGACTTCCCGGCCCCCGTGGGTTGGGCAGGCCGCTCAGTCCCAGATCGTTGATCCCTTCCAGCAGCACGATATCCGTCACACCCGGCACCGACAGTGCATCCCGGTCGAAACGGGCCAGTGCCGATTGCCCCACTTCCTCCCGCAGCACGCGGTTGCCGCCGATGCCGGCATTGGCGACGGCAATCTGGCCACGGCCCCGGTCACGCAGCAGTGCGGCGAACTGGTCCGGCCAGCCGCGCATCATCGGATCGGTGGCGCCGGCACCGTCGGTGATGCTGTCGCCAAAAGTCACGATGGTGCGCGCCTTGACAGCCGACCGGACCAGGATGCCAGAGACGATTTCCCGTCCCGTCTCCTTGTGTGATCCCGTTAGGGTGACGGCGTCCGTCCGATCCGGACCGGGCAGAACCTCCACCAGATGCAGCGGATCCGCCTGCGGGATGGCGACACTGTCCGTCAGATGCAGCGACACATAGATGATCGCCCCGGCCTTGACAGACAGGACAACGGCATCACTGAGCATGGGGGCGCCCGCAGGCACGCGGACCGTCGGCGCACCGCCGAATGTCAACGGCTTCAGGGAGGCCACATCGACCTTTCCGTCAGAAGCCGCCAGCGCGATGGTTGCGGCGCCGACATGGATGTCCTGTGTCAAGGTCTCCGCCGACAACCGAACCCGTACGGCGTCCCCTTCCGCACTGACCCGCATCATGTAACGGACCGTCCCCTGAATCTGCGCCGGCGGACGCCAGAAATCGAAAGGCAGCTTTTCCACCGCCAGGGACGGACTGGAACCCCAGCTTTGTACCCAACGTCCGTCCGGTGCCGCCACGGCGGACAGGACCGGCAGCAGGGCGAGCATGGACGCCGCCAGCCATTTGGCCGAACCAAGGCTTTTCATATTCTGTCACTCCCTGATGCATTGGAAGCTCTCGGCGGCTTCCTTGTTTGGCTGCCCGTCATAGCGGGCATAGCTGGGATAGGGGCAGAGTGGCCGGGTGCGGCCGGGCCAGGGGCTGCCGGGTCCTGCGGCCGCTGTCAGCCGATCCGGCGCCTTGCCCTGTTCCACCCACTCCACCATGGCCTGAAAGGCGGCGAAGCGATCGGTGGCCGGACCATTGCCGCAATGCCCCATCCCAGGCACCGGGAACAGCCGGACAAAGGTATCGGCTTTGCCGCCGTACCGGCTGTCGACTTCCCGGTACCACGCCATGCTGTCATGGATCGAGAAGACGGGGTCGGAAACGCCATGCGGCACAATCAGCTTCGCCCCCCGGGCGCGAAACCCGTCAATATCCGGTGACCGCGCCGACATCTCCTCCCAGCCGGAAGCGTTGAACGGGGTAGCTGTGCGGTAGATCAGGTCAGCATCCCTGGCGAAATCGAACCCCATCTGCTGGTCGAAAATCTCCTGTGGTCCCCGTCCCAGAGACCGGGGTGTCGTGGAGAAAAGGCCGTGCAAGGCACTGCCACCGATAACCACATTCAGCGGTGGCATGGGGGGCTGCGTCAGGCCCAGTTTCCAGACGGCCCAGTCCGAAGACCCGATGCCCGCATCCCAGGGCCAGTCGGTATAAAGGGGCGCGCCGTCCTTGCCTTTTGGCCCGCCCAGCGACCGCTTCAATGCCGTTAGCTTCACGCCGGAAACGCATGACGTCGCAGCGTCCGCCGTGCAGCGGACCTTTTCCAGCGATTTTTCCACCTTGCTGGCCGAACAGCTGGCATAGCGGGCGATCATCCCATCCGCCAGCCCGTCATCGGCGTCGCAGGCTTCCAGCACCGCCTGTCGGACCAGCGCGAAATCCTGTGCGGTGAAGCTGCCGGCCAGACTGAAGACGGATCGGCGGCCCTGGGCGTCCGGTGTCAATACGCCACCGAACACCTGCACGTCCCAATTCTGGGCAAGGGCGGCGCGCGGCAGTGACATGCCGGGCGCACCGGCCACGATGCCGTCGAAAATGTCGGGGAACCGCTGGGCGAACATCAGCCCCTCCTGTCCCCCTTTGGAACAGCCCGCGAAATAAGAATGATCGGCAGCCCGACCATAAAAACGGGCGATGACCGCCTTGGCCCCCTGCGCCACCGCCGGCAGCGAGGCGTAGGCGTAATTCCGGCGCGCCTCCGGATCCCAGCCAAAGGCCACCGGACCGCCCCGTTCCGGGTCGGTGTTGGTGGCGTTGTCATGACCGGAATCCTGACTGACAACGGCATAGCCCTGGTTGATGGCCGGGTCCCTGAGGCCTGCTCCCGGCACCAGTCCCAGGGCGTTGCCGATATTGCCGTTGGTTCCGCCACCGCCTTGGAACAGAAAACGGCCATTCCAATCGGCAGGCAGCCGCAGACGGAAATGGATCGCGTATTGCTGGCCTTCCCGCCCCTGCCGTTCCGCCATGACCGCATCGATCAGGCAATGGGCCTTCAAGGGGGGAAGCGGGTCGGGGTTGAACGCGAACGTGTCCGTCGGCGCCACGCTGCCGTCGGCGACAAATTGCGTTGAATGGATGCGCGTTGATGCGTCCGGCCAGTGCCCCTGCATCTGTGCGGCGACGGCCGCGCAGCGCCCCGTGAATGCCGGGCCGCCTTCAGGCGCAACTGCCCCGGCCGACGCGGTGCCGATGGCGCAGGCAGCGACCGCC
The DNA here is from genome assembly GCF_057809655.1 of Niveispirillum sp. FG148. Lineage (NCBI taxonomy): Bacteria > Pseudomonadati > Pseudomonadota > Alphaproteobacteria > Rhodospirillales > Azospirillaceae > Niveispirillum > Niveispirillum sp. FG148. The sequence continues at coordinate 41,865 of NZ_JBMDKJ010000002.1, forward strand.
GACGCCAGCACCGTCCTTGGATGACGCATAACCACCTGTCCCCCCGCTTCATGCCATATTGTTCTTTGATATAATCATATCCACACATTACAAACGATTGCAATGGCGATTTCAGCATGGAAACCGCCGCAACAACCAGTGTGGCGGCATGGGCAGGCAGGATGAAGGTCGGACGGGACGGGACCGGCACCCAGATGGCTGCCGGTTTTGCCTGTTCAGAAGGTGATCATTGGATCAGGCTGACGCCACCCGCAGTGGTGCTGGGCCATGCGCGGCAGGATCGGAGAGGGATTCCGTACCGTCTTCGATGTGTCCGGCCAACCGCCAGGACTGACCACCGCCGGCCACGCGCAGATCGTACCAGCCATGGCTGGCGGTGAAGTCCAGCGGAAGGCTGGTATCGGTCCGCGCCGCCAGTTTCACCTTGGACACCGGTGCGCCGTAGGCCATGTCCGACACGGAAAGTTCAAGGGCTGCCCCGGTCGGATTGCTCAACAGCAACACCGCCCGTCGGCCGCGCCCCTGTTCCAGCCTGATACCAAACCTGTCGCACCGGCCAACCAGCCGGCGGTGAAAGCCGTTCGGTCCCAGAATGAACAGGTCGCGCGGCCCCTGCCCCTGAATTGCAGCCGGAACCGTCTCGCCTGCCCCCACGGTGAAGCGGGCCGGCACCTCGTCCAGCCGATCCATTGTGTAGAGATGGAAGACCGCCGCCCGTTCCTTACCGTCGTTCCGGAACAGGAGCCGCATTTCCGCCCCGGCTTCCATCACCACGTCCAGGCAATAGGGTGTGGCGCGGCGGCGGCTGGGTCCGGGATCCTGCCGTGGCGCAACCACGTTTTCGGGCAATGGCGGCGGCGTCTCTTTCAGCGTGGAGGCGCGATCGGACAATAGCCGCGTCTTTGGCAGGCGGGTCAGGAACGGCCGTTCATCCTTGCGTTCGAAATTGAAGCAGGATGTCAGATCGCCGCAAACGGCGCGGCGCCAGGCGCTGATATTGGGTTCCTGCACGCCGAACCGCGTTTCCAGGAACCGGATGACGCTGGTATGGTCGAACACTTCGGAAGAGACATAGCCCCCCGAACTCCAGGGCGACACCACATACATCGGCACGCGCGGACCCAGCCCGTAGGGCCGATGGAGATAGGCCGCATCCGCCTCGGTCTGCGACCTGGTGTGGTATTCGTCTTCGGCCGGCACCGTGGTGGCACCGATGGTGCGCGTGGGATCATCCGTTGCGCGGGCCGGTGGCGCCGGCGGCGGCACATGGTCGAACAGCCCGTCATTCTCATCGAAGTTGATGAACAACACCGTCCGCGCCCAGACGGCAGGATTGGCGGTCAGCGCATCCAGTACGCGCGCCGTATATTCCGCCCCCTGCAACGGTGTCGACACGCTGGGATGTTCAGAATAGGCAGTGGGCGCCACAATCCAGGAAACCTGCGGCAGCCTGCCGTCCAGTACATCCTGCTTCAGATCTTCCAGCGTCCTTGTTTCCACCGTGCGGCGGGCCAGATCGGCCAACGGGCCATTGTCCCCCGCCTCCTGCGCGGCGCGGGCCGCCCGGATATTCTTGAAACCGACCAGCGGGTTGTCGCTGAAATTGTCGGCCATGTCCTGATAGACCTGGAAACCGATCCCGGCGGCCTGCAGCCGCTCCGGATATGTTGTCCACAGATAACCGCCATGGCCGTGCGGATCGGCAAAACCATCATAGGAATTGTCGATTGCCGGGCCATTGCCGCGCCCCTGCGGATCATGCGTGCCCGTCCAGATGTAAAGCCGGTTGGGATTGGTGCTGAGATGCAGGGCGCAATGATAGGCGTCGCACAGGGTGAACGCCTCAGCCAGCGCATATTGGAACGGGATATCGTCGCGCGTGAAATAGGCCAGGGCGTGATTGTGCTTGTGCTTGGGCCATTCAGCCATGCGGCCATTGTCCCAGGCGGCCTGGCTGTCCGTGAAGCCATGTGGGGTGCCGGGCGGCCGGATCATCCGGAAATCCTTGCCCGTATCCAGCCGGAACGGCGCCAGCAGGGCCGGTCCCGGCTTGGCCGGATCACCCGGCTGCACAAAGACGGTGCGGCCGGGCGCCTGGGGCAGCGCCGGGGCAGGTGCGGCGAACCGATCGCCGAACCCGCGCACGCCCGGCATCGCACCGAAATAATGATCGAAAGCCCGGTTTTCCTGGGTCAGGATGACGACATGCTGCACATCCTGGATGTTGCCGCTGCGCCGGTCAGGATCAATCGACAAGGCGCGGGCAATGGATGGCATCAAGGCATTGGCGGCCCCGCCCCCGGCCAGCAGGGTTGCGATGAAGGCGCGGCGGTCTTGCTTCAATGCCATCGTCCAAAATCCTGTCTTTGAAATAGGCCGGGGCGATGGTTTCCCGCCGCCCCGGCCGTGCTGTATCAGAAATCCACACTCACGCCCGCGAACACAGTCGTGCCGCTTTGCGTCACGTTGTGCAGGCGATGATAGATGCTGTTGTACTGCACTTCCTTTTCATTCGTGAGATTGATGGCATCGACTGTCAGCTTCACGTTGGGGGTCAGGCTGACAAAGGCGGCGGCGTCGACATAGACCGTGCCGTCGAAGCCATCCTCGCTGTCGGCATTCTTGCCGTTATAGCGGCTGCGCAGGTAGGAGGAGCGGTAATTGGCCGACACGCGCAGGCCCCAATCCTCCGTCTCGTAATAGAGCGTGCCGTTGGCATTGGTCTTCGACAGGCCGGTGATCGGGCCGTCCAGGCCGTTGATCTCCGTATTGCTGTCAATCAAGGTGACATTGGCCAGCGCGCCCAGCTTGTCGAACGGTGCCGGCAGGAAGGTGAAATCAGTCTGAACGCCGGCCTCGAAGCCCGTCACCCGCGCATCGTCCAGGTTCACGGGCCGGGTGAATTCCGCCACCACCGTATTGGGCGTGACGCCGGTCATGATCGTCGTCGGCAGGCCGGTGCTGCTGAACGGCACATTGTACAGCGTTTCGCTGGAGATCAGGTTCTTGATGTCCTTGTGGAACACGCCCAGGGTCAGCATGCCGATCTTGCCGAAATACCATTCGGCCGAAACCTCCACGGCGGTGTCCTTGTAGGGCTTCAGATCGGGATTGCCGGCACTGGCCGTGTATTTGCCGCTCTCGAACTTCATGGTGCCGGCGGCGGACATGGAAGAAATAGAGGGGCGGTTGATGTTCTTCGACGCCGCGAAACGCACCAGGAAATCATCCGTCACTTCCAGTGCGGCGTTCAGGGTCGGCAGAACGCCTGAATAGTCGGAACTGTTCTTGTTGCTGCCCAGCGGGGTGTAGCTGCTGTTGATGATATCGCCCACGCTGTCCGTATCGGTGAAATAGGCGCGCAGACCGGCATTGCCGCGCAGACGCATGTCACCGATCGGCGCGTCCCAGTCCACCTGGCCGTAGGTGGACGTCGTGGCCTCCGTCACCCGGAAGGTGTTCTCGATATCGGTCGCACCCTTGACCGTATGGGTCAGATTGTAATTGGCAAACGCCTTGTCGAAATCTCCCGTGACCCAGGACTGCTTCTTGTTGCTGTCATAGGCCGAGGCATAGGAGGTCGCGGGCGTGCCCGTGAACTGGCGCGCCTGACCGTCATTGTAGATTTCCGAACCAGCCGAACGGTAACGGTGATAGGCCACGCCGGCGCGCAGCTTCAGTTCGTCGGTCAGTTCGTACCGGCCGTTCAGGACGGCTTCAGCCAGGCTGGTCTCGTTCCAGAATTCGCGGAAATAGAATTCCTTGAAATTATAGCGGGAGATGTCGGTCGTATCCCAGTCATAGACATTGGTCGCCGACGTGCCCGACGGGTCGTAGGTGGTGGTCATGCCGCCGGTGGCGCGCAGATACAGCTTGTCGTCATAAGGGGTGTCGTAGGTCGACTTCTCATAGCCGACATGGCCATCCAGCTTGAAACGGTCGCTGGCTTCCCATTCACCGGTCAGGGCGATCTGGTTGAATTTGTTCTTGTTCAGCGAACGGCGATGCTCGCTGGCATAGGTCAGGTTGTCGACGTCGATCGCATTGACGAAGTTGGAGCTGTCCCAACTGATCGAATTGATCTTGGAGGCGATATCGAACGCCACGGAACCGGAGGTGGTGCCGGGCCGGGTCGCCAGGTGATATTCGTCACGATGGGTGGTGAATTCGCCGTGCAGACCGTCCAGGGTCAGCAGGACGTTATCGCTGGGACGCCACTGCGTCGACAGGGTCAGGCCCAGTCGCTCCTGGTCGGCATCCCAGACCGACAGGCGGTTGCCGGACGCAAACACCAGATCGCCCGACAGGAACTTGGCCTTCTGCTCCGCACTGAGTGCCGAGATGTCCAGACCCTTCTTGACGTAATCCGCCATCTTGGACGCGCTGAGCTGGCTGGGCGAATAGGTATTGTAGCCCTGCTCCTCCGTCTTGCGCTTGGAATAGGCGGCCGACAGCAGCACGCCGAACCGGTCATCCCAGTTCTGGCCGACCATCGCCGCCACACGCGGCTGCGTGTCCTTGGTATAGGAGTTGGTGCCGATCTTGGCGGACGCCGCACCCGTGGCGCCCGTGCCGTAATCGAACGGCTTGGCACTGAACAGACCGACGGTGCCGGCCATGCCGCCCTCGTTCTGGGCCGCCTGATAGCTCTTTTCCACTTCTACCTTGGAGAAAAGTTCCGAGGCGAAGATGTTGAAATCAAAGGCGCGGTCGCGCGAACGCTGGCCACGGCTGTCCATCGCGGAGTCGACATTGCCCAGCACTTCCATGCCGTTCAGCTGCACGCGCGTATAGTCCGGGCCCAGGCCGCGCAGCGTGATGCGGCGGCCTTCGCCAGCTTCGCGGTTGATCGCTACGCCGGGCAGCCGCTGCAGGCTTTCCGCCAGGTTCAGTTCCGGGAACTTGGCCATATCCTCGGCCACGATGACATCCTTGACGATGTCGGCTTTCTTCTTTTCCTCGCGGGCCTTGCTCAGGGACTGCACGAATCCATAGACAACGATCTCTTCCACAGCGTCCGGTGCGGCGGCGACCTGCGGCGCCGGAGCCGCGGTCTGAGCATGCACCATGCCCGGAAACAGGGCCGTCGTCGCGGCCAGGAATGACAGCAGCGCTGCCGACTTCTTCATCATCATCTCGATATCTTCCCCAAAGATGCAGCGGCACCCAGCCACCCTCCGCGCGCACCCTAAGGGTTAGCGATGACAAGCATGTGACAAAATGTGAGAATAATGACCGATTATGTGGGAATTTGAGTCTTCTCAGCGCAATTTGATGTGGATATCATCTCCCTATGACCGACCTCGACACAAACCACGGCAAAGCCGGCGCCCGCGCCCCCCAGGTTGCGCGCCTGACGCAGATCATGAAGCTGCTGGAGGAGCGCACCCATTGTTCTGTTGCCGAACTGGCTGCCCATTTCGACGTGTCGGAGGAAACGATCCGTCGGGATGTGCGTCAGTTGGAAACGGCCGGGCGGGTGCAGAAGACCCATGGCGGCGTATCCATCCCGGCCGGCGCGCTGGAGGCGCCCTATCGGATCAGACTGCGTGAGCAGGCGGAAGCCAAGCAGCGTATCGCCCATCAGGCCGCCCGAACGGTGCAGGAAGGCATGACCCTGCTGCTGGATTCCGGCACGACCTGCTTCTGGCTGGCCCGGGCTCTGGCCGGCATGCGGGATTTGACGATCATCACCAATTCGGTGGAGATCGCGCATGAAGTGCTGGGACGGGCTGGACAGCGGATATTCCTGGCAGGAGGTCAGATCAAGCCCGACTATCATGCGGCGTTCGGGCCGGAAGCCATCAGCTTCTGCCAACGTTTCGTGCCCGATATGACGGTCCTGTCGATGGGAGCGATCGACAACACCCGTGGCTTTCTGGATTTCGACGCCGACGAAGCGACGTTCAAGCGGGCCTTGCTCGGCCGTGCCCGGCGTGTGGTTGTGCTTGCCGATGCCACAAAATTCAACAAGGCTGGTTTTATCCAGGTTGCCGATTTCGGTGACATCGACACTTTGTACACCGACGCGGCCCCGCCGGCGGCCGTGGCTGATGCCGCTCGCAGCCATGGAATGGCGATCGAGGTCGCGGCCAGCGGTACCAACCGCCGATTTGTGGACTGAACCGGCAGCGGGCGCTTGGGAGTCCTTGTGACGGAGTCTTTCATTTTCTGCCTGTTGCCCCCGGCCGCCTGCCACGAAGGCTGTCGTTCGGACCGTATAGCATCCGGGTTATCCAGTCGGCGCAGCCCGCGAAGTGCGTCAATTACGCGTTATAAGGGTAATTTGCCATTTGCTGTTCTCCATATCGGCTTGAATGAGTAGCCCATTAAGGTTAATCAGATTGTGGCTGCCCGACGTGCGGCCGCGAGATGCCACAAAGCCCCGCCATGGGTCATAGGAGAGGTGCTGCATGTTCGGTTATACGGGATATCCTCAAACCATTTCCTTCCCGATGGCAAGCGCCTGCGTCCCGGCCAGTTGCTATTATCCGCAGACCATCAGCTTTGCCCAGCCCGGCACCATCAGCTTTGCCCAGCCCGGCACCATCAGCTTTGCCCAGCCGGGCACGATCAGCTTCGCTCAGCCGGGTACGATCAGCTTCGCCCAGCCCGGCACGATCAGCTTCGCTCAGCCGGGTACGATCAGCTTCGCCCAGCCCGGTACGATCAGCTTTGCCCAGCCCGGCACGATCAGCTTTGCCCAGCCCGGCACGATCAGCTTTGCCCAGCCGGGCACGATCAGCTTTGCCCAGCCCGGCACGATCAGCTTCGCCCAGCCCGGTACGATCAGCTTCGCTCAGCCCGGTACGATCAGCTTCGCTCAGCCTGGCACGATCAGCTTCGCTCAGCCTGGCACGATCAGCTTCGCTCAGCCCGGTGCCGCGCAACCGGGCACGATCAGCTTCGCCCAGCCTGGCACGATCAGCTTCGCTCAGCCCGGTGCCGCCCAGCCGGGCACGATCAGTTTTGCCCAACCCGGTACCATCAGCTTTGCCCAGCCGGCCGCGGCCGGTGGTATGGGGCAGGCGCCGGTGGCGCCTCCGCAGACTGGACCGGCCGGTAATCCCTGGGTAACGCAGACCACGTATTGCCCGCCGGCTGTCTGAGACCGCGGCGTTTCCCGTGACGGTCCGTCGGGGCGCCGGCCTCGGCGGAACCGTTCCGTCTTCCCGGCAAAGGCCGCCCTATGTTCCTGCTGGCCAGCGATATTCCGCCCTTTCTGCTGTCGCGCGACCTGCTGAAGGCCGCGGATATCGCTGGCGACCAGCTGCGCGTGCGTGAGGTGCGGCGGCGAAACCGCAGCTTCCGGGTCTCCGGGGTCGATGGTCCAGGGCTGTTCATTAAACAGGTGGCGGCATCGGCGCCGGATCTGGCTGGGTCTATCGGCCGGGAGGCCGCCCTGCATCGGCTGGCCGCCACCTCGCCGGACCTGTCGGCATTGCGCGGTGCCACGGTGAGGCTCCGCAGCTTTGAAGAACGCCGCCACACCCTGGTCTTCGACCTGTTCGAAGATGCCGACACATTGGACGCGAGCTATCGTCGTGTCCGCCGACTTGATCCGGCAGTGCTGGCCCAGTTGGGCGCCAGTCTGGCCGCCATCCACACACAGGCGCAGCCGCTGGCAACCCAGGTGGCGGATAGTATCGCTGCCCCGTGTCTGCCGCCCTGGATATTGACCATCGGCCGCCGTGACGTGCCCGTTTTCGGCCAGGGTGGCGCGAACCTTGTATCGTCTGTCCGCGCCACCCCTGCCATCCTGCAGGGTCTTGAGGCGGCGCTGGCACAATGGCGCCCACGCACCCTGATCCAGGGCGACATGAAATGGGACAATATCCTGGTCCGGGCGGCAGCGGACGGGACGATTGAACTGCGCATCGTCGACTGGGAGTTGGCGGATATCGGCGATCCGATCTGGGATCAGGCTGGTGCGCTGGCCGGCTTCTACAGCAGTTGGCTGGTTGAAGATGGTGGCCTGCCTTGGATGACCAATCCCACTGCCGCACCGCGGCGGCCGGAACCGGTGCCATTGGCGCCGCTGCAGTCCATGTGGCCATCCATGGCCGCCTTCTGGCAGGCCGCGACCGGTGGCAACTGGCAGGATATCGACAGCGTGTGGCCAGTGCTGCCCTATCTGGGGGCCAGACTGCTGCAAAGCGCCATGGAATCGACCTTCACGTCTCCCACGGTGCCGCCATTGGCGGCAGAACTGGTCAATCTGGCCGGGCTGGCCTTTGCTGATCCGGACCGGTTCCTGACCGAATTCGCCGGGGCCGGGCATGTCACAGCGCCGGGCCCCGCCCCTGCCGCTGTCGAGCGGCCGGCCCTGTTGCCGCAGATGCCGGACAGCGGGGATTGGGCCGACCCGACTCTGGTCGCTGCGGCGGCGGCCGTGCGCATTCTGGCGCCGCATTCGGTGCAACTGGCGGACCTGCCGCCACAGCCGGTCGTGTCCCCCCCGGGGCAGGATGTGCGGCCGGCCATGGTGGAGGCCATCTGGCCCCTGCTCTACCGGCATGCCTATACAACCCGCTGGGACGGTAAGCCGGCGTCGCCGGCACCCCTGAACCTGACCGCGGACGCGGCCTTTGTTGCGGCACTTTCCGCGGCCAATGCCGGGCAACCTGTCTGGGATCGTGGCTGGCAGGTCTATCAGGTGGCGCCGGACGGAGGGCTGCATGTCCAGAAGGGTGACAGCTACCGGGTCATCTCTGCGGCGCAGGCGGGATTGCCGCCCGGATATCAGCCCCAGCCCGGGCAGCATGTGGATGTCGCCCTGCAGCACCAATCGGTGACGGCGCAGGCCGGCTATTACCATGCATTCGGGGAAACGCCGGCGAGTGCCGCCGACGATGGGGAACTGGCGCGCCTTTATTTCAACGTCGGCCCCGAACAGGCGCCGGCACTTCTGAACCTGCTGACCCTTGGTCTCAATCGCTATTTCATTCCCTTCAGCCTGAAGTGCCCATCGTCCCCGTCCTTGTACAACCGTGTCGATACGCTGGTCCTGTACCCGCCGCGCCGTTATCTGCCGCTGGTGATGGATCTTCTGGAACAGGCAGTTTCGGTGCTGTCCCCGCTGTTGCGGCCCGGTGAGCCATTGTTCACCCGGCAATTGCTCCCGGGACTGGGCGGCGCCGACGATCCGGGGACGGGCGAAAGTTTCGGGCAGTCGCGATGCCGGCTGGTGGCGGCCGGGATTGTTGATGCCTGGACGGGTGGCGGCAGCTTGCTGGACTGTATCGGTGCCCGCCTGACCGCTGCCGGTCTGCGGCTGGACGCATTGCACCTGTCCCCCGGTATGGCCGACCTTTACACACCGCTGGGGAGGCCCGCTTGAACCGGATGCTGGCGACCGCCCCCTTGGTGGAGGGGCAGGAACATCACCTTCGCTGCGCGGACGAGATCGGCCGCCGCCTGTGCCGTGACGCGCTGCGGGGTGGCGGAGCCATCAACTGGCTGCGTGCTGAACCCGAATGGCGCGAGAACCTGCCCCAAGTGCTGGTCCGCCCCGTGGGCGCGGATCTCTATCAGGGAGTGGCTGGCATCGCCCTGTTCCTGGTCCTTCTGCATCAGCGTACAGGAGACCGGATGCAGGCCCGCGCTGCTGAACAGGCCCTGATGCTGGCGGAAAAGGGTGCTGCTGGTTGCGGCTTCTATACCGGCGCCGGGGGCGTCGGGGCGGTACTGATCAGCATCGGTCTGATGCAGGAAAATGACGGGCTGGTTGCACGCGGGTTGGCCCTGATTGGAAAGGCTGCGGCGGTCGACAAAAATCTGGACCTGCTGGGGGGCGCGGCGGGAATGATCCCCGTTCTGCTGACCCTGGCCCGCCATCACGACCGCCCTGAATTCCAGGACCGGGCCCTGGTATTGGGTGAATCCCTGCTTGCGGCGGGACAGCAGGGGCCGGATGGACTGTCCTGGCCCGACGGAAGCGACGTGCCGGCCCCGGTCGGCTTCGCCCATGGTGGTAGCGGCCTACTGCCCGCGCTGGCCAGCCTGCATCTGGCAACCGGCGACGCACGCTGGGCCGAGGCGCTGACCGAGGCGCTGCGCTATGAGCGCAGCCGCTTCGACGGTCGGGTTGGCAATTGGCCGGATTATCGGGATTCGGATGGAAAGCCGTCGCAGCAGCCCGTCTTTGGCGCGTCCTGGTGCCATGGGGCCGCCGGGATCGGCCGGTCGCGCTTGTGGCTGCTGGCGGCCGGTGCCCGCGACCCGATGCTGGAACAGGAACTGGAAGCGGCGCTGCGTGTGCTGGCCTCCGCCCTGTCGCGGCCGATGGGCATGGTGTCACCCGACTACAGCTATTGCCATGGTCTGGCCGGCCTGGCCGATCTGTTGCTGGATGCCGGCCTGTGGTCGGGTCGGGCCGATCTGACGGCGTTGGCCGCCACCGTCGGCTACCGCGGTATTGAACGGCATGCCGCCCCCCGCATTCCCTGGCCCTGCGCCGTCAGCGGGGTGGGGGAAGTGCCTGGACTGATGACCGGTCTGGCCGGAATCGGCCATTTTTATCTGCGCCTGCATGACCCCATGATGGCCGGCAGCCTGTTGCTGCCGGATGCCTATCTGGGCACGCGCAACCTGTCCATGGGAGGAGCAACGCGATGAACGACCCGAAATCCGGTCGGAGATTCCCCGGCCAGCCACCGCAGGATCAGGCCGCAGGCCGTATCGTCGTTTCCCACCGGACCGCCCCTTTCCGGGACGAGGACCAGCGCAAAACGGCGCGCGACCAGTTCGACCATTATGTCGACAAGGTGCTGAAACCCGTAACGGACACCAAGCGTCACAAGGAGGCACCGGGCGGCCATGGTCGCCGCATCCTGGTGCTGGAAGGCGATCCGGCGGAATTGCAGCAGAAATTGGCGGAACGGCCGGACCATCTGCTGGTCGAGCGGGAGATGCCCCGCCACATTCCACGCCCCCTGCCGCCGCCGTTGCGTGATCTGCATCGCCGCGTGACGCCGGAACCGGCGGCCCGGACGGCAGCGGAGAAGAAGGCGCTGGTGCCGTTGCGCATGACGGTTCTGGCCGACGGCCAGCCGGCCGAAGGCGCCCAGGTTGGCGTCTGGTTCGAAACAGGCGGCGGTGAAACCAAGCTGGTGCAGACGGTGGCGGATGCCAAGGGGCATGCTACCTTGTCGCATAAATCGGGCTGGACCCCATCGAAGGGTCTGATCCTGCCTTATGGCAGAGCCTGGAGCATGATGGTTGCTGCCCCCCATGACGGGCAGACGGTCAACCTGCCGCCGCTGCCCATGGCCCAGGGCCCGATCGGCTGGTGGCAGGCCCTGACCGGTCACCCCGCCTATGACCCGAACCGCGGTGCGGGCATCCGCGTCGGTGTGGTGGATACCGGATCCGGCCCCACGCCGCTTCTTGATCATGTCCATGGGCTGGGCGCATTCGTGAACGGCGACTTTCTGCCCGGCCCCGTGGCGGCCCAGGATGTGCAGGACCATGGCACCGCCGTCACTGGCCTTCTGGGCGCCCGCCCGCCCGCCGGGTCGACCGATTTCTGCGGTCTGGTGCCCGGTGCGGATATCGGGGTGATTCGCGTTTATGGAGAAACGGGTGGGGCCAGTCAGGTTGACATCGCGTCGGCCATCGACCTGCTTTCCATCTCGCATCTGGCAGATTTGATCAATCTCAGCCTGGGTGGCCCGGCATCCGCCATTGAACATGACGCCATCATCTCGGCCCGTCTGCGGGGCACGCTTTGCCTGGCGTCCGCCGGGAATGAAGAAGGCGGCGCTGTCACCTATCCGGCCGCCTATCCGGAATGTGTGGCCGTGTCGGCCTTGGGCCTGCTGGGCACGACGCCCGTCGGCAGCTTCGCCGCCAGTTGGACACCGGACACCTGGGACCGCTATAGCGTGGGCGGCATCTTTGTGCCCGACTTCATCTCGGTCGGCTGGCAGATCGACGCCATCGCCCCGGGCACAGGCCTGATTTCCACGATTCCATCACGGTACGGGCAGGAAAAGCCCTATGCGGATATGAGCGGCACCTCGCTGGCCGCACCTTTGACCACGGGTGTGCTGGCAGCGCTGCTGAGCCGGGACACCTATTACAGCAACCTGCCACGCACGGCGATCCGCGCTGATTACGCCCGGTATATGCTGAGCCGGCATCTGGTCAATCTCGGTGTGGCGCCCTGGTACCAGGGTTGTGGCGCCGCCTATGCGTATCCGGTGACATGAGGGCGGGCGGTCTGCGGTCACTCTGGCAGGCGCTGATCGTCCTGCTGCTGTCGCTGACCTTGTCGCAGGTCGCTGCGGGGCAGGACGCGCAGTCCCGTCGGCTTGCGGAAGAGAAGCGGGTGGTGGTTGCCACCGATAATCTCTACCCCCTGACCCATAGCAGCCTGATCTATACCCAGCCGCAGGCAACCCTGTTCCGGCTGACCCAGGGTGTGATCGGCCGCATGCATGGGGAACTGATCGCCTGCTCGCTCTGCACTCAGCTTCCCAACGCGCTGGACGGTTCGCTGACCACGTTCCAGGACGAGGCCGGACGCACCGTCACCCGGGCCAGCTTTGAATTGTTGCCCAACCTGCGTTGGGGTGATGGAACACCGTTGGATATCGGTGATGTGGAGTTCGGCCTGAAGGTAGCCAAGCGCTACCCGCCGCAGGTGCTGGACCCGACCGGCATCACGGCCCGCATCCGATCGGTCCGGATGGCTGGTGATCGGCATCTGGAAGTGCTGTATGAAGGCACCTTGTGCAAGGATCAGGTCTTCGTTCCCCCGCCCCTGCCCCGGCGTCTGGAGGAACCGCTGTTCTTGGCCGACCCCTCCACCTATCTGGACCGTACCCTTTATTACAAGGGCCGCAACAATCCGGGTCTCTATCTTGGTCCTTATATTGTTGAGTCCGAGACGGCGCCCAGCATCATCCGACTGCGGCGCAACCATAATTACGCGGGCCCCGCCCCCTATTTTGAGCGGGTGGACCTGCTATTCGGCGATACGGCGGCCGCTGAACAGGGCCTGATGAATGGCAGCATCGATATTCTGTTGCCGAAAAGCGTTCGGGAGGAGGCGCTGATCCGCTTCACCAAGGAACGTCGCGACAGCTTCAAGGTGATCTGGTCCCCTTCCTCCACCCTGACCTGGCTCACTCCCAACTTTAAACACCCGGCCCTGGCCGACCGGCAGGTGCGCGAGGCGCTGTATCTGGCTCTGGACCGCGAGACCATGGTGCGGGACCTGACGCTGGGGACGTCGCTGGTGGCCCCTGGATATCTCCACCCCGGCCTGCCGGCCTACACGGCAGGTTTCCCCCGCTACGGATTCGACCCTGCCCGGGCTGCCGCGCTGCTGGATGGTGCCGGATGGCGCCGCGACAAGACCGGACAGCGACGCAAGGTCACGGGGCAGACGCTGGAAATGACCCTCTCCTACCGCGCGGGCGACCGCGGCGTTGCGCAGGCGTTGGCCAGCGCCTGGCGGGCGATCGGCATTGCCGTCACCTTGAAGGAGGAGGTGGATATTATCGGGGTGTTCCGGGAGCGCAATTTCGACATGGTGTTGAGCAGCGTCACCTATGCCGCCAATTCCCCCGGAATGCCGCTCTATTTCCTGTCTACGGCCATCCCGACACCAGAAAATGGTATGCGTGGCCTTAATTTCACAGGCTCGCGCATTCCCGAACTGGACCGGACACTGGAACATATCGACAAGGCCGGCTGCACGCGGGATGACCAGCGCGCCGCGTGGCTGGATTTCCAGAAGGAGCTGATGGTGGAGTTGCCGCGCCTGCCCCTGTGGTTCAACAGTGTCGGCACAGTCTTCACCAACCGGTTGGAAGGGGTAGGCAACCCGCCCTTCGGTGATCCGGTCCTGACGGTCCAGCGTTGGCGCCCCAAGCCGGCATTACGGCCATGACGCGCACAGCTTTTCATCAAAGGCGCATATGATTGAATATCTGGCTGGTTTAAGCGATCCTTGGAAGTGGAGATGCGCCCCCGTGACGAAAGATCGGGACATGAAGGACCGCAGCCCGCGGAAAGGGATAAAGGGACGCACGTCCCATAGGTGGGTCAGATCGTGGCGATGATCGACGCCCGATCCACCGGTTCTGCGGTCCGCTGGAACGGCCGCCGTCTGGGGCCAGTGTTGCGGGCGCTCGTCCCCACGCTGGTTGTCATCATCCTGATGGCCGGGCTTTACAGTCGCGGCGGTCAGACCGTTCTGGACCTGTCTGCCGATAATTCGCTGATCCTGCGCAATATGGAAGCGAGTGTCCGCCTTGCCGATATCGGCAACCGGATGCAGGGACTGAGCGCCCGCTTCAACTGGATTCTCGTGTTGAAGGCAGCCGGGCGCGAAGGGATCGATGTCCGCACCGAATTGGAGAATGCAACGGCGGCTCTCGACAGCGTCATCTCGGACATGGAGACCTATCGCCGTGTCGATGCGCAACCAGAGCAGATCGCCGCCATCAACGACATGCTGAACGAGCTGTCGGATTATCGAAGCGCGGTGACCTGGGTTGGTTCCATGGTCGACCTCGATTATCCCAGCGCCGTCGCCTATCTGGAATCCTTCGGTCAGATATTCAGCCGCGTTCAGGTGCAGTTGGACCGAATGGTCAGCGACCACGGTAATCAGGCTCGCCAACTGGCGGCGGCCGCCGCCAGCCGGGCTGACACCACCATCCAGACCTTCCTGTTCTTCGCCATTGCGGTTTCGGCGGGTGCCGCCTTCGTCTCCTGGGTTGTGGGGCGGTATCAACAGCGGCTGCGCATCGACACGGAAATCCTGCAGGCGCAGGTGGATGTGCGCACGGCCGATCTGCGTCACGCCAATGCGGAGCTGGAGGCATCGACAGCCACGTTGAGCCGGTTGGGCCATGTCGGCCGTAATCTGACGGCGACGCTGGACCCGACCACCGTTTATGCCGCCCTGGCCCAAAGTGCTGGCGAGCTGTTGCCCACCGACGCATTCGGCATCGCGCTTCTGAATGAGGCGGGGGATGATGTCGCCTATGTGCTGTTCACACTGGACGGCGTGCCTCAGCCCGATCTGCCGCACTATCCGCTGACCCATCCCACGTCGCTGACGGTCAAGGCGCTGACCATGGAAGCGGATATGATGGTTCTGGATGCCGCCGCCGCCGCCACTGCCCCGTCAATGCAGGAAAGTGGCGATGCCCGGATGGCATCGCTTGCCTTCTGCACCCTGGCTTTCTCCGAAAAGGTGCTTGGCGTTCTCACCGTACAGACGCGGCGGTCCGGTGCCTATGGCCCGCGCGAACAGGACATCCTGCGTACGCTGGCGGCCAGTGCGGCCATCGCCATCGCCAACGCCCAGGCCTACCGGCGGCTGGACACCACGCTGACAGAACTGCGGGCGGCCCAGGCCCGGCTGGTGCAGCAGGAGAAGCTGGCATCGCTGGGTGGGTTGGTTGCCGGTGTGGCGCATGAGATCAACACGCCTCTGGGCGTCGCTCTGACCGGCACCAGCTTCATCGAAAGCCAATGTCTGGAGTTGAAGACCAAGGCAGATGATCGGCAGCTGAAACGGAGCGACCTGGACGAATTCATCAAGATCGCCAGCGAAGGCCTGCATGTCGTACTGACCAATCTGACGCGCGCTGCCGATCTGGTGCAGAGTTTCAAGCGCGTCGCCGCGGATCAGTCGCGGGAAGAGGCGCAACTGATCGATCTGGGTGAGTATCTGCGGGAAACGACGCGCAGCCTGGAACCGCTGCTGCGGCAAAGCCGGGTCGGGATCTCGCTGGATCTGGCCGAGGATGTCAATTTGGTGGTGGCGCCCGGCTCCGTCGCGCAGATTGTCACCAATCTGGTCCAGAACGCCGCCGTCCATGCCTTTGCCGGCATCAGCGATCCCATGATCACCATCCGCCTGTCACGCCCGGCGAACCTGGAGGAACCAGCCCGTTTCGCGGTTACCGATAATGGCGTCGGCATGACGCCGGATGTTGCCGCCCGCGCCTTCGACCCCTTCTTCACCACAAGGCGCGGCAATGGCGGAACCGGCCTGGGCCTGCATATCGTCCATAATCTGGCACGGGCAGCCCTGGGTGGCGATGTGGAATTGACGACGGCACCCGGCAACGGGACAACATTCACCATCACCGTGCCCCGTCGCCCGCCGGCCCGCGCGACCATCCCCACGGCGTGACGTCGGGCAGAATTCCCGATCGTCCTGCCGGTACCTGATCAACCCCGTTTTGGCGCGGTTTGCGCCGGACCAATCAGTCATAAATAATATTCACACACATGAGAGTGAATGTTGACATGGACTAACCATTGCCCCATCCTCCCCTGGCACGCTGGCGAACGACCGGCGGCCAATAGGGAGAACGCTTCACATGAGGGCCAAGCTGCTCGCGTCCGCCTGCGCGGTCGCGCTGACCACCATTTCGTCCCATGCAATGGCGCAGGACGCGCCGTCACCGCGCAAGGCTGCGACGCAGGAAGACGCGCTGCAGGAAATCATCGTGACGGCCACCCGCCGCGCCCAGAATATCAGCGAAGTCCCCCTGTCCATCACCGCCTTCTCGCAGGAAGACCTGACGATCAAGGGTGTAGTCGGCTATGAAGGGCTGGCGCGCGAAACGCCGGGTGTCGTCCTGAACCGGCCAAGCGCCAATTTTAACAATTTCACGGCCCGCGGCATCGCCACCAACGGTTACGGCGCCAACCTGCAAAGCACGGTGGCGGTCTATATCGACGAACTGCCCATCTCGACCATTGGCAACACCACGGTGCTGGACCCTACGCTGTTCGATGTGGAGCGGGTGGAATTCCTGCGCGGGCCGCAAGGAACGCTGTTCGGCTCCGGTTCCTTGTCGGGTGCCATGCGCATCCTGACCAAAAGCCCCGATCTGCGGAAATTCGACGCCGCGGCGCAAACGGATTTCGGCCTGACCGGGTCGGACAGCCTGCGCCAACGCTACAATCTGATGCTGAACACACCTCTGGTGGAGGATAAGCTGGCGTTGCGCATGGTCGGCTTCTACCGGCATGAGGAAGGCTATCTCGACAATGTCGGCACCGGCATCCACAATTCCAATACGTTGGAAAGCTGGGGCGGAAGGGCCATCCTGCAATGGAAGCCGGCCGAGCAGATGTCAGTGCGCCTGCTGGTATCGCGTGAGGACAGCAATCCGCGGGACAGTTCGCTGACAAGCCCGTCTCTGGGTGAGGAAAAGCGCATCTCCGACCGGCCCGACCTCTATTCGGGTGTCCTGACGACCTACAATGGCACTGTGGAATACCAGTTCGACGGGGCCAAGCTGGTCAGTTCCACCACATATTCCACCTTCGACCAGAAATTCCATGTCGACCTTGCCGGCACTTTCGGTGGCGCCATTGCCTTCGGCCTGGACGCCAACGGATATCAGGACACGTTCGTGGAGGAAGTACGGTTGGCCTCCGATCCGGGTGGCGACTGGGACTGGACCATCGGCGGCTTTTACCTGGATCGTCGGCATGACGTGGATTATTTCTATCGCTCTTCCCCGGCATTCCTGGCGGCGCGGCGCATCACCGGCCTTCCGGACGAATATTACCAGCGGCAGTACGTTCACACGATTTCGCATGAACTGGCCGGGTTCGGAGAGCTGACCTATCACGTCAATGAGAAGTTCTGGTTGACCGGTGGTCTGCGCTACGGCCGGCTGGACGCGCAGGGCTTTACGGAAGGCGGCTATAATTCCGCGTACCTGACCTGGGCCCTGACCGGACAGTCCGGCGCGTTGACCATGGTCCCCATCGCGCCGGCGACGGGCGTGAAGGCCAAGGGCTCCAAACCTTCCTACAAGGTCAGCGCTTCCTATCGGGCCAACGAGGCCATCACGACCTATGCCAGCGTCTCCACCGGCTTCCGCGCGCCCGTGGTCAATGCCTATGCCGGGCGGCCCAGCGTCGTGAACGCCAACGACCTGATCATCCCCTATGGAGCCAGTTCTGACGATCTGACCAATTATGAGCTGGGGCTCAAGGGGCGCTGGCTGAATGGCAAGCTGACGGCGCACCTCGCGGCCTACTACATCGACTGGAAAAACATCCAGGTGCAGGCCAACCGGACGTCGGACAGCGTGCAGTTCGCCACCAATATCGGTGCTGCCCGCAGCAAGGGCATCGAATTTGAAATCGCCGCCGTCCCGGCCACGGGCCTGACCATCGGGCTGAACGGATCGGTAAATACCGCCAAGGTAACAAAGCTGTCAGCGGCGGAGGCCGCCATTTCCGGGGCGGTGGAGGGTGCGCGCCTGTCGTCCCCGCGCTTCCAGGGGTCGGTCTTTGCCCAGTACTGGGTCAATCTGGCCCCGGAACTGGATGGTTTCGCTACCGCGAACTGGCAGCATGTTGGCTCCTTCCCCTCCTCCTTCCCCAATGTGCCGGGCGCGCCGACACGCGTCAGCCCGACCTATGGCCACACCGACAGCTACAGCAATGTCAACGCCAGCTTCGGGATCACGAAGGGGAACTGGACGGGAACGGCCTATGTGGAGAACCTGTTCGACGATCATTCGATCACCTACATCCACCCGGAAGCCTTCCTGGCCAGCCGCTTCGGCACCATGCGCCCGCGCACCGTGGGTATCCGCATCGGGTACGAGTACTAAGCGATGAAGATAAACCCGTCCCCCCTGCACGGTCCGGCGGCTGGTGCGCCGCCGGACGCCCGCGCCTGGTATGTGCTGGGTGCGCTGTGTTTTGTCTATGTGCTGAACTTCCTGGACCGGCAGCTTCTTTCCATCCTGGCCAAGCCGATCCAGGATGATCTGGGCGTCACGGATGGGCAGCTTGGACTGATCAGCGGGCTCTATTTCGCGCTGTTCTACTGCACCATCTCCATTCCGGTGGCCTGGCTGGCCGATCGCACCAACCGGGTGCGGGTCCTGTCGATCGCCTGTGCGTTGTGGAGTGCGGCAACCGTCGCCTGCGGTCTGTCATCGACATATCCGCAGTTGGTGCTGGCCCGCATGTCGGTCGGTGTGGGGGAGGCCGGTGGCGTCCCCCCCTCCTATGCCATCATTACCGATTATTTTCCGCCGGGGCGTCGGGGCACGGCACTGGGCCTGTTCAATCTGGGCCCGCCATTGGGCCAGGCGCTGGGCGTGGCTTTCGGTGCCTCCATCGCGGCGGCCTACAGTTGGCGCAGCGCCTTCGTGGTACTGGGCGTCGTCGGCATCGCCGCTGCCCTTCTTGTCTGGACCACAATCCGGGAGCCCAAGCGGGGCGGGTTGGATCTACCAGAGGCCGGAACCGCACCTGTCGCCCCGGAAAAGGCCGGGTTCGGGGAAACGGTAGCCATGTTCTTCGGCCGCAAGGACTTGGTGCTGCTGTCGCTGGCCTGCGGCGCTACGCAGTTCGTCACCTATGCCGTGATGAATTTCACCGTCCTGTTCCTGATGCGGGAAAAGGGGATGAGCCTGCAGGAGGTGGCGCTCTACTATGCGCTGTTGATCGGGGTCGGCATCAGCCTGGGCATGTACGCGTCAGGCCGCCTGATCGACCGGTTCGGTAGCCGGTCCAGAGAGGCCTATGCCCTGATTCCGGCCGTCGGTTTGGTTGGGGCCGTGCCCTTCTTCGCGGGCTTCGTCTGGGCGCCGGGCTGGGAACTGGCGCTGCTGTTCCTGATCGGGCCGACCTTCTTCAATTATTTCTACCTGTCCCCTGCCGTTGCCTTGGTGCAGGAGGCGGTGCGGCCCAATCAGCGGGTCATGTCTGGTGCTTTGCTGCTGCTGGTCATGAACCTGATCGGGCTGGGCCTGGGGCCGACCTATCTGGGGGCGGCCAGCGACTATTTCCGCGCGGCCAACCCGGACAACTCACTGCAACTCGCGTTTTACACCCTGATTCCCTTCTACTTCGTCGCCATCGCCCTGTTCCTGGTGCTGGCGCGGGTGCTGAAGGGGATGACAAACCGGAATGGAGGTCGCTGATGCGTCTTTCCCTTCGACTTGGGGCCTGTGCGGCAGCCGCCCTTCTGTCCTTTGCCGCCCTGGCGCAGGAATCCCCTACCGTTACCGCACCAGCCGGTACCTTTGCGGGCCGTGCCAAGGATGGTCTGGCCGTCTTCAAGGGCGTTCCCTATGCCCTGCCGCCCGTGGGCGAACGCCGCTGGAAAGCGCCAGAACCCCTGCCCGTCTGGACCGGGGTTCGCGATGCGGGCGAGCCGGGCCGGGCCTGCGTGCAGCCACGTCCACGTCTGGCCAGCATCTACGCCAATCCACCCCGGGAAATGGGGGAGGATTGCCTGTTCCTGAACATCTGGGCGCCGCAGGGTACGAAAAACGCCCCCGTGCTGGTCTGGATCCACGGCGGATCGCTGACCGGCGGTTACGGGCATGAGGAGATGTATGACGGATCAGCCCTGGCCAGGCAGGGCCTGATTGTCGTCTCCATCAATTACCGCCTGGGCATCCTGGGTTATCTTGCGCATCCGGGGTTGAGTGCCGAGAGCCCCGACGGCATCTCCGGCAATTACGGTCTGCTGGACCAGATTGCCGCCCTGCGCTGGGTCCGCGACAATATCAGCGCCTTTGGCGGCGATTCCGGGAAGGTCACCGTGGCGGGCGAGTCCGCCGGCGCCCTGTCGGTCATGTATCTGATGGCCTCTCCCCAGGCGCGGGGCCTGTTCACCAAGGCCATCGCGCAAAGCGCCTATATGATCTCCACACCCGAACTGAAACAGCCACGCAATGGCGAGTTCGCGGCCGAGGGGATCGGCACCTATGTGGCCGGCAAGGTGGGGGCCGCCGATGTCGCGGCCCTGCGCGCCATGGACGCGGAAGCCCTGACCGCGGACGCGGTGAAGGCCGGATACATCCCCTTCGGTACCGTCGATGGCAAGGTGCTGCCGGCCCAGCTGGTGGAGATTTTCGACAAGGGGCAGCAGGCACCGGTCCCGATCCTGGCTGGTTTCAACAGCGGGGAAATCCGGTCGCTGCGTTTCCTGCTGCCACAGAAGCCCGCGGACGGCGCAGCCTATAAGGCGACGATCCGGGAACGGTACGGCGATCTGGCAGACCTGTTCCAGCACCTCTACCCGGCCGGCAATGTCGAAGAAAGCATGCTGGCCACCACGCGTGACGCGCTCTATGGCTGGACGTCGGAACGGCTGGCGCGCAACCAGACGGCGCTGGGCCAGAACGCCTATCTCTATATTTTCGACCATGGCTACCCGGCGGCGGACGAAAAGGGGCTGCACGCCTTCCACGCTGCCGAAATCCCTTATGTTTTCGGCACGGCCGACCGCACTCCGCCACTCTGGCCCAAGGTGCCGGACAACGCTGCCGAACGCCGGCTGTCCGCAGCCATGAACAGTTATTGGGCCAGCTTCGCCATCACCGGCCGGCCAGCGGCAGAAGGGCAGCCGGCATGGCCGGTATTCGGCAAGACAGAAGGGTACATGGCCTTCTCCGACGTCGCCAAACCGGGGGAACGGATGCGACCGGGCATGTTCGCCCTGCATGAAACGGCCGTCTGTCGGCGTCGGGCGGCGGGCACCATGCCCTGGAACTGGAATACCGGCGTGGCCTCGCCTGTGTTGCCGCCCAAGGGGAATGTTTGCTGATGCTGGACGGAACCATGCAGGATTTCCCGCTGACGCTGGACCAGTTCCTGCGCCACGCAGCGAAATGGCATCCAGATGCCAAACTGGTCACGGCACGGGAGGGGATGGAGCCCGCCCGCATCGGCTATGCGTCGCTGATGGAACGCAGTCTGGCTGTGACAACCCTTTTGGTCGGATACGGGATGCGGGCCGGTGATCGGG
This sequence comes from Niveispirillum sp. FG148, assembly GCF_057809655.1. Taxonomy (NCBI): domain Bacteria; kingdom Pseudomonadati; phylum Pseudomonadota; class Alphaproteobacteria; order Rhodospirillales; family Azospirillaceae; genus Niveispirillum; species Niveispirillum sp. FG148. The sequence continues at coordinate 63,637 of NZ_JBMDKJ010000002.1, forward strand.
TGGCGACGCTGGCCTGGAACAGCCAGAGCCATGTGGAAGTCTGGTATGCCATCATGGGAGCGGGTGCCATTTGCCACACCCTGAACCCACGGCTGACGGCTGACCAACTGGCGTCCATGCTGGCCCAGTCCCAGGCGCGCATCCTGGTGGTCAGCGCTGATCTGGTGCCGCTGGCCCGACAGATCGCGGCATTGTCACCCGGCCTGTCCACCATACTGGTCATTGATGGGGAGGCCCCGGCCGACTGGCCTCAGGCCACCACGCTTGAACCGTTGATCGCGACGGCATCACCCGATGTGCTGTGGGGTGGGTTCACGGAGACGGCGCCATCGGGGCTTTGCTTCACCTCGGGCACAACGGGTGCACCCAAGGGCGTGACCTACACCCACCGTTCCAGTTTCCTGCATACACTGAAATTGCTGCAGACCGACGTCATGGCCCTGTCCGGCCGCGACAGTGTGCTGGTGGCGGTACCCATGTTCCATGCCAATGCCTGGGGCCTGCCCTTTGCCGTGCCGGCGGTGGGTGGGCGGCTGGTGCTGCCCGGCCGGCACAATGACGGTGCCAGTCTGGCCCGCCTGATCGCGTCCGAGCAGGTGACAGTCGGGGTCGGCGTACCGACAGTCTGGCTGGGGCTGGTGGAACATCTGGAAGCGACAGGCGGCACGCTGCCCAGCCTTCGCCGCATTATCGTCGGTGGATCCCCGCTGCCGCCGGCGCTGATGCAGCGGATCGAACAAAGGCTGGGTGTCATTGTTCAGACCAGTTGGGGCATGACGGAATTGTCGCCGTCCGGCACCGTTGCACCCGCCAACGATCCCGTGCGTGACGCTGCCCTGTCGGGACGGCCGTCGGTCGGGGTGGATTTGTTGCTGACCGACGCCGACGGTGTCGCCCTGCCGGAACAGCGCGGGGCCGAGGGGCATCTTCGCGTGCGGGGTATCGCCGTCGTCGATCGCTATTTCGGACAGGTGGAGCCGGCGACGGATGCGGCCGGCTGGTTCGCCACGGGCGATCTCGCCCGTATTGATGCGGCCGGCAATCTGATGATCACGGGCCGGGCCAAGGACCTGATCAAATCGGGAGGGGAATGGATCAACCCGGCAGAGATCGAAGCGCTGGTCGGCGCCCTGCCACAGGTGTCGCTGGTGGCCGTCATCGGTCGTGTCCACCCCAAATGGGGTGAACGTCCCTTGCTGCTGGTGGAAACCAGGGCCCCGATCGATGATGCTGATCTGCTGGCACCGCTGTTGGGCAAGGTGGCGCCCTGGTGGTTGCCGGACGAAATCATCCGGCTGGACAGCATGCCTTTGGCGGGAACCGGCAAGATCGACAAAATGCGCCTGCGGGTCCAATATGGCGCCCGGTGAACGGATGGACAGCCCCAGCGTGCCGTCCATCGGCAGGACAGGCAGCAACGGAAAGACCAAGTGGTGTCTGAACAGGTGAAATCCCGTCGGCGCTCGACCAAGGCCGAGCAGCGCGCGGAGATGATGGAACAGATCCTCGACGAGGCGGAGTATCTTTTCTCCAAGCATGGGCTTTACGGTGTCACGCTGAAGGATGTGGCACAGCGCGTGGGGGTCCACCACACGCTGCTGAACTATTATTTCGAGGATAAGAAGAAGCTGTTCGACGCGGTCTTTGCCCGTCGGGCCGCAGTCACCAGCGAACGGCGCATGACCGTGCTGGAGGAATATGAGAAGGCCACTGCCGGCCATCCCACAGTGGAGGGCGCGCTGCATGCCTTCCTGGACACCGACCTGGATCTGTATATCGAGGGTGGAGAGGGCTGGAAAAATTACGCGGCCCTGGGCGCCCAGGTGGCCAATACCCCGGAATGGGGGGCGGAGCTGATGGACAAACATTTCGATCCGGTCGTGCTGCGCCTGATCGAACTGCTGAAGAAGGCCCTGCCCGGCTGTGCGGAAGAGGACATCTTCTGGGGCTACCATTTCGTGACGGGGGCTTTGCTGCTGACCCTGGCACGGACGGGGCGTATCGACAAGCTGTCTGGCGGTGTCTGCAAATCCGATGATTTCGCCGCAGTGAAGGCCCGCATGGCTGCGTTCATGGCAGCAGGCTTCAAGGAAGTCTGCAAGCCGCGGCAAGGGTGAACCCGGTCTTGGCCCCCGCCGACGACCCGGCGGGGGCATTCCATCTACCGTGTCACTGCGGCCACCGGTGCCGTCCAACCGCTGGACGCCAGTTCGCGTTCGGCCTGCATGAAGCCATAAGTGGGCACGATGTCGCCGGTGCGGTCAGTCACCGCAGCCAGCCGCTCCACCACCTGCTCGCCTGCATCCGCACCGCTGCCGATATGGCAACCCTGGGTCAGGGTGATGTTGGCTGTGGCGAAATGGCCGGCGCCGGCACACAGGATGGTGCGCGTCGGCGCATCATCGCACACCAGCGGCAGCAGCGCCGGGCTGACCAGCGACGGATGAAGCCGTTCCAGGCTGTCTCCGGAAAGCACGCCGTCCGTCATCTGCGTGGCAGCCGTGGGCGCCAGGCAGTTCACGCGGATATTATGCTTCTCCCCCTCGATGCCCAGGGTCTGCATCAGGCCGACCAGGGCCATCTTGGCTGCCCCGTAATTCGCCTGTCCGAAATTGCCGTAAAGACCGGAAGACGACGTGGTCATGACGATGCGACCATGACGCTGGGCCCGCATGACTTCCCACACCGCCTTGGTGCAGATCACGGCCCCCATCAGATGCACCTCCAGCACCAGGCGGAAATCATCCAACCCCATCTTGGCAAAGCTCTTGTCACGCAGGATGCCGGCATTGTTGACCAGGATGTCGATGCGGCGCCATTCATCCAGGGTTCGGGCGACCAGGGTCGCCACGGCAGCCTCGTCCGTCACCGACCCGGCAATGGCCATCGCATCGCCACCGGCCGCGGCGATCTCTACCGCGACGGCGTTGGCTGCTTCCTGGCTGAGGTCGTTGATAACAACTTTCGCGCCCTGGCGGGCCAGGAACAAGGCATGCTGCCGTCCCAGGCCCCCGCCGGCCCCCGTCACAATTGCGATCCGTCCCTTCAACATCATTCCCGGGCGCTCCTCTTTCCGGTTTTGGTGCGCCTGTATAGCTGAAATAATATTCACTATCAAGATAGTGAATATTTTATGGCGTAAGCCGCAAGTCAGCCAGATCGCAACCGGACATCAGGCGGAACGCTGCCGTCCGACAGCGTGACCGACCGGAAAGCCCATCCAGCTGCCGAAGAGAGAAATTGCGAAAAAACAGCAGGAATCCAATCTTGACATTTATCAAGATGATTTCAGAAATTTATCAATCTTATAATTCACAATACTCAATAAATACAAAAATCATCCATTTTTTCGCCTGGATCAAATCTATTTATTGTCTACTATACATGCTCTGATTTGATCCTGATCAATGTCTGCCGTCTGTCCATCACGGTATTGATTTTCCTGGCAAACAATCTTGCTGGCAGGACGTCATGCACGCCAATCCCGACACACGACGGAAAGAGCTTCTGAAGTTCCTGTTCCTCGCCTTCGTTCTGATCCCCGGCCTGTCGGTCGGGGTCGTGGGCGCCTTCGGATTTGCCGTCTGGATGTACCAACTGGTTGCCGGTCCGCCGGGCATGTGAGGGAGGGGTACCAATGAAAACCGACCTGTCCCGCCGCGCCCTGTTCGGCCGCCGGCCTGATACAGAGGTACAGCCGGCCGCGCCGTTGGCTGTCATTGCCGCCACCTGCCTGGCGGAAAACGGCGCCTACTGCCGAACCTGCGCGGATTCCTGCCCGGAGGGTGCCATTCGGTTCCACCTGCTGCCGCGTGGCCGGGCGCGCGGCGATGTCGATGCCGACCGTTGCACCGGGTGCGGCGACTGTCTGCCCCCCTGCCCTGCCGGTGCCATCAGCCTGATGGGCACATTGGAGGAAGCGCATGGGCACTGAAATCCACATTTCCAGCTTCATCGTCCATGCCCGCCCCGATGCCATCGCCGACCTGTCGGCTCGCCTGCTGACCCTGGATTGTGAAATCGTACCCAGTCAGGGCGACATCAGCCGCCTGATCGTGCTGGTCGAAAGGACCAGTGACCGGGCCGTCGCTGAAACCCTGGACGCCATCAACGCCCTGCCCGGCGTCTACAGCGCCCTGCCCGTCTATCACCACGCCGAACCTGCGGCGGCCCTTGCGGAGCCGATGCCATGACCCTGACACGACGCGACTATCTGAAGGCGCAGGCGGCTGCAACGGCCGCCGCCACCGCTGGCCTGACCCTGCCGGCCGGTGCCACGCAACTGCCCACGGGTGCTGACAGCAAGATGAAATGGTCCAAGGCCGCCTGCCGCTTCTGCGGCACGGGCTGCAGCGTCATGGTTGGCGTGAAGGACGGGCGCATCGTCGCCACCCACGGCGACCAGAAGGCCGAGGTCAATCGCGGCCTAAACTGCGTGAAGGGCTATTTCCTGTCCAAGATCATCTATGGGCAGGACCGGTTGACCATGCCCATGCTGCGGATGAAGGACGGCCGCTATGCCAAGGATGGGGAATTCACCCCCATCACCTGGGACCAGGCCTTCGACATCATGGCGGAGAAATGGAAGGCGACGCTGAAGGCTAAGGGGCCGGAGGCCATCGGCATGTTCGGGTCCGGCCAATGGACCGTGCATGAAGGCTATGCCGCAGTCAAACTGATGAAGGCCGGGTTCCGGTCCAACAATATCGACCCCAATGCCCGGCACTGCATGGCCTCTGCCGTGGCCGGCTTCATGCGCACCTTCGGCATCGATGAGCCGATGGGTTGCTACGATGATATCGAAGCCGCCGACGCCTTTGTGCTGTGGGGCAGCAATATGGCGGAGATGCATCCGGTCCTGTGGACCCGTGTCACCGACCGCCGTCTTGCCAACCCCGATGTCAAGGTGGCCGTGCTGTCGACGTTCGAGCACCGGTCGTTCGAATTGGCCGACATTCCCATGGTGTTCACGCCGCAGACTGATCTGGCCATCCTGAACTACATCGCCAACCACATCATCCAGACGGGGCGGGTGAACAAGGAGTTCGTGGGCAAGCACACGACCTTCGTGAAGGGCCGCACCGATATCGGTTATGGCCTGCGCCCCGACCATCCGCTGGAAAAGGCCGCGGAAAACGCCGGCAAGGCCAACGATTCCGATCCGATCAGTTTCGAGGAATATGCTGCGTTCGTCGCTCCTTACACGCTGGAGAAGGTGGCCGCGCAATCCGGTGTGCCGGCGGCCCGGCTGAAGGCGCTGGCGGAGCTGTACGCAGATCCGAAGATCAAGGTCACCAGCTTTTGGACTATGGGCTTCAACCAGCATACGCGCGGCGTCTGGGCCAACAATCTTGCCTATAACATCCATCTGCTGACCGGCAAGATCGCCCAGCCCGGCAACAGCCCCTTCTCCCTGACCGGCCAGCCCAGTGCCTGTGGCACCGCGCGCGAGGTGGGCACCTTCTCCCACCGCTTGCCGGCCGACATGGTGGTGACGAACCCCGAACACCGCGCCCATGCCGAACATCTGTGGAAACTGCCCGAGGGCACGATCCCGGCCAAGCCCGGCTTCCATGCCGTGCAGCAGGACCGCATGCTGAAGGACGGCAAGCTGAACTGCTATTGGGTGCAGGTGAACAACAATATGCAGGCCGCCCCCAATACGGGGAATGAAACCTGGCCCGGCTACCGAAACCCCGACAATTTCATCGTCGTCTCCGACGCCTATCCCACCGTCACCACCATGGCGGCCGATCTGATCCTGCCCGCCGCCATGTGGGTGGAAAAGGAAGGTGCCTATGGCAATGCCGAGCGCCGCACCCAGGTCTGGCATCAACTGGTGAACGCGCCGGGCGAGGCCAAATCCGACCTGTGGCAGCTGGTGGAATTCTCCAAACGCTTCAAGGTGGAAGAGGTATGGCCGGAGGAATTGCTGGCCAAGGCCCCGGAATATCGCGGCAAGACCCTTTACGACATCCTTTATCGCAATGGACAGGTGGACAAGTTCCCTGTCGGCGAATGCGACCCGGCCTATGAGAATCGGGAGGCGAAGGCCTTCGGTTTCTATCTGCAAAAGGGCCTGTTCGAGGAATATGCCAGCTTCGGCCGCGGCCACGGGCACGACCTTGCCCCCTATGAGCGTTATCACGAGGAGCGGGGTCTGCGCTGGCCGGTGGTCAACGGGCAGGAGACGCGCTGGCGCTTCCGTGAAGGCAGCGACCCCTATGTGCCGGCCGGCGAAGGATTCCGGTTCTATGGTCACAAGGACGGCAAGGCCCGCATCTTTGCCCTGCCCTATGAACCGCCGGCCGAAAGCCCGGACAAGGAATATCCTTTCTGGCTCAGCACCGGCCGTGTGCTGGAACATTGGCATTCCGGGTCCATGACCCGGCGCGTGCCGGAACTGCACAAGGCCGTGCCGCAGGCCCTTTGCTACATGCACCCCGATGACGCCCAGGTCTTGAATATCCGGCGCGGACAGGAGGTTTTGGTCGCGTCGCGCCGGGGCCAGGTACGGGCGCGGGTGGAAACCCGTGGGCGTAACAAGCCGCCGCGCGGCCTGGTCTTCGTGCCCTGGTTCGATGCGGACGTTCTCATCAACCGCGTCACGCTGGACGCCACCGACCCGATTTCCAAGCAGACCGACTTCAAGAAATGTGCCGTGCGCATCACGCCGGTTGAAGGGGCCTGAGCCATGAAAAAGCTGCGCACCCCCCTGTTGCTGGCCCTGCTGGCGGCCCTGCCGCTGCTGGCCATGCCGCTGGCCCAGCGGGCGCTGGCCACCGATCCCGCGACCACCGCGACCACGGCCAGCACCCGTGATGTGAAGGCCAGCGGCCGCCCTGCTTTCACCGGGGCCGAAGGCCTGACGGTGCAGGAAGCCCCACCCATGCCCAAGGACGCGACGGATGATAAGCGCCGGCAGCGCAATTATCCCGAACAGCCGCCCGTCATCCCCCACGCCATTGCCGGTTATCAGCTGGACCTGCGCGCCAACAAGTGCCTGACCTGCCACGCCCGTGAATTCACGGGCGACAGTCAGGCACCCATGATCTCCGTCACCCACTTCCAGGATCGCGACGGGCAGGTGCTGGGGGCCGTGTCCACGCGCCGCTATTTCTGCCTGCAATGCCATGTGCCGCAGACGGAGGCGCAGCCGCGCGTGGTCAATACCTTCCGTGACGTGGACAGCGTGATCCGCGATGCCCATTCCCCGGTAACGGAGGGCAAATGATGGGCATCATCCGGCGGGCCGTGGATCTGGCCAGGATGGTCTGGGCGGCCTTCAACCGCCCTGCCGGTCATCTGGGCATCGGTTTCCTGACCATCGGCGGCTTTTTGGCCGGCGTCATCTGGTGGGGCGGCTTCAACACCGCGTTGGAAATGACCAACAAGGAAGCCTTCTGCATCTCCTGCCACGAGATGCGGGACAATCCCTATGCCGACCTGAAGCAGACCATCCATTATTCCAACCGATCCGGCGTGCGGGCCACCTGCCCGGATTGCCATGTGCCCCATAACTGGACGGATAAGATTGCCCGCAAGATGCAGGCATCCAAGGAAGTCTGGGGCAAGGTCTTTGGCACCGTCGATACGCCGGAAAAGTTCGAGGCCAAGCGCAAGGAGTTGGCGGGCCATGAATGGGCCCGGCTGAAGGCCAATAACTCCCTGGAATGCCGTAACTGCCACAGCGCCGACAGCATGGATATCACCCGCCAGGGTGCCCGCGGCGCGGAAGCGCATCAGCGGTTCCTGTTCACGGGTCAGGCCACCTGCATCGACTGTCACAAGGGCATTGCCCACCGTCTACCCGACATGACGGGTGTGCCGATCTGGACCATGCCAGCATCAGACAAGCAGGCAGCACCTCAACCCTGATACCGCCGGCCGGCAACGCAAAGCGACGCGTGCCACGGCCCTTGTTCAAAGCGACGGCCAATGCGGCCGGCCCGATTCAATCAAACCGTCCGGGCCGGGTCGGGTCCCTGCTGGCTTTGCCACAAACGGGCATAGAGGCCCTGGCGGGCCAGCAGTTCCGGGTGGGTTCCCTTTTCGGCGATCCGCCCTGCCGCCAACACGCAGATCATGTCGGCCTGCATGATGGTATGCAGGCGATGGGCGACGATCAATGTTGTCCGGCCTTTCGCGAAACCCTGCAGAAAGCCCTGAATCGCCTGTTCTGTTTCTGAATCAAGGGATGCTGTTGCCTCGTCCAGCAACAGGATGGGTGAGTCCTTCAGGATGGCGCGCGCCAATAGCAGCCGTTGACGCTGGCCCGCCGACAGCCTTGTTCCCCCTTCGCCGACGGGCGTGTCATATCCGCGCGGCAGGCGGCTGATGACATCATCCAGATGCGCGGCCTGCGCGGCGGCCATCACAGCAACTCGGTCGGCATCCGGTTGGCCCTGGGCGATATTGGCGTGGATCGTGTCGTCGAACAGGCCGCCCTCCTGGCTCACCAGCGTCACCTGCGCCCGCAGCGAGGAAAGCGTGACATCGCGGATATCGATGCCGTCGATCAGAACGCGGCCGCACTCCGGATCGTGAAAACGCGCAATCAGGTTCAGCACCGTCGATTTACCCGCACCGGAAAGGCCGACCAGCCCCACCGTAGCCCCCGCCGGGATGTCCAGGCACAGATCATCCAGCACGGCCGGACCGTCCCCATGGCCAAAACAGACATGGTCGAAACGGATGGCACCGGCCGATGCCGGCAGCATCCCCGCCCCCTGTCTGTCGCCGATGACCGGTGCCTGATCGGCCAGGTCGAACAGCCGCGCCAGGGCGGCATCGGCGTTGCGTCTGGCCACCTGGGCAGAGGCGATGCGGCGCAACACCAGCGACAAGGCCACGAAGGCGCTGGTGAAGGTGACCAAGGTCCCCGTGCCCAGCCCCGGCAGGCCCGCACCACCGATCAGAACCAAGGCTGCCAATCCCACCCCGCCCACCAGTTCCAACAGGGGCATGGAAAGGGCGTGGACGCGGATTTCCGCGGCGTAGGCGTCCGTCATACGGTCCATGGCCGCCCAGGCCTGCGCTACCTCCGCCTTTTCCATCCGATAGATCTTGACTTGCCTTATCCCCTGTAACAACTGCCCCAGCCGCGCCGCCATGCGGGCAATCTCTTCATGCAGACGGTTGGAGTGGCTCGCCGCCTGCCGTCCCAGCCAGCGCACGGGAAGGCCGCTCAGCCCCAACGCCAGCATCGTCAGCAGGGTCAGCCGCCAATCGACCCAGAACATCCAGGCGGCAATGACCAGCGCCGTCACGGTGTCGCGGCCCATGGCGCCCAGCCCCGGCCCCAGCATGTTCTGGACCAGCAGCGTGTCGCGCTGCACCTGGGTCACCACGCCGGTCGACACCCGTGTTTGCAGGAAGGAGAGGTCGGCCGCGATCAGGCGGGCCACCACCTGCTTTTGCAGTTCGGAGACGGCCTGCGTACCGGCCACCGACAGGGACACGGTCTGCCAGTAGGCACCCAGCCCACGCAGCGCCGCAAACAGGATGGCCGCGCCAGCCAGTCCCCGGAATTCCGCGGCGGTCCCGCCCGCGACGAAGACGCCATCGATGACGCGCGTCAGCAGGTTGGTCTGCGCCCAGGTACCCGCCGTCACCAGGGCCGTACCCACGCACCACACCATCAGCCGACCCCGCGACCGGTTCCACATCCCCCCGAACAACCGCAGCCAAAGCCGCGCGGGTTCCGTATCGGCCCGCATGTCAGAAGGTCCGGGTCACGCTGAGCGCGAGATAGTCGCGATCGGACAGCCACTGCTTTGCGGGCGGGCCCATATAACGGGTCAGGCTGAGGCTGGCCTTCCAGACGGACCGGTACGTCGCTGTTACCGCCAACTGCATGTCAGCCGCCCCGGCATTCTGCACCCGATATCCGAAACTGTGACCGGAGATGGTATAGCCGACACCAATGGGGACCGTCAGGTCCAGGTTGGGCAGGACCCGGAAATAGCGGGGTTCCAGCATCACCCTTATTTTCGTGGCGGTTCCCTTCCATTGCGGCCTGAACGATACCGGATCATGGTCCAGCACCTTATCGACCATGGTTTCCGCATTCAGATCGGCACTGTCCCACAGGGCGGATCGGCCCAGCGCCTGGGTCACCGACAATTGTCCATGCAATGTCTGGCCCGTGACATAGGCGTTGTAGACGCTCCCGTCGCTTCCGGCCGATCCGGCCAGATAGAGTGGCATATGACGGCGCAACGATGCCTCGCCTGAAACCATCCCGTCTCCGACCGACGCGCTGACACTGGCGCCGTAAAGCTGAATGCCGCCAGGATAGACCAGCCGGTAATAGCCGACGGGACCCGTAGTGGCGGGTTCGGTGACCCGCAGCAGATGTTGCGGGTCCAGGGCGTTATAGCGCAGGGCGTAAAGCCCGTAGTCGACATCGCCGATCACGGCATGCAGCGACAGGCCGAACTGCCCCTTGCCCGACGGTTCGCGGTCGGGCCGCCGGACCAGATAACGCCCCGGCGCGACATAGAGTCGGTCGGCCCCGGCACCGAACTGATCCAGATAGGAGAAATAGGTGCCGCTGCCGGCCAGCCGGGTCGGTCGCCATTCAAGCTGGTGGTAGAATGACAGGGCCAGATCGGCGGTGGGCTGCAGGGTCAGCGACACCTGCCCGACCGGACGATAGGTATCGCTGCTATAGGCGCTCTGTACCCCGACGGGACGGGTATAATCCACGGGTGCCTGCGCGGCGGCGATGGATTGTGGGTCATAGAACAGGCTTTCACCCCACAGCAGGGTCTGCCGCCCTACCCGCAGCGACAACGGCATGTCCGCCACGGTGAAGGAACCATAGACGAACCCTTCGCGCCACTCGGCATGCTGTCCGTACAGATCACGGACGGCAGGGGCGAAACGGCCCGGCGCCGCAGTGCCTGCATTGGCGGCCGGCAGGGCCTGGGCATCCGTGCCATTGCGATAAACCTGATCATACCAGGCAGCGGCACTGGCATGCAGTCCCCAGTCGCCGGCCGTCATATCCAGCGCGGACAGAATATCCAGACGATTCGAGATCAAACCGCGTGTGAAATTGCGGTCGCCATCGTCCCAGTTGAGATCGTCCAGCAGAGCCGTATCCTGGCGGGCGACGCGACTTGCCAGTGTGTAGCGCAGCAGATTGTCCCAGCGGACCGCGATGGCATCGTCACGGTAAAGCTCGGCGGCAGTCACCGGCATGGCAGCCGACAGCATCAATGTCAGCCCGGCCAGCATCGGACCGGTCGCGATGGCCGGGGACAATGGCCGCCGGGGGCGACAAGCCTCTTGTTTCACCCTTCCCCCTGGGTAATGATCGCCCGGCCCCGCGGATCGACGCCAGCGACGGGCGATAAGGGCAAGGCTGCCCCCCACGGTTCGGCCCGCCCTGGCAAGGGGGGGGCAGAAAGCCGTCCCTGTGCCGGGCGTCGGAAACCGGATTTCATGCGCCGTCTCTTCCTCCTGTCCTTCATCCTGATGGCCTCCCATCTTCCCGCCGCCGCCCAGGTGGGGGAGCAGGACGCGGCCTTGCTGAATTCCAGCCTCACGCCCGTCGGGGCGGAACGGGCCGGCAACGCCGATGGTACCATTCCCGCCTGGACGGGCGGCCTGGCGGACCGCGCCTCCGCCGTCAAGGGGGCGCGCCCCGATCCCTTCGCGGCAGAGAAGCCGCTTTTCACTATCACGGCGCAGAACTGGAAGGACCATGCCGACCGACTGCCGGAAGGGGCCAGACATCTGTTTCAGACGCAGCCCGGTTATCGGATGGACATTTATCCGACCCACCGCACGGCGGCCGCGCCGCAGAGCGTCTATGACGCCATCTTCCGCAATGCCACCCAGGCCCGCCCGGCCGCAGAGGGCATCCAATATGGGGTTGAAGGGGCCATCGGCGGGGTTCCTTTCCCCATTCCCAAGGATGGGTTCCAGGCGGTCTGGAACCATCTGCTTGCCTATTGGGGGCCGGCACGGGATCTCACGGTCAGCACCTATATCGTTCCCGACGATGGCGTCGTTGAACTGACCAGCGCCTATCGCGAAATCGCTGACTTCCCCTATTACTATCCCGGCGCGCAGCCTCAGGATCTGGACGGCTATTATTTCAAGACCATCCGGCTGGCCACGGCACCCGCTTCGCGCCTGGGCGAGGGCTATCTCTATTGGCAGCCCATCAATATCAGGCGGCACGATTTCGCCGCCTGGCGGTTGCTGCCCGGTGAACATCGTGTGCGCAAGGCGCCACCCATCTCCTACGACGTGCCGGACCCCAATGCCGCCGGCTACATGAACCAGGACGAATATTACGTCTTCTTCGGCGGCTTGGATCATTACAGTTTCCGGCTGGTCGGCAAGAAGGAGATGTATATTCCGTACAACAACAACCGGCTCTATCAGTTGCCGGTTGGCGACATCCTGTCCAAGGGCCATCCCAATTCCGACACGCTGCGCTATGAGCTTCACCGCGTCTGGGTCGTGGAAGGAACCCTGGCCCCCGGGGCGCATGATGTGGTGCCGCATCGGCGCCTCTATCTGGACGAAGATACCTGGATGGCCGTCTATTCGGACAGTTGGGACGAACAGGGCAAGCTGTGGAAATTCGGACAGGCGACAATGTACCTGATGCCGGACGTCCCGGCCGTCATCATCGGCAGCCAGTTCGTCCATGATTTCGAACTGGGCGGCTATGCCTTCACCTTTGCCTTCAATGGTGAAACCGCCCCTTACCAACTGACTGCTCCCCACCCCGCCACCTTGTTCAGCCCCGACAGCCTGTCCGCCCGTTCCGTGCGGTAAGGTGATCAGGCCGTCAGTCCCACATAGGCCATGCTGGCCAGCTTCTGCATCACGGCTGCCGACATTTCCCCCGCCATGACCATGGCCAGGCGGTCATCCTGCCAGATGCAGATGCGCAGGTCAGCGCGCTTGAACTGATCGAAACGGACGGTTCCATCCGATTGCCGCAGATAGATGGTGAAAACCTTGCCCGCGCCATCGCGGTAGGAAAGGGTGGCCGCGTCCTGTTCGACCTGCAGCCCGGCCAGGGTATAGCCCGCCCGACGCAGGTCCGGCACCTTCACCTTAGCCTCGACAATGCGGCTCAGCGCCTCGTTATAGGGCGAAAGATCGTCGGATACCGAAGTAAATGGTTCGCTGCGGGCCGCAAGGGCCAGTGCCACAACATCGTCCGGCCCAGGCGGGCGCAGCCACAGCCCGCCCGTCACGACCAGGAACAGGACCGATGCCGCCACGGCCAGCCGACGCCAGCCCATCCGGGAGGGCGTGGTGCCCGACCGCGCCAGACGCAGCAGATGTTCCGGCAGGGGGCGGTCGGCCAGCGGACCATAGATCCGCTTCATCATCTCCTTGTCGGCGCGGAAAGCCTCCACGCGGGCGGCCAGCGCCGCATCGGCCTGGATCATGGCCGCCACCACGCGGGCGCGATCGGGCGGCAACTCGCCGTCGATGAAGGCGTGCAGCTCTTCCTCCGTCATTTGGTTGTCTAAGGGGGGATGCTCGCTCACGTCCTGTCTTTCGATCCCTGCGGCAGCGGTATGATCTCCGCGCCTTCGCCCTGCATCACCGACCGCAACCGCTCCCGTGCGCGGGCCAGCCGCGACATCACGGTTCCGATCGGAATCTTCAACTCCTCCGCAATCTCGCGGTAACTCAATTCCTCGACACTGACCAGCAGAAGTATCTCACGATGTTCTGGCGCCAGCCGGTTCACCGCCGTCACGAAATCCCGGACGGCGCCCGTATCGACCGGCGGTTCGGACAGGCCGACATGGTCGACCAGTTCGGTGATGTCCTGCTCCTCCCCACGCGTCCGGCCCTTGCGGATTTCGTCCGTATAGAGATTGCGCAGGATGCGGCGTAGCCAAGCCGGCAGGCTTCCCATCTCCCGCAGTTGCGTCGATTGGTTCAGGGCCCGTTCGACGCAATCCTGCACCAGATCATCGGCCAGCGCGACATTCCCCGCCAGCGCCATGGCATAGCGACGCAGCGCCGGAAGCTGCGTGACCAGGGCATTTACGAACTGTTGCGGTCGCGTCACGGCAGGTTGATCTCCGGCACGGGTCCGGCACCGCCCATCCATGAACCGACGGCCCCTCGCCGCATCAGCATATAGTCACCATCATCCACTTCCCAGCCACGACGACACCGCTTTTGCACCTCTTGTCCTATGGACGGGGCGGAGTGCCGGCTTATTCCCACCCCGCATAAAAATTCCGCCTGAGAGCTTTTTTTTCATCCGGCCGGGAATATCCGGCCGTCCCCACCCGTCCTGATGATCGGGTATCGTGGGGAGAGGCCGGATGAGGCTGCGTCAAACAATTCTATCCGTCATGCTGCTGCTGGGCCTGACGCCGGGCGCGCTGGCGCAAACGGTCGGCATGACACCCGACCCGGCCGCCCTGCGGTCTGAAATGGCGCGCATCCATGCCGGCAAGGTGGATGATGCGGCGATGGCGCGTATCGACACCGACATCACCGCCCTGCATGGCGGTACGGTGCCGACGCAGGTGGCCACGGCCGCCGCCGCGTCGGCGCCGAAGGCAAAGGCCAGCCAGACCTGGACCTGGCTGGCCAGCGTCGATGCGGAGAAGGAGATGAAGGCCGAACCCGCGGCGGCGGCCGCACCGCCGCCGCCGTCCGACAGCAGCTTCGTCGGGCAGGAGACCTGTTCGGGCTGTCACCAGCAGGAGACAATGAACTGGGCGCACACGGTGCATGCCAAGGTCTTCGGCCTGAACCCGCGCACGCAGCAGCAGACCCAGAACTGCGAGGCCTGCCACGGTCCCGGCTCGGCCCATGTCGAAGACCCCAGCGACCTGACGAAAATCATCGCCTTCTCAAAGAAGAGCAAGACGCCCCTGCCTGAACAGAACGGCCAGTGCCTGACCTGCCACCAGGGCGGGCAGCGCATTTTCTGGCATCAGAGCATCCATGACAGCAATCAGGTCGGCTGTTCAGACTGCCATAACCCGATGACCAATTTCGGTTCCCGCGGCCTGACAGCGCGGGAAAGCATCAATGAAACCTGCTTCCAGTGCCACAAGGCCCAGCATGCCGAATTCTCCCGCCGGTCGCACATGCCGCTGCTGGAAGGCAAGCTGTCCTGCACCGACTGCCATAATCCGCATGGATCCAGCACGGCGCCGCTGCTGAAGGCGGACAGCGTGAACGAGATCTGCTTCACCTGCCACGCCGAAAAGCGCGGGCCGTTCCTGTTCGAACATGCGCCCGTGCGTGACAGCTGCCTGAACTGCCATTCCCCGCACGGATCGAATTTCGAGGCGCTGCTGACCGTGCCGCGTCCCGTCTTGTGCCAGCAGTGCCATTCGCAGTCCAGCCACCCTGGCGCACTGCTGACGGCGGGCAACATGGCCCAGGGTGTGATGGCCGACCCGCGACTGATCGGCACCTCCTGCTCCACCTGCCATACCAACGTGCATGGCTCGAACTCTCCCTCCGGCTCCAGGTTCGAACGATGAGCAAGCGGCGGCACCTCTCCCCCCGGCACTGCGTTCTGATGGCGGCCCTGCTGAACGGCACGGCCATGGTGCCGGCACTGGCGGACAGCGCCGGCACCGGCTATGGCGGGCCGGGCAATGTCCTGAACCCGCAGGGCCAATGGCTGGACCGGCGGCGCGACAGCGACGGACTGTCGGCCCTGGACGATATCACCCGCACGCCGACGGGCCTGCTCTACCCGCTGCCCTACCGCACGCCGGAGATGGTGCAGGCCAGTGGCGACCCTGACTGGTGGCTGCTGCGCTGGGCCGAAGGCGGGGTCATCGGCACCTTCGGCAAGAATGACGGGGCGGCGGCGCTGAAGGAATATGGCGCCTGGAACAGCGGGCCGGTCCTGACCAGCATCGGCTTTCTGGCGGAAAACCGGCGCACGGCCCTGCATGTGTCGGCCATCGGCCAGAATGTCGGCCGCAATGACCAGTATTATCAGGTGGAGGTCGGGCGCTATGGCGTGTTCAACACGCTCTGGTATTTCGACAGCATCCCGCACACCTATGCCACCACCGCGCGGTCGCTGTGGGACGGGATGGGCAGTGATCGGCTGACCCTGACGGCGGCACTGAAGCCCGGCGCGTCCACGGCCGCCCAGGTCAATGCCGTGGCCGCCGCCGCCGGCCCCACGGCCCTGCGCATCACGCGCGAGAAGGCGGGCAGCAACCTGACCTACGCGGTGGATGAACAGACCGAACTGTTCATGCGCACCAGTGCGGAACTGCGCAAGGGCACCCAGCCGATCAGCGCCACCTTCGGCTATCCCTTCCAGAACGGCGCCACCCAGATCATCCAGCCCATCGACTATCAGACCTTCGATGTCACCACGGGCCTGCGTTACCGGGAAGGTCGTCTCATGGCCAATCTGGCCTATGGGGGATCGTTCTTCCGCAACGATAACCGGGAACTGGTCTGGCAAAATCCGGGGCTGAATTCCATCAACGCTCCCGGCATGTATGTGCCGGCGGAAGGCCGCCTCAGCCTGCCGCCCGACAACAGCGCCCACAGTTTCAAGGGCGACATGGCGCTGGACCTGTCGAAGGCATCGCGCCTGACGGGCAGCGTCTCTTACAGCATGATGCGCCAGGACGACATGCTGATCGCGCCCACCATAGGGTCCGGCACCATTGCCAGCGGCGGCGACAGCATCAATCTGGACCAATGGAACAGCACTTCCGCCCTCAGCCAGCAGACGGCGGATGCTGCCATCAACGTGCTGAACGCCATGATGCAGTACCATTACACGGTCTCCCCCGACCTGGGCCTTACTCTGGAAGGGCGGATGCGGAACGAGGAGAACAAGACCAACTATGTCGCCTTCAACCCGCTGACCAACCAATATGGCTATATCGCCATTGATGGCGGGCTGGCGCCCTTCATCCCGTCACAAAGCGGCATCTATCGTCCCGACCGGCCGGGCAGCCGGGTCCAGATCCGCAACATGCCCTTTGCCAATGATCGGATGACGCTGAAAGCCAAGGCCGATTACCGGCTGGACAAGCACTGGAAGCTTGACCTGTCCTACACCCATGACAGCATCGATCATTCGGTGCGGGAAGTGACGGACAGCAGCGACCATATCGGCCGCATCCAACTGTCCAGTACGGGCTATGAATGGGGCACGGCGCGGCTCAGTTATGAATATGCCCGGCGCACAGGCAGCGATTACACATCCAACCCCTATGGCCCCTATTATTCGACCTCGCTGCCCGGTTATCGGCCGGCGACCGCGGCGGGCGATGTGGCCTGGGTCCTGTCGGACCTGCGTAAATTTGACGTGGCCGACCGCACGCAGCATGTCCTGCGCGCCCAGGCCAACTACATCGTCACGCCGCGCAGCGACCTGCAACTGACCGGCAGCATCAAGGTCAACGACTATGACGCCGCCTATGGCCTGAAATCGACCAATGGCTGGGACATCACCACGGCCTATAGCTATCAGATGTCGGCCGCAACGCGGATGACGGGCTTCCTGACCTGGCAGGGCCAGGACCGCGATGTCGCCAACATCAATCATACCGGTTCCGGAACAAACGGTGCCGCCGGTGGTCAAGCCTATCCGCTGGCCAATGGCTGGACGGAGACAGTGGGATCGGACATCTACACCGCCGGGCTGTCCGCCCAGCATAGTTGGGCTGATTTCACCCTGACGGGCGATTACAGCTTCAGCCACGCCCGCACCGCCATCGACTATACCTTCGCCAGCACGGGCGCCTTCTTCGATGTCATGACGGCGGCCCAGGCCGGCACCGGCTTCCCCGCCATCACCTATAACAGCCACACCTTGCGCGCCGAACTGCGTCAGCAGGTGACGGATGCCTTCTCCTACCGCGTCCTTTACCGTTTCGCGCAGGAACGGGTAGTGGATTTCCACTATACGGGCGGGAAGGCCGGGGCCATCAGCGACAATACCTATCTGGGGGTGCGGCCGGAGAATTATGCGGCGCAGACCATCGGCCTGCTGTTCCAGTACAGTTTCTGAAGGCGGCCCGCATGTCATTCCGGACCCGGATCGCAAATCTGCGGTTTGAACTGCGTGGCTGGCGACGGGCGCCCATGCCGGCCCATGCCAGCCGGGTACTGATCTATCACGGCGTGACGGCAACGGGGGATCAGCGCTTCAACAGCCGTTTCGTCTCCACCGCCCGGCTGGCGGCGGACCTGTCTCTGCTGGCCGCCATTCCCGGTCTGCGCTTTGTGCCGCTGGCCGAGCTGTTTGCCGAGCCGGATGCGCCCGGCCGGCGCGTGGCCGTGACCTTCGATGATGGCTATCGCAACTTTCTGACCCACGCCCTGCCCGTGCTGGCGGCGGCGCGGGTGCCGGCCACCCTCTATGTCACGGCCATCCGCGCTGTCGGCGAACTGGACCATGGGGCGGGTTTCCTGCCTGGTGGCTGCACAGACCCCTTTCTATGGGCCGACCGCCTGGATATCGCCGCCTGGATCACCCCGGACCCGCTGACCGTGATGGGGGATCGGTTTGTGCAGGATGGGGCCCGGCAATGGCGCCGCGTGGGCGACGGCATGCCCCTGAAACGCCTGTGCAAGACAAGCCCGCCCGCCTTTCTGACGGCATTGCTGGCGGCCCTGGCGGAAAGGGATGGTCCCGCCGCCGCCCTGCCGGCCGCGCTTGCGGATTACTGGCGCCTGCTGGATGAAGGGGAATTGGCACGGCTGGGCCGCCACCCGCTGGTCACCATTGGCGCCCACGGCGTCAGCCATTGCAACTTCCCTACCCTGACCCGGATGCAGGCCTGGCAGGAACTGACCATCGGCCGACGCTGGTTGACCGATGTCACCGGTCAGCCTGTGGTGGATTTCGCCTGGCCCGATGGCGACTACACGCCCGACCTGGCCGATCTGGCGCAGGAAGCCGGGCATGACCGCCAGGGCCTGACCGATTATGCGCGCGCCGCTGATGTCACCGATCCACGCCTGACCAGCCGGCTGGGCGTCAACCCCTTCATCAGCGCGCGGGCGCAGCGGGCCATCACCGCCAGCGGCTTTTACGGGCATGAGGTTCATAGAGCATGACCCTGTCCATCACCCCCGTCACACCGGCCACCGTTTCGGACATGGTCGCGGTCATTGCCGGCGTCACCGGCCAGCGCCTGGATGGCGATCGCTGGCGGCGCAAATACGGCCCCGGTGGCCCCGTCCGCCCCGGCAAGGGCCGCATCCTTTACGATGGCACCCGCCCCGTCGGCTGCATCGGCGCTATCGGCTTTCAGATCGACGCGGGCGACCGACTGCTGACCGGCTGGCAGCTTTGCGACATCTTCATCGACCGGAGCCTGCGCAACGGCCGCGCCACGCCCATGCTGTATGAGGCGTTGATGGAAGAGATCACGCGTGATGGCGGCGATCTGACCTTCGGCTTCTGCAACCCGATGAGTGCAGCCCTGCTGAAGCGGCGCCTGGGCCATCGGGAGATGACCCGCATCGACCCGTTTGACCTGCCGGTGGCGGCTGGTGCGGGCTGGGCCGGGCGCATCCGGCGGCGGCTGTGGGCACCGCTGCGGCTGGCGGGCGTGTCCGCCCCCGGCCTGCCTGTGGATATGGTGGCCGCGGGGCCCGACCATTGGCGCATCCGGCATGACGCAGCCTATCTGCACAGCCGTCACGCCATAGGCGCGCGGACCGTGGAGTTGTGCAGTCATCGTCTGCTGGTATCGGCGGGATCGGTGCTGAAGGTAGGTGGGGTGGATTCTGTGTCGGATTCCGAATTACCATCCCTGCTGGACCGGCTGCGCCATCTGGCGCGCGATGTTGGGGCGGCGTCTGTCCGCTTCATGGTCGACCGGCGTGACCCGCTGCACGCCCGACTTTCGGCCTTGCTGGGGCCGCCGCCCGATGGCTGGTTCCTGACAGCGGCCCCCCTGCGGCCGGGTCTGGATCTGCCCGCCCAGGGGCTGCGCGTCTGCTTTGCGGATTACGAGAATTTCTGATCCACCACCCGCAGCAGCCAGGTCCGTTCCAGCCAGCGCCGTTCGGCATGCAGGCCCCGGAAACCCAGCCCCGCATCGGCCAGCACAGCCGCGATACCGTCAAGGTCGCAGTCTTCCGACAGGACCATCACCACCTCCGTCGCCTGCAAATCCAGGGCGGCCAGTTGCGACGCCAATTGCCGGAAATATTCGAATGCCGGTCCGCAGAACCAGGCACGCTCGGCCATGCTCTCCGGCTGCCTGGGATAATAGGGCGGGGTGATGGCGATCAGGTCGAAACCAGCCGGTAGCAGCGCCGTCATCTGGTCCATCACCGCCACCGGCAAGGCCAGCCCGTTGCGCGCAGCGTTCAGCCTGGCATTGGCGATGGCGGCGGGATTGATGTCGGTGGCCAGCGTCCAGGCCCCGTACCGCGTCAGGAACAGGCCGACCAGCCCCGTGCCGCAGCCCATATCCAGGGCCCGAAAACCGGCCGGCATCCCGTCCCGAAAGCGCCGGGCCAGATGATCCAGCAACACGCTGGTGCTGATCGTCGGGCCGGGCGGGAACACGCCTGGCTGAACGATAATGTCCAGCCCATGCCGGCGCCAGCGCCGCGCCACGGCGTAATGCCGCCGGAACCAGCGTTGCAGCAGCGGCGTCAGCGGCCGCAGCAACAGGCGGCGCAATGCTGCGATCCAGCGGTCGCCTTGTGTCGCCGTCACCGTCATGCGACCAACCCCCGATACAGGTCCAGATAAGCATCCACCGTCGCTTCCAGCGGCCAGGGCCGGGTGGGTGCCACGGGCGGGGATGACAGGGCGGCCTGAACCGCCTCCACCATCTCCGGCTCCCCGTCGGCCAGATGGAAGCCGGGACCGGGACTGGCCGGCGCGATGCCGACAGGGCGGGAGACCACCTGCATGCCATGGGCGCGCGCTTCGGCCAGAACCATGGCGAAGCTCTCGAATTCTGCCATATGCAGCAGCACCCGGCTGCGCTCCATCAGGTCGAACACGACCTCACGCGGCACCGCACCGGTAAAGTGCAGATTGTCGGCAATGCCCAGGTCGGCTGCCAATGCCGCCGCCGCTGCCTGCATCGGCCCGCCGCCGGCCCAGCAGGCGCGCAGGCCCGGCCGGCGGGCCGCCACCTTGGCCACCACCCGCACAAAACCCAGCGGGTCCTTGACCGGGATCAGGTTGCCCACCGCCAGCAGGTCGATATCGCGCGCCGTCGATACCAGTGCCGCCGCCTCCACGCCCCAGGGTATGGTATGGTCGGCATCCGGGCCGCCCGTCCGCAGCAGGATTTGTCGCTGGAACGGGCTGACGGCCACGGTCGTGAAGCCGGGCCGCCCCATCAGTCGGCGCCAGCGATCCACCCGCCGCACCTCCTGCCCCATCAGGGTGACGATCAGCGGACGGCGGGTCAGCCGGGCCACCAGATGGCCCAGCCCCGCACAATCTCCCAGCCAGAAGGCGTGCAGCAGGTCGAAGGGCCCGGCCCGGAACAAGGAAGCCAGCAGACGGGCACGGGCCAGCGGGCTGAACGGCCAGCGCCGGTTACCGCCACCGATGGGTATGACCTCCACCCCCTGCCAAAGATAGGGCGCCCGACATGCCGGGTAATGCAGCGCAAAGACGCTGATCCGCCAATCCGGCCGCGCCCGCCGCAGCCCAAGCACATAGTCCTGAAGGGCGGGGATGCAGCCGCTATCCTCCTCATCGGCCGGAAATCCGGGCGTCAGCAAGGCCACATGCAGGCGCTCACGCATCCGGTGCCGCCGGGGACAGGTCAATCAGGGCGCGGGCATCAGGCCGGGCCGGCATCCGCCAGCGTTCCAGCACCATGCCCAGCCGTGCCGTCATCGCCCGCAACTTGTGCCCCAGGGCGCGCGGATGGGTGCGGTTATCCCGCCGGTCCCAGGCCACTTCGTGCTGTAAATACTTCAGGGCATGGGCGTAATACCGGTCGGAATAGGTGCGGGGGAAGCGGTTTTCCCGGTCGCTGCCCGTGGCGAATTCCGGCGACTGGACATGGCCGTCCAGTTCCCCATACAGTTCCGTCCCCTTGATGGGATAGGCAAGTGTCACCGTGAACCGGTCCGGGCGGGCGCGCTTCAGATAGGTGACGGTGTCCAGGATATCCGCCTCCTCCTCTCCCGGATAGCCCAGCATCAGGAAGGTGCCCGTTTCGATCCCGGCAGCGCTGGCCTGGCGGATCATGGCGGTGGCCGCCGTCACCGTCACCTGCCGGTGCATGGCGTCCAGGATGCGCTGTGATCCGCTTTCGGCCCCGATCCACACCCGGATGCAGCCGGTGCGGGCCAAAAGCGCCACCACCTGTTCATTCATGCGATCGGCGCGGGTAATGCACTCATAGCGGATGCGCAGGTTCGCGGCATCCAGCGCCTCGGCAAACTCCGCCAGCCAGCGGTGATTGACGGTGAACACATCATCGACAAACCAGAACTGGTCCGGACCATAAAGCCGGGTCAGCTCCGCCAGCTCCGCCACCACCTTGTCCGGCGACCGCCGTCGGTAGCTCTTGCCATAGACGGCGCGGCTGCACCAGGAACAGCTATAGGGGCAGCCGCGCTGCGTGCTGACATTCAGCGATGTCTGCCCATGCGCGCCTTGCCAGGCATTAAAATAGGGGGACAGGTCGATGCGGTGGCGGGCCGGCACCGGCAGGTCATCCAGCTTCGGCAGATGGGCGCGGGCCGGCGTGAAGGCGGGCTCTCCCTTCCCGTCCCGATAGGCCAGCCCGGCAATGCCGGACAGCACTGATGGGTCGCACAGGTCGGCGGGGGACAGGGTGGCAAGCGCCGCCATCGTCTCCTCCCCCTCCCCCACCACCAGCAGATCGACGCCATGGCGCAGGTAATCCGCCGCGTTATAGCGGGCATCCGGCCCGCCCAGCACCACCACCAGCCCCGCATGCAGGGGCGATGCCCTTAATTCCCGGATCAGGCGCAGCACCACCTTGCGCGTCATCAGGGTGACATAGAAGGCGGCCAGGCGGGGGCGAAGCGTCGCCATCCGGTCCCGAAACGCCGCCTCGGTCCCGAAGGTATTGTCGATCACCTCATGCGCCACACCCTGCTGTTCCAGCCAGGCGGAAATGGACAGCAGCCCCAGCGGCGGATAGGGGCGCATAACCGCCTGCTCTGCCGGATCGTCGGCCAGGAAATAGCCATGTGACAGAACCAGGCTCATCCCCGCCTCCGGAAATCCAGCAACATATGGTCAGACGCCGCCGCCAGGGCCGCCCAGCCGGGCAGCGAGCGGTCAATCCGCTCCAGGCAGTCAACTGCGCGCGGACGATGGGCGAAGACGGATTCCAAGGCACTGGGCGGCACGGCCAGACCGATGGGGCGCATGGCAAGACAGTCGAAATCCGCCTGGAACATCAGACGCAACTCATCCGGCCCGTAATACCAGATGGGGAACGCGGCATCCCCCACCTTGGCCGGTACCGGCCCCGGGCCCCAGCGGCGAAAGGCGGCAGAAGGGCGCAGGCGTGGCAGGTTCCAGCCCACCTCCCACAGGCAGAGATGCGGCATGACCACCAGCACAACACGCCCGCCGGGCCGGACCAGCCCGGCCAGCTGCCCGGCCAATGCCGCCATTTCCGCCGGGTCCAGGCAGTTCAGCCCGCCGAAATTGGACAGGACCAGATCGAATTGCCGTTCCAGCCGCGCCGCCGACAGCATCTGCGCCGACAATTGCGCCGTCATCAACCTGTCGCCCAGGCCGGCGGCGGCAACCTTGCGCCGCGTTTCGGCCAGCATGCCGGCGGAAATATCGGTGGCCAGAACATTGTAGCCGGCCGCCGCCAGACGCAAGGCGTCCTCCCCGGTGCCGCAATTGATTTCCAGCACGTCAGCCGGACGCCCCAGCGTGTCGAGCAGGGGCATCAGATGTGCCCAGACCAGATTACGCTGCGCCCGACCGACCAGACTGTCGGTAAAGTCGGCGTCATAGCTTGCGGCGGCGTCATCGAAGGCGACCATGCTCATGATGTGGCCCCCGCCTGGGTGGTCATCACGGGCGCATCGGGGCGCGGCCGTTCCAGCCGCAACCGCAGCAGGCCGATGGCCAGTGGCAGCGCATGCCGGGCAAGCGTCAGCAATCCCCGCAGCCTGCCGCCGGCCCGACGCTCCGGCAGTCGCCCCATCAGGATGTTCAGCGCGCGGGCCACGGCGAAGCGCCGATGCACATAGCGGTGCAGACGGCGATAGAAGCCGGGGCTGTAGGCGCCGGGGAACATCAGGTCCAGATCGTCGCTGTCGGTCCAGTTGGTCTTGTCGCCCAGGGCTGCCCGCACCCGGTCATAGAAGACAGTGCCGGGCAGCGGGTAGGAGACGGAGATGCCGATCTGGTCCGGCATCAACCTTGTAACCATGTCGATGGTGTGCTCGATATCGGCCCGCGTCTCTCCCGGATAACCGAATTGTAGGAACAAGGCCGACCGCACGCCCAGGGCGCGGAGGCGTGGCACCAGCGTGTCGATCTGGTCCCGGCTGATCCCCTTGTCCATCGCATCCAGGATGCGTTGGGAACCGCTTTCCGCCCCGATCCACACCGTATCCAGCCCGGACGCCGCCAGGTCTTCCAGCACATCACCCTTCGACAGCAGATCGGCGCGCGACTGGATCGTGTAGCGGAAGCGCAGCCCGCGTTCGCGGACCAGTTCGGCGAAGCGTTTGATCCAGCCGGGCTTCAGGCCGAAAATATCGTCGGTGATCCAGAAATGGTCGGGCTGATAGGCGGCAATCAGATCGGCGATCTCCGCCACCACGCTTTCCGGAGAGCGGGAATTGTAGCGGTTGCCATAGATGGGCTTGGCGCACCAGTTACAGCTATAGGGGCAGCCGCGCGTGGTGGAGATGTTCAAGGAGAAATAGCCATGCGCCCGCCGCCAGACCCGGCGATAGGCGTCCATTTCGACCAGGTCCCAGGCCGGACGCGGCAGGCTGTCCAGATCGCGCAGGACAGGTCGGCGTGCGCTGGAAACCAGGGCAGCACTGGCCCTTTCCACTGCGGCCGGAACATGGATGATGCCGGGGATCCCGTCCAGCGACCGGCCGTCGTGCCAGGCGTCCAGCACGGCGCGCAGCGTCTCCTCCCCCTCGCCCGCGATGACGGCATGGGCGCCGGCGGCCAGATAGCGGCTGGCATGATCGGTGGCATCGGAACTGCACACCACCACCTTGGCACCGCGGGCACGCGCCAGCGCCACCATGCCCAGGGCCGCCTCGCGCATGCGGGTCAGGCACATCTTGGTCAGGTAATTGAACCCGTCCTCGTACAGGACGACGATGCCGGGGCGCTTTTCATCGATCAGGGCGACGAAGCCCTGTTCGCTCTCCGCCAGCCCGGCATCGAACAGGGAGACATCGAACCCCGCCACCCGTGCCACCCCGGCCGCATACAGCGTGCCCAGCGGCGGATAGGGCTGGGCCGTGCGCCATTGTTTCTCGTCGAAGCGATAGAAGAAGCTGGAAGCGACGACGAGATTGCGCGCCTCCACCCCACGGTCGATGCTCATGCCGCCCTGGCGTTCCATTCTGTCCAGACTGTCCTGAAAACGGCGCAAAGTGCGGTTGCGCCAATCCTTGGTGTGTATCTTCGCCACCTGCGGCCTCAGCAGCAGGGCGCCCCGCGCTTCCAGCAGCGCGAAATCCGGCACGCAGCGACGCACCCAGACCCGCGTCGCCAACAGCAGCAACCGCTCCAGCACATCGCCAATGGGGCCGGCCAGGACGAATTCGGCCAGGCGCGCGACCGGGGACGGCCGGACCTGTCTGTCCGCCACCGGTTCTGCCGGCACCGCGTTGGGCAGGTCCGCGAAGGCCCAGGCATTGCGGGCGCGCAAATCCCGGATATGCCGGTGACCGGCCACCGGGATCAGGCTCAGCAGTTCGATCGCCGTGAAGCCGTCCCGCTGGCTCAGGTCCAGGGCCGCCCCATCGATCAGGTAATTGGCGCAGAGCAGTTCCGGATCGGGCAGCAGGCGGGAGCGCAACCGGATCAGGGTGCGCACGATCCATAACCGACCGGGATGGGTGATGACGAAATAATCAAAATCCCCATCCTCAGCCAGAACGCCCTTGGACAGCGATCCGGAGATGGCCACGGCGCGCACGAAGGGCAGACGCATCAAGCCACGGCCCAGGGCCACCGCCTGCGGCATCGCCGCTGCCGCCCGGTCGTTCATCGCCTTGCGCTGCTCGACGCGCGCCGCGACATCGGCCAGGGCGAAATACCGGCCATCATGGCACTGAACCAGCCCCAGGCCCCCCAGCCGATGCAGGGCCAGTATCAGTTCCGATAGCGTGGCCCCCGGCAGGCTCAGCGCCTGCTGGATTTCCTCCACCATCAACGGATGACGGAAAAGGTCGTGATAGGCCAGCACGCGCAGAATGGCCGCATCCAGCGGATCCATTACGGCGGCATCGGCGGCGGCGCGCAAAGGGTGGATTTTCACAGGCTGGCCTCCGCACGGAAGCCTTCGATCTCCGGCCTGGTATAGCGCAGCAGCTTCTGCACGGCCTTCAGTTCCAGCGGACGCCGGTAAAGGCCCAACCGGTAGCGCAGGGCCGCCAGCCAGGGCATCAGCAGCCGGCTGGCGCGGCCCACCGTGAAATCGGTGCGGGTCGGATAGCGGGCGTTCAACACCGTTTCAAAATCATGGATATGCCGAACCATGGCCGGCGTCAGCCAGGGCGTCAGCGGATTGCGGTGCAGGTCGAAATTCTCCCAGGCTGGCGAAAGCCAGTCTTCCAGCGTCTGGGGAAAGCTGAAGCCCGCCTCCACGATCTGCCGGTGCAGGGCGCTGCCTTCGGTCGGCACGGGGCTGTAGATGTAAAGGATGATCTCCGTTTCCGGGGCCTGCCGCTTCAATTCCCGGATGAAGGCGATATCGCGGTGGATCTGTTGCCAGACCTCTGCCTCCGTCGGTTTGGGAAAGCCCAGAACAAAGGAATATTCCGGGATGATGCCGTGATCCAGCAGGCGGCGGGCAAAGCGCAGGATCTGCGCGCCCGATTGTTTGCCGCCCTTGTCGATCTGGGCCAGGATGCTGTCATCCCCGCTTTCGGCACCGAAGAAGATCATGCGGCAGCCGGCCTTGCGCATCAGGGCCAGACTGGCATCGCTGTAGCGGTCGATCGTGTCGATCCGCCCTTCCCCCCACCAGATCACCTTCTGGTCCAGCAGGCGGGTGGCGAAATCCACCACGCGCTTTTCGGAAACGAAGAAATTGTTGTCGGTGAATTCGATGGCGTCCACGCCGTACCGGTCACGCATGGACAACACATCCGCGGCCACCAGTGCCGCCGACCGCGCCTTCCACCGCCCCTGATAGATCGGCACGACCGCACAGAAGGAACAGGTGAAGGGGCAGCCGAAGCTGGTATGCATGGCGTGGGTGCGCCGGCCCAGGAAGGTCCGCTGGAAATAGGGCTGCAACGGATAGCGCCGGGCCAGATTTTCCAGCGGCAGCGATGGCACGGCGTCGGGATCGGGAATGGACCCGCGGGCCGCGCGCACTACCTGACCGTCGCGCATCAGGATAATGCTGGGCACGCCATCCGGCGCCTTGCCGGCATGCAGTGCTGCCAGCAATTCCGGAAGGGCCGTATCGGCCGGACCGTCGATGATATAGTCGACCCAGCCGGACCGCAGCACGGCGTCCGGCTGGTTGGATGGGAAATAACCGCCCCAGACCGTGGTCACCTGGGGAAATTCCGCCCGCACCTGGCGGGTGACGGGTACGGCCTGGCGCAGCTGCGGCCCCGGCATCACCGTACAGCCGAAATAGCGATAGCGGCCGCTGGCCAGCAGCGCCCGGATGGTGGGCCAGGGATCGGCCTCCCGGTTGCCGTCCACCAGTTCCACGTCGAAATCGCGGTCCAGGATGGCAGCCAGATGCAAGATGCTGTTCGGCACGCGCGGTCGGCTGGTGGCCCAGGGGTTGAACAGGACCACGCCGGGACGCGACAGCGGCGGGCCTTCCGCCACCGCCTCACATTCTTTATCGAACTGACCATCCATCGGCTTCTCCCGCTCCTTCCAATCCTGGACGGGCGGGGAAGCGGGTTTATTCCCGATGGTTGGAGAAAACGCGCAGTCGTCGCGTCAAAGCGCGGCGATGAAGGACCGGATGATGGTGTTGCAGGCCGCGGCGTGACTGACATTGGCCATATGGCCGGCCCGCGGCAGCACGGTCAGGCGGGCATGGCGCAGGCCACTAGCGCAGCGTGCGGCGGCACGCAGCCGGGATGGCGCATCGCCATCACCGACAATGACATGGGCCGGGCAGGACACCATCTGCAGCAGGGCATCGTCCACCGGCAGCGGTTCGGGCGGAACCAACAGATCTCGGCCCTGATAGTCGCCCAGCACCTCGTCCAACATCCGTGATGTCGCCATGTCCGGCACCTTCAGCATCGGATGTGACCGCCAGAGCGTGCGCGCCGCCGGCAGGTCACCCGCCCGCACCAGTTCCACCAGCCGGGCAAGCGGCAGCGCGGGCTCCTGCGCGGGATCGGGCGGTTCTGCATCATGGGGACTGGCCAGCAGGACCAAGCCCGCCACCCGGCCCGGATGGCGGGCAGCGGCGTGAAGCGCGACGCGTCCCGCCTGGGAATGGGCGACCAGAACAGCCGTTTCCATTCCGAAATGGTCCAGCAGGGCCGGGATGTCCTCCACTTCCCGCGCCAGTCCGGGCGGGGCCGACGATTGTCCGAAGCCGCGACGGTCGGGCAGCAGCAGCGTGAATGACCCTGACAGGTCCGCCACCTGCGGCCGCCACATGCGCCGGTCCAGGGTCCAGCCGTGCAGCATCAGCAGCGCCGGCGTCCCCTGCCCCACCCTTTCCACCGACAGCGCGCCATCGGCCACAGCAAGGTCGATGGCCATGGTCAGTGGCGATAGGTGTTGTTGATGCTGTGATCGCCGCCCAGCCAGCGGGCCAGATCGGCCCGCGCCGTCGCCCGCTTGTCCGCCTCCAATTCAGCCGCCGACGGCGCGTCATAGGTGAATTCCAGGATCATGCCATTCGGGTCCTTGATATAGACCGACCGGCAATAGCCATGTTCCAGCGTATAGGTCTGCGGTTCCGTGTAGCCGGCCGCCCGGATGCGCGCTTCGATCTGGGCCTGGGTGTCGGCATCCACATGCAGGGCGATATGGTGGAAGGGTGATTCCGGCATGGGCGGGCCGAACAGCTTCTGATCGTCGGGATCGGCGAACTGGAAAAAGGCCAGCGCGCTGCCATCCCCCAACCCGAAGAAGCAATGGCAATAGGTGCGCTCGGCCCCGAACAGCATATCCTTCTCGCACCAAGTGGCGATCAGGGGGATGCCCAGCACATCCTCATAGAAATGGCGGGTGGCCTCCAGGTCGCTGGTGACATAGGCGGTGTGGTGCAGACGGTTGGGAAGCTTCGCGTTCATGGTCGTTTCCTCTCCCTTTATTCAGCCGAACAGCTTGGCAGCGATCTGCGCGACATGGCGGCCCTGATAACGGGCACCATCCAGTTCATTGGCGCTGGGCTGGCGTGATCCATCGGCCCCGGCGAGCGTGCTGGCGCCATAGGGTGTGCCGCCGCTGATCTCATCCATGCGGGTCGCCCCGGCCCAGCTATAGGGCAGGCCGACGATGATCATGCCGTGATGCAGCAACGTGGTGTGGAAGGAGGTGATGGTGGTTTCCTGTCCGCCATGCTGGCTGGCGGTGGAAACGAACACGCTACCCACCTTGCCGACCAAGGCACCCTTGGCCCACAGCCCGCCCGTCTGGTCCAGGAAGTTGCGCATCTGCGCCGCCATATTGCCAAAGCGTGTGGGCGTGCCGAAGATGATGGCATCATAATCGCCCAGTTCGCCGGGACTGGCGACGGGGGCCGTCTGATCAAGCCGGATGCCGGCGGCCTTGGCCACCTCGTCCGGCACCAGTTCCGGCACACGCTTCACCGTCACCTGGGTGCCGGGCACAGCGCCGGCCCCTTCTGCCACGGCCCCGGCCATGGTTTCGATATGGCCATAGCTGGAATAGTAGAGCACAAGCAGTTTCGCCATGGATCATCCCTTTCCCAAGACAGGGGGTCAGAACTTCATGCCAAGTTCCAGGCCATAACGGCGCGGCCGTCCCTTGAAGACGAAGCCACCGGGCGAGAATTCGGCATTATACTTCTTGTTGAACAGATTGTCGGAGAAGAGCGCCAGGTTCCAATTGTCACCTTCCACCCCGAAGCGGACATCAACAATATCCAACGGATCGCGCACCGTGCTGTTCTGGATATCGAACCAGGTCTTGCCCAGACGCCGGTAATCGGCGCGCACTGTGCCGGTCAAGCCACTGTCGCCCAGGTCAGTGCTGTACTGCACCCCCAGGTTCAGCGTGTATCGGGAGATCAGCGGCGCCTCGTTTCCCACCAATGTGGGATCGGCGAATTCCTTGATCTTGCTGTCGGTATAGCCGAAGCCCAGATTGACCTGCAGCCCCGTGGTCAGGAAGGCCGTGGCGTCCAGTTCAAACCCGCGCAGCCGGGTTTCGGGCACATTGCCCAGGTTCTGGGTGGAATTGGCCGCCAGGAAGACGAAGAAATAGGAATTGTCGGAGATGGTGTTATAGACGGACCCGTTCAGGCGCAGCTTGCGGTCCAGCAATTGCGACTTGAACCCGGCCTCCACCGTGCCGGCCGTTTCCGCCTTGAACGCGTCCTCCACGCCCAGGATGCCATTGGCCGCCGCCACGGCACCCACCCCGGTCTGGTTGAAACCACCGCTGCGGAAGCCCTTGGAATAGCCGGTATAAAGCGTCAGCGCGTCATCGGCCTTATAGGTCAGGGTGAATTTGGGCTGCCAGGCGGTGAAGCTGCGTTCCCGCACCTCCCCGCTGCGCCCGGCCGGAAAGCCCGCCACATTGGGCAGATAGGCCGTGGGCGTCAGGGTTGTGTTCTCCCGCTTGTCCTTGTCGTAGCGCAGCGACAGATCGGCCGTCAGCTTTTCTGTCAGATCATAGGAGCTGCTGGCGAACAGGGCCCAGGCGAAATTATCCTGGGCATCGGCCAGGAAGGAGAATTGCGGGTTGAGCGGGTTGGTGCTCGGCGTGCGATAGACGGGGAAGACGCCCTGCCCCCGGTCGATCATGTTGCCGGTGGAGATATAGCGCTTGGTGCCGATCATATAGCCGCCAGCACTCCATTGGAACTTCTGGTCGGTGGGGGACGCAAAGCGCAGTTCCTCGCTCCACGCCTTCACATTCAGATACTGGCTCTGGTTCAGGTCGAAACCCAGAATCTGATAGAAAAGGCTTTCCTTGATGGGCAGGAAATCGAAGGCGTCGCCCGTCAATATCTCCTTCACCTGATCGTAGGAGGTGACGGAGGTCAGGGTTCCCGCCTCCGTCTCGTACGCGATGCGCAGGGACGTGCCGTACATGTCGCGGTCATTCTGGCCGGGATTGTTCACGCGGACAGGAAGGCTGGTATTGTTCACATCATTGACGATGTTGAAATAAAGCGCCTGGGTCCGCAATTGCGACATCGACCCGCGCAGATCAATCGACAGCTTGTCCGACGGCTGGAACAGCAGGGTGCCGCGCAGCGACAAATCCTCATACGGATCGGCCTTTTCGTTCAGGTACGCGTTGCGGATTAACCCGTCGCTGTTCACATAAGACCCGGCCAGACGGAATTTCACCTTCTCCGACAAGGGTCCGCTGACGCCGGCACGGGCGGAATAGCCGAAGCCGTTTTCGACCCCCACCTTGACGCGGGTATCGAATGTGTCGGTCGGTTGCTTGGTGCGGATGACGATGGCGCCGCCGATGGCGTTGCGGCCGTAAAGCGCGCCCTGTGGGCCCTTCAGCACCTCGATCTGCTCGATATCGAACAGTTCCTGGCTGAACTGCGCGGCGTTGACCTGCTGGACCCCGTCGACGATGACGGCGACCGACGGTTCGCTGTTACGGGCCTGGGTGATGCCGCGGATGATGATGAAGGCATTGCCGGCGTTCTGCGTTTCCACCAGCGTGACGTTGGAGGTCAGGTCAATGAAATCGGCCGGCTTTTCGATACCCGCCATTTCGATCGTGTCGGCCGTGAAAGCCATGATCGCGGCAGGCACATCCTGCTGTGCCTGCGGACGGCGCAGGCCTGTCACCACCACTTCTTCCACGGTGCTGACCCCGGCGGTTGACTGCGCACCGGCCGGGGCGGCGGCCGTCAGCGCCATCGCCGAGGCGCCGGCTAAACAGGCGAAACGCCAAGAGGAACGTCCCATGCAAAACCTCCCGTTCACTTGTCATTGATGGCGCACGGTGCGTTCCGCCATTAGCGGCCGCCGGTGCGGCGCTGGCCCGCGCAATCGCGCGCGGACGTCGGGTCGTTGCCCGTACTGAGGACAATCCATGTTTCGATTATCGAAGTCAAGTTCGATATACGAAGATTTATCCGTTTATCGAAGTTTGCGCCGGGCGCAACGAAAAACGCCCCGGCGGCGACCGGGGCGTTTTCAGAAAGGCTTCAGGCGGGAAAGGACGGCCCGCGTCAGTTCCGGGCCAGGGAATGCATCAGGAAGGGCCATTGCTGCAACGACGCTTCGATATCGCGGGCCGCATTGCGCAGCAGCGGCAGGCGGGTGCGCACCAGTTCATCTTGTGAAATACGGGTGGTGGAGGTGGAACAGTTGATGGAGGCGCAGACTTTGCCATCCTTGTCGCGCACCGGCACGGCCACAGAGACGATGCCGTAATCCAACTCATCCAGGGCTGAATCATAGCCCAGTTCCCGCACCCGTCCCAGCCGCGCCGCCAGTTCGTCGCGGTTGGTCAGGGTGCGTTCGGTGAAGCGGGTCAGGCTGGCCGTTGCCAGATAATCGGCCAAGGGCTTCTCCGGTTCGAACGCCAGCAGCACCTTGCCCAGTGAGGTTGCATGCGCCGGATAGCGCGTGCCGACGCTGGCCCCGAGCCGGATATGCCGGTTGGTGGAAACATGCACCAGATACAGGATATCGTGGCCGGACAGCGTGGCCATGGAGGCGCTGTCGCCCGTCTCGTCACGCAGGGACTGCAGGTGCGGCGTCACCACCTGCTCCAGGTTCATGGACGCCAGATAGGCCGACCCGAAGACCAGCACCTCCGGCCGCAGCAGGAAGCGCCGCCCGTAGCGGCCGACATAACCCAGTGCCACCAGTGTGTTCAGGCAGCGCCGCGCCACCGCCGGGCTTAGCCCCGTTGCGGCGGCAACCTCGCTCAACTGCATTTCCGGGCGCTGCTGGTTGAAGGCGCGCAGAACCGTCAGGCCGCGTTCCAGCGTCAGCAGATATTCGGGGTCCTTCTCCCGCTCCGCCGTGCCCACGTCCCTGTCTGCGCTGTCCAACGCCATCGCGTCCGCCCTGTCCGCCGAAATCCCAGCGGGCCAGCTATAACCGCTGCACCGGCGGGCACGCCAGCGATTATACGGAATCCGTCAGGATCTCCCCATTATGCTCGCCCAGCAGGGGCGGTGCAGTCACCTCCAGGCTGCGTTCGCCATCGAAGC
Organism: Niveispirillum sp. FG148; assembly: GCF_057809655.1. Taxonomy (NCBI): domain Bacteria; kingdom Pseudomonadati; phylum Pseudomonadota; class Alphaproteobacteria; order Rhodospirillales; family Azospirillaceae; genus Niveispirillum; species Niveispirillum sp. FG148. The sequence continues at coordinate 97,155 of NZ_JBMDKJ010000002.1, forward strand.
TGACGGGGGAGCGGACGGTGCGGAATCGACCCGTGGGGGCATGGTCCGCCTCGATCTGCAATTGCAGGTGCCGGGCCTGGTCAGTGGCCAGGGCCGCGGCCGCATCATGCACGGGCGAATGCGGGACATCTGCCCTGCCCAGCCGTTCACACCAGTCGGCCAGCGTGCGGGTGCGGAAGATCGGGGCCAGCTGTTCCACCACCTTCTCATAATTGGCGATGCGGGCATCCCGGCTGGCAAATTCCGGCTGCTGCAGCATGTCGGGCCAATCCACCGCCTGGGCCAGCCCTTCCCAGAATTTCGGCGGCGACGACATGTGCAGCGCGATCCATTTCCCGTCGGCACAGACAAAGACATAGGATTGCGACACGGATGGCCGGCTGTAGGGCCCCATGATCTGGTCGGCCGCGAAATAATGGGTGAAGTCGTCCAGGTTGAAATGACACATGGCCTCCAGCATGGACAGTTCCACCAGCCGCCCCCGCCCTGTGCTGTGCCGTTCATGCAGCGCCCCCAGGATGCCGTACGCTGCATAAAAGCCCGTGATCGCATCGGCCAGTGCCGGCCCCACCACACGCGGATTGCCGGGATTCAGCACCAGGCGCAAGAACCCGCTGGCCGCCTGCGCCACGGTATCGAAGGCCGGACGCTGGCTGTCCGGCCCCGTGGCGCCGAAACCGGAAATGGCGCAATAGATCAGACGCGGATTGATGGCGCGCAGCCGGTCGGCATCCACATGCAGCTTGGCGGCCGCACCGGGCCGGAAATTCTGGATGAAGACATCTGCGCCGGTTACCAGCGCGTCCAGTTGCTCACGGCCCGCCGCCTCGCGTGTATCCAGGGTGATGGAGCGCTTGTTGCGGTTATAGGTCTGGAAATGCGGGCTGTAGAGGCCGCCCTTGAAGGCCCGGAACGGATCACCCGCCCCCGGCTGTTCAATCTTGATGACATCGGCACCCAGATCAGCCAGCAGCATGCCCGCTGCGGGGCCGGTGATGAATGTGCCCATTTCCAGGACCCGGACGTCCTTCAGGACCTTTGCCATATCTTGCTCCAATCGGGGGGAGACCGAAGATGCGCGCCGGTGCGGCCGGTTGCGACCCGGCGGCAGGAGGTCGGGCGCCTTTGCCTCGTTTCACGATATATAGACTTCGATTATCGAAATCAACTTCGATTATCGAATTTCCCTTGCCAGAGAAGGAACCTTGTCGTTAGCTGCTGGCAGACGAACAGCGGAGCGGCACCATGCGTATCGGCAAGACCGATCAGCCCCTGACCTCCATCTGCACTTCCGACGCGGACAATATCTGCGTGCGGGGTCTGGATCTGTGTACAGAGGTCATCGGGCAGATGGATTTCACCAGTTATTTCTGGCTGCTGGTTACGGGCACGCAGCCCAGCGAGGATCAGCGGTTCCTGGCCGATGCCGTGCTGACGGCCATCGCCGAACATGGGCTGGTGCCCAGCGTCGTGGCCGCGCGCATGACCTATGCCGCCGCCCCAGAGGCGTTTCAGGGCGCAGTTGCCGCCGGCCTGTCGGGCTGTGGCAGCGTTGTGCTGGGCAGCGCGGAGGTGGCAGGCCGTTTCCTGGCCGATCTGGTGGAGGCGGCGGCCGGTGGCGACGCAACAGCGGTGGCAACGGCCCGGCTGGCGGAATGCCGGGCGGCGAAGCGGGCCATCCCCGGTTTCGGACATCCGCAGCATTCCGGCGGCGATCCCCGCGCCCACCGGTTGCTGGCCCTGGCCGATCAGCGGGGCGTGTCAGGTGCCCATGTTGCCATGCTGCGGACCATCAAGGCGGCCTTGCCGACAGCCCTGGGCCGGGACCTGCCCATCAATGTCAACGGGGCCATCCCGGCGGTGATGCTGGATGCCGGCTTTCCACTGGCAGCCTTGAAGGGCATATCGCTGCTGGCCCGCACGGCCAGCCTGATCGCGCATCTGCGGGAAGAGGCTGACCGGCCCATTGGTTTCATCCTATCGGCAGCGGCGGCCCAGGCCATCCGTTATGATGGCCCCTGAAGGGCTGCCGCTCACCCCCCAGCGTCTGGTGGCCAGCATTCCAGTGCCTGCACGAACCGCGACAGCCAGGCATTGGTCTGGTGACCATCGACAACACGATGATCGATGGTCAGGGAAACATAGGCCATGGGCCGGATCTGGATGGTATCCACCCCATCCACCTCCCGCACCACCACCCGCTTCTCCAGCTTGCCGATCCCCAGAATGGCCGATTGCGGCTGGTTGATGATGATGGGTGTGGCCACCAGGGAGCCGGAAACACCATGGTTGGAGATGGTAAAGGTGCCACCGCGCATGTCGGCCGGTGTCAACTGACCCTGGCGTGCCCGCTCCGTCAGATCCTGAAGGCGGGTGGCGATCCCTTGCAGGGACAGGTCCTGGGCGCCCCTGACCACAGGAACGACCAGACCCTTGTCCCCCAGCGCCGTGCCGACGCCGATATTCACGTCCTCGAAAATTTCCAGCCGGTCGTCGTGCCAGCGGCTGTTGATGCTGGGTGCTACCTTCATGGCCTTGACGGCCGCTGCGATGAAATAGGCGGTGAAGGTCAAATTGACACCCGCCCGTTCGAAACCAACCTTGTTCGCGCGGCGGTGGGCCATGATGGCGCTGAAATCCGCCTCGAACACGGACGTGACATGCGGCGCCGTGGTCAGGGAGTACGACATATGCTCGGCAATGCGGCGGCGCATATTGTCGTGCGGAATGCTGTAGGACCTGACACCGGATGACGGCGGCACCTCCGCCATGACGGGTCGCGGTGCCGACGGAGGCGGCGAGACCACCGGAGGCACCGGCGGCGTCGGCAGTATTTCACGAGCGGCGGCGGCGGCACGTTCGATATCCGCGCGGGTGACACGACCGGCGATGCCCGTCCCCGAAAGCCCCGAAGGATCGACGCCAAGTTCCCGGGCCGCGCGCTTGGCCGACGGCGACAAGCGGGTTTCCCTTATTTCGGGCGGGGCGGACGGTGTATCCGCGTCGGCGTCTTGCCTCTCTGACGCCACCACGCCCGCTGGGGCCAACCGACCCAGCAGCGCGCCGGGAACGGCTTCGCTGTCACTGGACAAGGTGATCTCCGCCAGAATGCCGGCGGCGGGCGACGGCACCTCCTGCGTCACCTTGTCGGTTTCCAGTTCCACCAGCGGCTCGTCCGCCGCCACACTGTCGCCCACCTTCTTCAGCCAGGCGCGCACGATGGCCTTCGTCCCCTCCTGTTCAAGGGGGACCAGAATGTCGATCACTTGTTGTTCCCCCTGTTTCAGAAGGCGATCAGTTCGTCGATCCTTGCGCGGATGCGCTCGACCGACGGTACAGCCCAATCCAGCAGCACGGGATTATGAGGGCTGGGGATATCGGGCATGGTCAGGCGGGCGACGGGCGCATCCAGGTCCAGAAACACCTTGTCGGCGACGATGGCCGCGATCTCCGCCCCGAAGCCCGCTGTCTGGATATCCTCATGCACAATCAGGCAGCGCCGCGTTCGCCGGACAGATGCCAGCACCGCAGCTTCATCCCACGGCATCAGTGTCCGAAGGTCGATGACATGCACCGACCGCCCCTCCGCCGCCATCTGGCAGCGGGGCGCCATGGCACCCCAGGTGACGATGGTCAGGTCGTCACCCACCGTCAGGCTGCGCGCCTTGCCGAATTCCAGCACATAATCATCGCCCGGCCAGGCGCGCCGGGCCCAGGGATCGTCCAGCATGGCGCGGTGTTCGAAGAACAGCACCGGATCATTGCCGCGCAACGCCCCGCGCAGCAGGCCCACCGCATCCTCTGCATTCGACGGAACAGCCACCTTCCAACCCGGCGCGTGGCAGAACTGTACCTCGTTGGTCTGGCTGTGCCAGGGGTCCCCGCATTTGAAGAAGCCGCCCGGCACCCGCAGCACCATGGGGGCCGCGAACCGGTTATTGGTGCGCCAGCGCATGGTGCCGCAATCATTGATCTGTTCCATCGCCGGTTCGGCATATTTGCGGAACTGAATCTCCGGTACGGGCATCAGCCCGGCCAGCGCCATGCCGACGGCCCGACCCACGATGCCTTCTTCCGACAGGCTGGTATCGAAGACGCGGGTGGTGCCATATTTCTCCTGCAGACCCAGGGTCACAGCATGCACCCCGCCCTTGGGGCCGATATCCTCCCCGAACAGGACGACACGGGGATTGCCGGTCATTTCCTGGTCCAGGGTGCGGCGGATGGCCGTCACCATGTTCAGGCGCTGGCCTTCCGGGCGCGGCTCCGCCACCGATGGCGGCGGCAGATAGCCATGGGACCATTGCCCGCCCTGCACCTGCACCTCGCCTTGCTCGGCGAAGACATGACGGATGACACCGGTGGGGTCCGCGACCGGTCGCGCTTCCGCCGACGCCCGGGCAGCCTCCACCTCGGCCTTCGCGGTGGCGGCAATGGCGTCCCACTCCCCTTCCTCCAGTACGGCCGGCACCAGATATTCCCTCAGCCGCGGCAGTGGATCGCGTGCCCATTCGGATGCCACGATGTCAGGCGATTTATAGGTCTGAGTATCCTGGAACGAATGGCCCTGAAGGCGCGGTACGGTCAGGCGCAGCAGGCAGGGACCCTTGCGGTTCCGCACATGGGACACTGCCTGGTCGATCAGACGCGCGGCTTCCGCCGGTTCCGCCCCGTCGCCGGCCAGGATGGTCAGGCCCTTGAAGCTGGCAAGGTTGGCGGCGATGTTGCCGCCCGGCGTCTGCATGATCGACGGAACGGAAATGCCGAAGCCATTGTCCTCGATATAGAACAGCATCGGCAATTGCTGGGTGGTGGCGATGGTCAGGGCCGCCCAGAAGCCGTTTGCCGCAACCGACCCGTCCCCGCCCAGCACCACGGCGATGGATTTTTCGTAATCCGGCCGTTTCAGTACCCGGGTATAATAGTCAACGGCCTGGGCCCAGCCGGCCGTCGGCGTATATTGCGCGCCCACCCCACCACACATGGGCAAAGCCGATGCGCCGTCCCGATTGGGATAATTGAAGACGACACCGATATCGCGCCCGTCGGAATAGCCGCCGGCCCGGCCCATGGACGAACCCAACGCATCCGCGATGTCCACCCCCAGCGACAGCAGCATGGGGCGTGACCGGTAATAACCACAGGCGGCGTCATGTTTGTCGGTCAGGCGCGAACCCAACAGGATTTGCGCCATATCATGCCCACGCGCGGAGAACTGGTAGAGAACCTTGCGCTCCGGCACCAGGACCTTCTCCTCCAACTCGTCCAGCGCGCGGGAGACGTGCAGCAGATGCGTAATCCGGCGCCAGTCGTAGGAGGGATCGGGTGCATTGCGCGGAATCTCATCAACCACGCTGCGCCGGTTATGAGAGATCATGTCGTCCCCGCTATAATTCGATGACCGTCCAGTCGGTCAGTGAATTATAGCCAATGTTCAGCGACAAAACTTTGCATTCATCATCCTGAAAGCGCGGACTGGCGCAACAAACTTGCACCAGCCGCACCCGAAACGGTCACATGGGAAGGGGCAAGTCGGTCGTTTCCTTCAGGTCGCGCAGGACCAGGGAGGAACGGACAGTGGCGATGCACGGAAGCCGCAGCAATCCCTGGACGAATTGATCGAAGGCCTTCAGGTCGGCGGCCACCACCTTCAACATGTAATCGGCATCACCGGTCAGCATGCAGCATTCCAGGATCTGCGGAGACGATTGCACGAAAGCGGAGAATTCCGACGTATGCTCCCCGGCGTGAGAGCGCAGCACCACCACCACATAGGATTTGAGGGAGAAGCCAAGCTTCTGCGGTGACAACAGCGCCGTGACCCGGCTGATATAACCGTCTTCCCGCAATCTCTGCAGGCGACGGGAGCATTGGGAAGACGAAAGACAGACCTTCTCGGCCAGTTCACCCAGTGTGATATCGCCTCTCTCCTGGATAGCGGATAGAAGCTTCACATCGAAACCGTCCAAACTCATCGAAAATTCCCCCTGCCGTATCGGTGCGGTCAGTCATTCTTTGATTTTCCATCGCAGGCAGCCGGCTGATTTCAGCGGTGCTGCGCAGGCCTGGAGGCATCATACACAAATCCGGCCGACACAGGATGGACAACGACGGCAAATGACGGGGGTTGGCCTTGGGCCGCCGCACGCAGCTTCTTGATGAATGGCGCGCGGGGCGATGTCAGTACCCTTCTGCCAGATCGGTCAGGGCCGCGATATCCAGCAACTCAACGACATTGCCATACATCAGGCGGATCAGGCGGCTGGTCTTCAGCTTGGTGACAGCGCGTGAGACGGTTTCCGTCGTCAGCCCCAGAAAGTCCGCCATATCCGCGCGGGTCATGGGCAAATCCACACGGCAATGGTCTTCCGGTTCCGGGGTACGGCGCTTGGCCTGGACCAGAAGGAAGCTGGCCAGACGTTCAACGGCCGTCTTACGCCCCAGCAGCACCATCTGGTCCTGCGCGACCTGCAGCTCCGTCGCCGTGGCAGCAAGCAGACGCTTGCGCAGGTCGGGATCACGTTCCAGCAGGGCGTCGAGCTGTGATCGGGTCAGTCGCCGCAGCGTGACCGGGGTCACCGCCTCAGCCGAATAGAGATAATTGCCTGCCAGGGCCAGCCCCAGCATGTCGCCGGGCTGAAGGAACCCGATGATCTGGCGCCGGCCATCGGCCAGCAGCCGCACGATCCTGACCATGCCTGCGGTGATGATGCGGACGCTGGTTGCCGGGTCGCCTTCGGAGAAGATGGTCTGGTCGCGGTCATAGCTGTTGCACTCATCCGCCCAAAGGATGAACGGGTTGATGACGGCTTCGGGCATTGCCACCGTCGCCATGACGGCACCGGGCTGGAACAGGGTCGGGCTGACGGGGACGGTAGAAGCTGGGGCAAAGGCGAGCGTCATGGTCATCGGGCTCCCGTTCTGCGGGACCGCCTGGCGGTCCGTTCTCGTTCATGCGCAGACTTTAGCGCCGGTTGCGTTGCCGGATCAGTTCGGTCTTCTACCTACGTAAAATCCCGTATCCGCCGCGCCGGTTTACGAATGCGCGCGGGCCGGCAGCCGCCGGTGCAACTCATCCACCAGGCAATCAGGATCGACGGGCTTGTCCAGGAATGCCGCAACACCGGCCCTGTCGGCACGGGCCTGCGTCTCGGGTTCCCGGCGACCCGACATCATGACCACCGTTACGCCCTGCAGGTCCTGCCCGTGGCGTTCCACGAATTCGATCCCGGTCATGCCCGGCATATGTTGATCCAGAAGCAGGCAGCCGGCCTGGCCGTCGAAGGCGGCCATGAAGTCTCGGCAGGAAGGATACAGGTCCACCTCGAACCCATAGAGCCGCAGCAGCATTTTCAGGGAATCCCGGACGGACTCGTCATCATCGACGACATAGACCCGGCCGGACGGTGCGTCGGCCACGATTAACCTCTGGACATTGGGACCGATGCCGGGCTGGCACCGATCCATTGATATGTCCGAATTTAAAAAAGCATCGTCCCGGAAGAAATAAGGGTTTCCCCGTATGCCGACCCGAATTGATGAAGATCAACCCACCCGCGGCCGGATGCCCGCTGCCAATGCCAGCCGCACCAGTTGCGACAGGCTGTCAGCCCGCATCTTCTCCATGACGCGGGCACGGTGGATTTCAACGGTGCGGGGGCTGATGGAAAGATCGAAGGCAATGATCTTGTTGGGCTTTCCGTCCACCAGCCCTTGCAGCACATCCTGCTCACGCGGGGTCAGCGCCGACAGTCTGGCCAGCATGTCCGCCGATGGCCCCTCCTCCGCGATGGTCGCCGCCACCGCGGCTGTGCGGGGACGTGACAGGGCCGTGTGCAGTGCGGTCAGCAACACCTCCTCCTCGAACGGCTTCTCGATGAAATCCACGGCCCCGGCCTTCATGGCCGACACAGCCAGGGGCACATCACCGTGACCGGTCATGACGATGACAGGAATCCCGCGGCCGGCCGCAACCAGCCGTTCCTGCACCTCCAGCCCCGTCATTTCCGGCATGCGCACATCCACCACCAGGCAGGCGCAGCGTTCAGGCGCCTCGGATGTCAGGAAATCAAGGGGGGAGGAGAAGGCCGCCACCTGATACCCCGACGTCAGCAGCAGCAGGCGCAGGCTATCGCGCACCGCGCCATCATCATCGACAACCGCGATCATCGGGTCAGGCGCCTTGGTCATCTTCATTCATCTCCAGAAGCGGCAGGGTGAAGCGGAAGGTGGCTCCACCGCGTTCGTTTCGTTCGGGCCAAAGCCGGCCGCCATGGGCTTCGATGATGGAACGGCTGATGGATAGGCCCAGCCCCATGCCCCGCTCCTTGCCGCTGATGAAGGGCTGAAACAGGGTGGCCATGACGGACTCGTCCAGTCCTGGCCCCGTGTCTGCCACGCGGACCTCCACCATGTCCTCGCCATCCACCGGTGCTGTCGCGATGGACAGGACCCGCTGCGGGCGACCCGTCATGGCCTCCACTGCGTTGCGGATCAGATTGAGCAGCACCTGCTGGATCTGGATCTTGTCGATGGTGGCGCGCAATTCCTCCCGATGCAGATCCATTTCAAGGCGCACGCCGGTATCCTTGGCCCCTACCATGGCGAGCGCGACGGCTTCCTCGATGATTCCATCCAGACTCTCGGTGCGCCGATCGGTACTGCCCTTGGCAATGAAATCGCGCAGCCGACGGATGATCTGCCCGGCCCGCAGCGCCTGCTGCGACGCCTTTTCCATTGCTTCCCGCACCAGCGCCATTTCCGCAGCATCTGGTCGTTCGATCAGGCGCATCGACGCCTTGATGTAATTGACCACGGCCGTCAATGGCTGGTTCAGTTCATGGGCCAGGGCCGATGCCAGTTGTCCCATGACACTGACCCGGCTGACATGCAGCAGTTCCGCCTGAAGCTGCTGCAACCGCCGCTCTGTGGCCTGTGTCTGCGTAAGGTCATGGATGAAGCCGGTGAAAAGCCGCTCCCCCTCCAGATCCACCGCCCCCACCGCCAGTTCCATGGGGAATACGGAGCCGTCCCGCCGCTGGCCGGAGACGATGCGACCCGTGCCGATGATCCGTTTCTCCCCCGTGGCCAGATGCCGGGCGATATAATGATCGTGCTGCTCCCGATAGGGGGATGGCATGAGGATACTGACATTGCTGCCCAGCACCTCCGCCTCCTGATAGCCGAACAGGCGCTGGGCGGCGGGGCTGAATGATCGGATCAGCCCCTGCCCGTCGATCACGATCAGGGCGTCGGGAATGGTTTCGATGATGGAGGCAAGACGCGCTTCGCGGTTGCGCAAGGCCTGCTCAGCGGCGCGCCGGTCGCTGATGTCGCGGATGATGCCGATATAAACCGGGGGGCCCTCCTGCTGCGCCTCGCCAACCGACAATTCCATGGGGAAGGTGCTGCCATCACGGCGCAATCCCGTCACCTCCCGCCCGATGCCGATGATCCGACGCTCACCCGTCGCTTGGTAGCGGGCCAGATACCCGTCATGTTCAGCCTGATAGGGTGCTGGCATCAGCATTTTGACGTTGCGACCGATCACGTCCGCCGCCTTCCAGCCGAACAGGGTCTCGCAAGCCGGATTGAAGGACTGAATCAGCCCCCGGTCGTCAATGATGATGACGCCATCGGGAACCGTTTCCATCAAAGCCTGGAAACGTGGGAAAAGTTCGCGGTCTTCTGTCACAACTGCAATCCAACATCATCCGAACAGTTCACTAACTGACGCAGTTTAATCCGGTTTTGTGCCGGGTGGAACCATAGAAGGATGTCGCCGCCCGCCAGGAACCGATCTGCGGCGGTGGCTGCACTTTTCTTATGTTAAATAAACTTTCCGCATTCTTTGGCTGCCTCATCACCAGCCGGCGTGCCGCGATTGTTACGAAAGACAGCTGATTGCGCCGCGCCAGGCCGAAATCGGCCGGTTTTATGGCGCATATCCGGGACTCACCCTCGCAACTGGCTTCAATTGGTCCCGGTCCGGCAGGCCATAAAGTGGCACTATCATTTCGGAAACTTTTTTATTATAAGAAAAGAACAACAGGGAGAGCTGGGATGGTCACCTCATCACCGCCCGATCCGGGCCCCAAGCGGGAAGCCGATGCCCGCGCTTGGTACGCCATCGTCATTTTCGCGCTGGCCGCCGTCCTTTCCTACACCGATCGCCTGATCCTGAACCTGCTGGTCGCGCCCATCCGGGCGGAAATGTCGATCAGCGATACGCAGGTCAGTTTGCTGCAAGGGGCCGCCTTCGCCATCATCTATGCCTTCGCCGGCCTGCCCATGGGGCGGCACGCGGACCGGCATGGCCGCCGTAACCTGATCCTGGCCGGCATCGGCCTGTGGAGCGTTGCGACGGCACTGTGCGGACTGGCCCAATCCTATGGCCAGTTGTTCGGAGCCCGTATTCTGGTCGGCATCGGGGAGGCAGCCCTGGCACCGGCCGTGCTGTCCATGGTGCCGGACCTGTTTCCCCCGCACCGGCGCGGCACCGCAGTCGCCATCTTCATCGGCGGCATGATCATGGGCGCGGGCATGGCCACGCTGGTGGGCGGCATCCTGATCGATGTGTTCAGCCTGGGGGCGCTGTCGGGTCTGGCACAGTCAGCGGGTGTCGCGCCCTGGCGTGCCGTACTGCTGACGCTGGGACTGGCCGGCGTCGTTCTGGCGCTGCTGGTCTCCACGATCCGGGAACCGGAACGCCAGGACAGCCTGGGCGGTGCGGCAAAGCCCGGTTTGGTCATGCTGCGCCGCTATCTTGTCGACAACCGCGGGGCCTTCGGTCTGCTGCTGGGCGGGTTGACCCTGACGCAGATCGTTGATTATGGGGCCAATAGCTGGACACCGTCACTGTTGATGCGGGTGTATGGCTTCACGCCGTCCGAAACCGGCACGGCGCTGGGCTCCATCCTGATCGGCGTGGCCGGGCTGGGTACCATTGCCGGCGGCATGCTGGCCGACCTGCTGGAAGCACGCGGCCATTCCACCGCCAAGCCGCTGGTGGCCGCATCGGCTGTCAGCGCCGGCGTGCCCTGCCTGCTGTTTGCGGTCATGCCTGGCGCCGGCCTGTCGCTGGGCCTGTTCACGGCCTATGCCTTCCTGCTGGCCATCGGCGCCGGCGTCGGGATTGCGGCCATACTGGATCTGGTCCCGTCGGAACTGCGGGGCATGACAACAGCGGTACAGGCCTTTGCCTACACGGCCTTCGGCCTCGGCCTGGGACCGACGCTGGTGGCTGTGACCACCGACCATGTGTTCGCCGACCCGCTGTCGGTTGGCCTTTCGATCAGTGTGACCGGCATTCCGCTGCTGGCCCTGTCGGCTGCCGCCATGTGGCGGTCGCTGCCCCATTACCGCCGCGTGCGACAGAATCTGGCGGCCACGGCAACAGCTTGAATTAAAAACACAACCAACGAACAGGGGTTAGATCCATGACACTGCGCAAACGCCTGCTTGTTCCTTTATTGGCCGCCACCTGGCTGTCGGCCGCACCGGCCCTGGCCCAGGACCCGGTCCCGGCGGTTCCGGCCACGGCGGCTGCGGCCGGATCGGCCGTGCAGGCCACGGCTCCGGTCGCTCATCCCCTGACGCGGGAGGATGTGGAGACAATGGTCGACGGCTTCCTGCCCTACGCGCTGAAGCGCGGGGATATCGCGGGGGCAGTGGTGACCGTGGTGAAGGACGGACAGATCCTGTTCGCCAAGGGCTACGGCGTTGCCGACCGGGAAACGAACGAGCCGGTGGACCCCGAGAAGCATCTGTTCCGGCCGGGCTCCATTTCCAAGCTGTTCACCTGGGTCGCGGTGATGCAGCAGGTTGAGGCCGGGCGCATCGACCTGGACACCGATATCAACAAATATCTGGGCTTCAAGATCCCGGACACCTGGCCGGAACCGATCACGCTGCGTCATGTGATGACGCATACGGCCGGCTTCTCCGAGACGGTAAAGGACCTGATCGTGCGCGGGCAGAACAGCCCGCTTGACCTGGAAAAGCTGCTGTCCCGCTGGGTTCCGGAACGCGCGTTCCGGCCGGGCACGGTGCCGGCCTATTCCAACTATGCCACGGCACTTGCCGGCCTGATCGTGCAGCGCGTCAGCGGGGAAAAGTTCGAGGATTACGTCGCAAAGCACATCATGGCACCCGCCGGGATGCAGCATTCCAGCATGGCCCAGCCCCTGCCGGCCAATCTGGCGCCGCTGATGTCCAAGGGCTATCTGTCATCTCGCGCGCCAGCACAGGATTTCGAGGTGGTGAACCACGCCCCGGCCGGTTCGCTGTCGGCCAGTGGCGCCGACATGGGCCGGTTCATGATTGCGCTGATGAACAGGGGGGAAGGCCCGAACGGGCGCATCCTGACGCCGGAAAGCCTGGCCCAGATGTGGAAGCCGCAATATCGCCCCCTGCCCGGCCAGGAACTGGCCATGGGTCTTGGCTTCTATGAGCAGAACCGCAACGGCTATCGCATCATGGGCCATGGTGGCGACACGACCCTGTTCCACAGCGACCTGGCCATGTGGCTGGATGAAGGGGTCGGCCTCTACATCTCCATGAACAGCACGGGGGATGAGGTGTCGCGCGGCCCCATCCGCACCGAACTGCACCGCATGTTCGCCGACCGCTACTTCCCGGCAAAGGCCGCAGCGGAAGCGCCCAAGGCCGAACCCGTGAAGCGCAAAATACCGGTCGGCGGCACCTTCTATATGTCCCGCCGGGCGGAAGGCACCCTGGTCAGCGTCATCAACCTGTTGGGCCAGGGAGATCTGGTGACCAATGATGACGGTACCGTCACCTTCACCCTGTTCCGTGATTATGCCGGCCAGCCAAAGCACTGGCGGGAGGTGGCACCCGACCGCTGGCAGGAGCCGGGCAGCGACAGCCTGATGCACACGAAGACGGACGAGAACGGCCGCGTCACCGCCATCACCACCGACGACTACCCCGCCATCTTCGTAGCCCAGCCCGTTCCCGCCAGCATTAACAAGGGCTGGAACCTGCCGGCCATCGCCCTGTCGATCAGCATCGCCCTGTTTACCGTCATCTGGTGGCCCGTGGCCGCCATTGTCCGCCGTCGCTATGGCGTGGCGCATCCGCTGACGGGTCAGCACCTTCTGGCCGACCGGCTGGTGCGGGTGGCCAGCCTGCTGTCGGTGACCTGTCTGGCCGGCTTCGGTCTGGTCATGGCGCTGGCCGTCGATCCGCTGATGTTCGGTGAACTGGATCTGCAGCTACGGTTGCTGCAACTGTCCGGCCTGTTGGGTCTGCTGGGTCTGTTCCCGGCCGGCTGGCGCGCCTGGAAGCTGTGGACCGACCCGGCCGCCGGCTGGTGGGCCCGCATCCGGGCCAGCCTGATGGTGCTGATCTTCATCTACTTCCTGTATCTGATCGAACGGTTCCACCTGATCGGATTCAGCCTGAATTACTAAGCTTTTTCCATCACTTCACCCCCGGACGGTGCCTGCCGTCCGGGGGTTTTTTATCACCAGCCCCGGAGTTTGCAGACAATGTCCATCATCCCCGCCCTGTCGCCCGCACTCGCTGCCGGCGATCTGATTTTCCTGTCCGGCCAGTTGGCCTTTGGGCCTGATGGCACCATCGTGGCGCCCGACGATGTGGCCGCACAGACAAGGCAGGTTCTGGCCAACCTGGCCCGTGTTCTAGCCGGCCAGGGACTGGACCTGTCCGACATCGTGAAGACGACGGTCTGGCTGACCGACATCGCGGACTTTCCGGCCTTCAATGCCGCCTACGCCCAGACCCTGGGCGACCATCGCCCGGCGCGCTCCACGGTCCGGTCCGACCTGATGTTGCCCGGTGCAAAGGTAGAGATTGAGGCCATCGCCAAGCGGCGCTGAAATAAAAACCCCGGACGGGGAACCGTCCGGGGTCAAGTTTCTCTCTGGAGCGAACTGCCGTCAGGCATCCAGGCCCAACGGATCGGCCACGCGCGGCCAGAAATCCAGCTTGCGCGTGCGATAGGGGATGCTGGTGAATTCCGGGGCGATGGCGCCGGGTGTGGAGACATACTGGATGGAGGATGCCAGCGGCGCGAAACCCGCGTGGAAATGCTGGGTCGACTTCACCACGATCAGGTCCAGGCCCGACAGATCGATGCCCAGGCCGGTAAACGCATCCGGCTGGAAGACCTGACTGCGCTGGCTGGCCAAAACGATCTGCAATCCGCCCGGCCCCTCCAGCCAGACCGACAGGCCAAGCGCCGTCGGCTCCTTGTCCAGTCCCGTCTGGAAATGGGCGGTGACGATATTGCGGACAGTCACCGGCAGATCCACCGGATCGCCCGACGCCGGGCCGCACTTGCCGCCCAGCCGCAAGTCGAAATGCGACCCGATACCGGCGTTCACACAGATATTGATGGCTCCCAGGTCCCAGAAGCAGCCGATGGCGGCATTGCCGATGCCCCGGTCCAGAAGACGGCGCAGGATGAATGTGCTGTCGCCCGGTGCACCGCCACCGGGATTGTCAGCCACATCGGCCAGGACAGCCGGACGGCCCGCCACCTTGGGCGCCGCAACAACCCGGTCCAGCGCCGCGTCGATGCTGGTGACATTGGGGCGCAGCGCCTCCCGCACCCGGTAAAGCCGCTCCCCGAATGATCGGGCCAGGACCGATGCCTTGACCGCATCGCCGTCGGCCACCACCCATACGCGGGTGCCGGTCCAGTGCGTATCGCCCCAGGGAAATCCATGGGCCAGAGAGACGGAAAGGACACTGTCCCGACCCTCCGCCGCCTTCATATCAGCCACGAAGGACAGCATCGGTTCCACGGTCGTGGGATAGAGCGTAATCATCCGGCAATCGAAATCCCGCATCACCGGCCGGATCTCCCGCCGGGCCGTGCGCAGGCAGAGGTCGAACAGTTCGTCCGCCCGTTCGATCCCGTCGGTATGCGGATATTCCTTCATGGCGATCAGGATGTCGGCGCTGTCCAGCATCTGTGGGGACAGGTGACAGTGCGGATCCAGCTCAGCCCCGATCACCACATCCGGACCGACCTGCGCCCGGATGGCGGCCAGCAGGTCACCCTCGCAGTCATCCTGACCCACGGCCATCATGGCGCCATGCAGCAGCAGCAGGACCATGTCAACCGGCCCCGCCTTGGCGATACCATCCAGCACCTCGGCCTTGAACCCCTCCCAGACGGGGGCCAGCGTTCGCCCGGCCGGTTGGGCATAGGCACATAGGCCTTCCACCACCTCCACCCCGGCTGCTTCTGCCCGCCGATGCCAATGACGCAGGAAGGCCCCACCCTCGCTGATCTGCGGTCGGCGGGAAGCATCGCCATGGAAGATGCCATATTCCTCAAAACTGCCCAGACCGGTTGGCATGGGGGCGAAACTGTTGGTTTCGGTGGCCAGCACGGCCATGAACATGCGCATGGGCTCAATCCCTGTTGCAACGGTCGGGGGACAGGTCGGCGATGGTGACGCCGGCGGCGGCGATATCAGCTGGCAGCGCACCATGATCCAGCAGGCTGGCACCCACCCGCGCCAGCGCCGGCGCCATCTGGATACCGTATCCACCCTGCGCGGCAAACCAGAAGAAGCCGGGATGACAGGCTGGCGAGCCCACCACGGGGCTGCGGTCGGCCACGAAGCTGCGCAGGCCGGCCCAACTGCGCGACACCCGCCGCACCGGCAGATCGGCCGCTTTCTGGACGCGGTCGATGCAGACGGCGATGTCCCATTCATCCGCCTGTGCATCGCACGGGGCAGACGGTGTCTCATCGGCCGGCGAGGCCAGGATCATGCCTGCATCGGGCTTGAAATAGAAACTGCCGGCGGCATCGATCACGGCCGGCCAGGCGTGGATGTCGAAACCCGCCGGGGGATCCAGCATCATGGCCGTGCGGCGCAACGGCATCAGCCCCACCGTGGGAACGCCTGCCATGCGGGCCAGTTCATCGGCCCAGGCACCGGCCGCATTGACCAGCTTTTTCGCCCGGACAGGCCCGTCGGGGAAGGTCAGGGTCCAGGCGGCACCATCCCAGGCTGCCGCCAGCAGCGGGGCGTCGGTGCGCTGTTCCACGCCCCCGGCCTTGGCCCGGCGCAGGAAGCCCTGGTGGATGGCATGTACATCCATGTCCATGGCGTCCGGCTCCCACAGCGCCTCACGCAAGGGGCCTGGATGCAGAATGGGCACCATCTCCCGCGCCGCCTGCGGTGACAGTTCCAGAGCCCTTGCACCCGTACGGGCAGCCGATTCCTTGATTTCCCGCACGGCGTCGGAACCGGACGCTTCCGCCACATACATCACCCCTCGCGGCGTCAGCAGCGGATGCTCGGCAAAGCCAGGCGGCGGCTCCAAGAAAAAGGCGCGACTGGCGGCTGTCAGGACGCAGACGGTGCTGTTGCCATAAAGCACGCTGTAAAGCGCCGCCGACCGTCCCGTCGTGTGGTAGCCGGGGAAACTTTCCCGTTCTGCCAACAGCACCGGCCGCCCCGGTACCGCCTCCGCCAGCATCGCCGCCAGCGAGGCGCCGCCGATGCCGGCGCCGATGATCGCGATGTCGAATTCCTGCATGTGAAACCTCCATTGCCCCCATGCTTGACACTCTTGCCCGATATGTCAAATATTTTTCGTATCGTAAATTGTTGGATATCGCCTGCTCAAATCCAACGGCCCGGATACGGAGGGCGACCGCACGGGACGTGAGGCAATTGGATCACCGTGGAAAGGTGTCAGAATCCAAGTGGATCCTGTGCAGTCAGCGCCATGAGGTCAGGGCTGTGTGACAGGTCGAAGGTCGCAACCTTGACCAAGGATGTAAAATTTTTCGTATCGGAATATTATTTGTTGACCACCTTGCGGAAGCCTGTTTTAATTTTCTGGTAATCAATGAGACGCGCTTCCGTAACCGGCCGCCCCCCCTGGCGGCACCGGAACCGGACCCTGCGCGCCAATGCAAGGGGACCGGACAACGGTCCCTGCCCCGGACAGGAAAGGCGATCACATGGTTTTCAGCTGTGAAACACGGCGTCGGTACAGGCGTGCAGGACTTCTGACCAGCATGGCTCTGTCGGCGTTTCCGCTTCTGCCCGCAGCGGGACAGGCGGCCAGTACCGAACCGCTGCTGTTGGAGGAAATCATCGTCACGGCGCAGAAGCGCCTTGAAAACCTTCAAACCGTCCCGGCCTCCGTGTCTGTGCTGGGCGGCGAGCGGATCGCCCAATCCAGCCCCACGGGGGTTGCCGATTATGCTGCCTATATGCCGGGTCTGGCCATTACCAGCGCTGGTACGCCGGGCCAGGTGTCACTGGCGCTGCGCGGCGTGGCGCCCGTGGGGCCGGGCGCCACGGTCGGCACCTATATCGACGATACGCCGCTGGGATCCAGCGCCAACTATGCCCGGGCCGCCATCTATGCCCTGGACCTGTTCCCTTATGACATCCAGCAGGTGGAAGTGCTGCGTGGGCCGCAAGGCACGCTTTATGGGGCCAGCACCATGGGCGGCCTGCTGAAATATGTGACGCGCAAGCCCGATCTGGACAAGACAGAGGTCCGCCTGGGGACCGACCTGTCGACCACCGACAATGCCGGCGGGATCAACTGGGGCCTGCGCGGACAGGCCAACCTGCCCTTGATTGCCGATCGCCTGGCGGTGCAGGCCAGCCTCTACCGCCAGAAGAACCAGGGCTATATCGGTAATTCCCGCAACGGCGAGGATGATATCAACGACAGCACCCAGAAGGGCGCCCGCGTCGCCTTGCTGTGGCGTCCGGTGGAACCGGTCACGGTGCGTTTGCAGGCCCTGTTCCAGAAAGTGGATTCCCGCAACAATGCCGTCGTCGCCTATGACGTGGTGACCGACCGGCCCATTGCCGGAAAGCTGGACAGCCAGTATTACATGGACCAGCCCTTCAAGAAGGATCTGGACCTCTACACGGCCACCATCGACTGGGACCTGGATTTCGCGTCCCTGACCTCCGCCTCCTCCTACTCCACCGCCAAGGTGGAAACGGTGCAGGATGCCAGTTCCATCTACGGCGTGGCCTTCCCCGCCCTGTCGGGTGGTGCTTTGCCGGCAGGTCTGTCGCGGTTCGATCTGCTGCTGGACCATGAGAAATTCACGCAGGAGGTACGGTTGGCCTCGCCCAGCGGCGGCAGCCTGGAATGGATGCTGGGCGGTTTCTACACCTGGGAGGACAGCACCAACCAGCAGGCCGCAAGTGCCCAGTTCATGGATGGAAAACCCATCCCCGGCCTGGATCCGCTGGCAACGGCCAGCCTGCCGACGACCTATCGGGAAGTGGCCGTTTTCGGCAATGCCACCGTCGCCCTGACCGATATTTTCGACATCACCGGCGGCCTGCGCTGGGCCCACAACAAGCAGGATTTCGAACAGATCTCTGACGGCGCCCTGTTGGGCGGCAAGCAGCGGGTGCCGGGTGACTCTTCCGAAAATGTGCTGACTTTCATGGCAAGCCCGCGCCTGAAGGTGAACCCGGACCTGACGCTTTATGCGCGGGTCGCCAGTTCCTATCGCCCCGGTGGCCCCAATGTCGCCCTGCCCAACGTTCCATCCAGCGTCGATGCCGACACGCTGGTCAGTTACGAAAGCGGCATGAAATCCACCTTGCTTGACGGGCGTTTACAGGCCAACGCTTCCGTCTTTTATATCGATTGGAAGGACATCCAGATTGCCGACTCCAATGGCGGCGTTTCGTTCCTTCGCAATGGCGGCAAGGCCAAAAGTGCTGGCCTGGAATTCGAAACGGTATTTGTGCCGGTGCAGGGTTGGCGCCTGGGCGCCAATGGTGCCTATACGGATGCCAGTTTCAAGGGCGACGTACCGGGCGTCGGGGCCAAGGATGGCGACCGGCTGCCGCTGATCCCCAAATATTCCTTCGCCCTGACCGCCGATCATGAATGGGATCTGGTCGCCGGCTGGGTCGGCAATGCCGGGGGTGGCTATCGCTGGACGGGGGCGGTGAACAGTGCCGCTGAGAACTCGTCCGACTATGTGCGCACCAAGTCGCACGGCGTGCTGGACCTGCATGCAGGCGTCAGCAATGACACCGTGGCTCTGCGTTTTTATATCCGCAATGCCACTAACTCGCGCGCGACGACGGCCGCCGGCCTGATCACCAGCGCTCTGGGCAGCCCGGTCCAGATCGACCGGACCGTCCTGCAACCGCGTACCATCGGGCTCAGCCTTGATCTGACCTATTGACCATCCGGAGGCTGTATCCGGTCGCGTTTCGACTGCTGTAACTTGCCGCAGGGAAAGGGGTTCCATTGCCCCCCGCCCCTGTGGCATTTTTCATTTTTCCGAAGCGCTAACCTAACCCGCCTTAATGGAAAATGCGGGCAGAACCGGGAGTCCAGGACAGATGACGCGGAGAGCACCGATTGGCAAGGCCCTGCGCCGGCTGCGTCTTCAAAATGACTGGACCCTGGCCGACGTGGCGGAACGCACTGGTCTGGCCATCTCCACCCTGTCAAAGGTGGAGAATGATCGCATGTCACTGACTTTTGACAAGATCGTCAGCCTGTGTGAGGGGTTGGGTGTCGATATCGGAACCCTGTTCACGGGCGACCCGGCGCCGACGGGCGAAGTGGTGGCCCCCGCGGCACCGGTGGCCTTGATGACCCGACGCAGCATTGATCGCGGTGGCGGGGAGGATGCGGAAGTTCCCACGAAGAATTATCGACACCGCTATCTCAACACCGACATCACTCACAAGAAGATGATTCCCATCCTGGTCGAGCATCGCGCGCGCACCATGGAAGAGTTTGGTGCCCTGGTCCGGCATCCCGGCGAAGAATTCATCTATGTGATGGAAGGGGCGATCGAACTGCACACGGAGTTCTACGCCCCCACTTTGGTGAGAGCCGGCGAGAGCATCTATCTCGACAGCACAATGGGTCATGCCTATCTGGCCGCAGGCGACGGGCCGTGCCGGACGCTATCGGTCTGTTCCAGCCCTGAACCGGCACTGGCCAAGGCCCTGTTGGTGAATGAACCGACCATCACGTTGAAGAAGCCCGAGAAGGCGTGAGGTGAGCGGCGCCTTGGGGGGATTCATAATTATAATTATTGGATGCAAATTTTAGTGAATTCGATACAGTGGCGGCTCCGGTAACTTTCCGCGAGCATTGTACCCATGTCGTCCCCGCTCCCCCGCAAGGTCGTCGTCACGCAGCGTTTTTTCGACGATCGTTCTCTTGCTTTTCTGCGTGCCCATGGCTGCCAGGTCGATCTGAGACCGCCGCCGCCGGGGTTGGGCGAAGGCGATCTGGATGTGGAGGCGCTGTGCCGCATCCTGGATGGTGCGGCGGGCTGGATCGTCGGGCATGCCCGGGTCACGCGCGCCCTGCTGCAAGCGCTCCCCCATCTTGCGGTCATCGCGCGGCGTGGCGTGGGATATGACAGGGTCGACATCCAGGCAGCGCGTGAATTGGGCAGGGTCGTGACCATCGCAGCGGGGGGCAACGATGCCGCGGTGGCCGATCATACTATCGGGCTGATGATCGCGGTCGGCCGCCGCTTCAGGGAAAGCCAGCAGGCGATGCTGGCCGGCGACTGGTCCATCCTGAATGGCCACGATCTTTGTGAGAAGACGGTGGGCCTGGTGGGGTTGGGCCGCATCGGGAAAAGCGTCGTGCGCCGCCTGTCGGGCTTCGATGCCAGGGTCCTGGTCCATACGCGCACCCCCGACGCCGCCTATGCTGCCCAGACGGGTGTCGATTATGTTGACCTGCCGGAGTTGCTGCGGCGCAGCGACTATGTCAGCCTGCACGCCCCGCTGACGCCGGACACCCGCTTTCTCATGGATGGCCCGGCCCTGGCCGCCATGAAGAAGGGCGCATTCCTGATCAATACCGCCCGGGGCGGCCTGGTCGACGACGCGGCATTGCTGGACCATCTGCGGTCCGGTCATCTGGGTGGCGCCGGACTCGATGTCTTTGTCAGCGAAGGCGACCCCGGCTATCGTCATGTAACGGACGCGTTGCTTGCCCTGCCCAATGTCGTGGCGACGCCGCACGCGGGCGCTTCATCGCATGAGGGGCTGGCGCTGACCAATCTGGTGGCCGCCCGATCGGTGGTGGCCATCCTGGATGGCAGGGAACCGCCACCCGGCTGCATCGTCGCCGACGGTCGGCAATGATCAGGGTTGCGCGATAACCACCTGGTTGCTTTAAGAAGAAAACCGGACGGGGCGCGGAACAGATGAGCGAGATGGCAGACATGGAAGAGACGGCGGCGCAGGACGTCCTGGTGGAACCCCAGCAGACGGAACCTGCAACCCATTCCGTGCTGATGCAGTTGCGCGAGATGATCGTGACGGGACGCATCGCACCGGATTCCAAACTGCGCGCCGAAGCCCTGGCCACGACCCTGGACGTGTCACGCACGCCGATCCGCAGTGCCCTGGCCGTGCTGTCGGCGGAAGGGCTGGTGAATTACAGCGTCAACCGTGGCTATACCGTCCGTACCGTGACCGTTCGGGACGTTTTCGACAGCATCGAGGTGCGCGCGTCGTTGGAAGGGATCGCCGCCCGCACGGCCGCTGACCAGGGTTGGGAGCCGCAGGCCCTGGCGCGATTGGCGGATCTGGTCGCGCGGGGCCGGGACATCCTGAACCGGGGCGAATGGTCGGACGCCATTGAACATGACTGGTATCAACTGAACTGGCAGTTCCACCGGTCCATCATGCAGGCGTCACGCAACGAGGTGCTGCGCAACGCCACCCGCATGACGCTGATCTATCCAGTGCTGGGCGACGTGGCCCGATTATGCCCGACCATCGCCGCCTGCGTGCCCCCCCGCCACCGGCAGATGCCCACCACGCCGCCGGCCCATGTCCTGGAATCCCAGAAAGAGCATGAGGCCCTGGTCGGCGCATTCCGGCGTGAAGACAGCGCAGCAGCGCAGCGTCTGATGACCGAGCATGTGCTGGCCACCAGGCACCGGCTGCACGCCATCGTCATGCCGCGCTGATCAACAGCGCGTCGGCTTGGTTACGCTGCACGCGCGGCGCGGCGGCGGTCGCCGCCGGACCAAATCCCGATGAGTTCCACTCACCGGGATTTGGTATCAGGCCAGTTCCACGTCCAGCAGCCTCACGAATTGCTGACCGCAATGCATGTCCCTTTCCACAATGCCGCCCTGCGGGCTGGTCCGGGCATGGGAGATTTTGACCATGTTCAGGCTGGGCACCGGAAAGTGGCGCACCAGCGCCGGATCGGCCCCGAAAAGGCGCTTGAACAGATCCGGCCCCAGCGCCGGGTGATCGTGGTAGGCCTGGAAATTCCTAGGCCCATCGAAGAACAGGTCGAAAGTCACCCAGTAGGGCCCGGCGTTTTTCGACCGCACATGCCGGCAGACATCCTTCAGCTTGGGCATTACGCCTTCCCCCCTTGGCTCGGATCGATCCAGACCGTGCGCACCAGCGCCATCGGATCATCCAGTTCAACGACATGGTTCAGCAGGAACTCGTAGACGGGCCCGCGGTCGATATCGGCGGGGGAAAAGGCGAAGCCGTAACTGGGTAACTCCTCATCCAGGACAACGGGAAAGTGGAAGAAATACGGGTTGCAGGCCTTGGCGATCTGCGACGCCATCTCCTGGCTGTCGGCCGTGGCCACGAACAGCACGCCGATTTCGCGCGGGGCCGCCGTGCCGGGCGGTGGCCGATCGCCGGAAACAGCGTTCCAGCCATAAAGACGCAGCGAGATATGGAAGTCCCCCGCCGCGGGGCCGATGGTCTTGTGAACCCGGTCGTTAAGGGCGGCCAGCATCCGGTCGTGGAACTCATCCACATTGTTCAGCACATGCGGATCCTGGATACCGATCAGCATGATCGTCTGGAACCGGCGGCTGCCGGCCCCTTCCAGCTTCATCGTATAGGGCTGCGGGCGCCAGACGGACCCGGTGACCTTCACGCTGCGCGCGCCCACCTGCTGATAGACAGCGTCGGTCACGTCCAGGATGCCGCCCGGCTCGGTCAGCAGAAAGGGGTTGCTGTTTTCATAAAGCATGTGGGCCGACACGCTTTCGGGTGTACAGCGGTTATCCTGCGACAATGGCTCCACCTCGAAACTGTCGAAGCCAATGCTGATCAGAACCCCTGCCCCCCTGGTCGGCCACTCGGTACATTGCCCGCCGCACTCGGCGATCTTGGCGGCATGCCAGGCCGGGCCGGCGGGCGCCCCATGCAGCAGCGCATAGCTGGACAGGACCGCCGTGTCGGTCGTGCGTCCCCCCAGGATGATGTCGGCACCGGCCGCCAGTGCCGCCATATAGGGTTCTGGGCCCATGGCCGCCACGATATGGTCGCAGGCATCAATGGTGGCGTCATCCAGCGGCCCCAGCGGGGGCAGCGGCCGAACTTTGCCCGCCGCGTTATAGTCCTTCAGCAGCGCCTTCTCCTGCTCGCAGTAAAGCAACGCGATCCGGGGCGTGATGCCCAGTTCTGCCGCCACCTCCACCACGATGTCGCGCGTCCAGTCCAGATTAAGGTCGCCACCGGCCTGGCCGCTGGTACCGATGATCAGCGGGATGCCGGCATCGGCACCGGCCCGCATCAGGATGGTCAGGTCCCGCTTCACGGAGCCGCGATTATTCTTGGAAATGCCCAGCGCCAGATAGGCCGCGCCACTGTCAGTGGAGCCGGCGTCGGTAGCGATGGCATGCGCACCGCGGGAGATGCCATAGCGCACCTCTTCCTCCCGCGCGCCAGCACCCAGCGACCCGGTGGGAACCAGGATTTTGATCGGACCGTCCAACATGATTGCTCAATCCAGATGATTGCAGAGGCCTGCTGCGAGGCCAGTGACGGCAGGATGAATTATTGCATTCATACTGTCAAGTTTTGGATGCAATTACAGCTCGCATCGGATGGATGCCGGAACGCCAAGGCGCGGGTCGCCGGGGGGGGGGACCAGCAGCGGAAACCGGGCACCAGAGACGGTCCAGTCTGCGCAGCAACGCTGGCCATGCCAGGTGTGTCGCGCCATATCGGCCATGGCACGGTCGATTGCAGACGGATGATTTCAGCCCAGGCGGCGGGCGACATGGGTTACCAGCGCAGGCCCGACAAGCAGCACCAGCAGCACGCGCACTACCTGCGCCGACAAGATGAAAGGCAGATCGACAGGCACGGTGGCCCCGATGATCAGGATGGCGTCGATGCCACCGGGTGTCGTCGCCAGATACCCGGTCAACCAGTCCACCCCACAGACCCGGCTGACCACCGTGCCCAGCAGCGCACAAAGTCCGATGAGCCCGACAGTCGCCGTCATGATCCGCGGAAGCGACCGGGCGCAGCCGGCCAAGGTTTCCCTGGTGAAGGACAGACCGATATTCCAGCCGATGACGGCATAGGCGGCGGCGGCCAGCAGCGGCGGCACCGACGGCGCCGCCAGCCCGCCGGCAATCAGGGCCGCACCGGCCAGCCCTGGGACCAGGAAGGCCCCCGAGGAAAATCGCAGCCAACGCGCCGCCAGACCACCGGCGGCGGCCAACAGGAACGTTTCGCCCAACCCCTTGGGATCAAGGACGGGAAACCAGCCTGCCTTATGGATCGGGATGGCGGAGCCTGACAGCAGATCGGACAGCGCGATGGCGGAGCCCGTCACCATCAGGATGCGCAGATATTGCATGACCGCGACCATACGGGCATCGTCACCCCGTTCATGGGCCAGAGCCACCATCCCCGCGGCACCGCCTGGCGCCAACCCCCAGACTGCTGTCGCCCCGCTGAACCAGCTACCCTTCGCCAGCAGCCAACCCAGGCCCGCGCTGAGCAGCAGGGTTCCGGCCGCCATTGCCAGGAAGAAAGGCAGATGCCGCATCAGGTCCGGCCCCATCGTCTGGCCCATGGCTACCGCCATCAGGCATCCGACAATGGTGTAACTGGCCAGCAGCGCATCCTTTGGGGGCTTGATGGCCATGCCGGCAAGCGCAAAGGCGATGCCTGCCACCAACGGCCCCAGCAGAAGGGCGGCCGGCACCGCCGCCGCCTTCAAGCCCGCCACCAGGATCCCGGTCACCACCGCCAGCAACAGCCAGCGCCATGCCTTGTAGAGCATGGATCACCCCACCCGCAGTGGAATGGCACCCGTTACCAGGGCCGCAACCAATACGACCAACGAGATCAACACTGCCCATTTCAGGGAAAAGCGCTGGGCATCCGCCACGTCAACGCCCAACAGGCCGCAGGCAAGATAGATCGGCGCCAGCAGGGGGCTCAGCGTGTGTACCGGCTGACCGATCAGCGAGGCGCGGGCAATGGCGTCGGCATCGATCCCATAGCCAGCGGCAGTGCTGGCAATGACCGGAACCACGCCGAAATAATAGGCGTCATTCGACATTACGAAGGTCAACGGCATGCTGGCCAGGGCTGTGATCGGAGCCATGTAGGCACCGATGGAGGGCGGGATCACCGTCAGGGCAGCGCTGGCCATGGCATCGGCCATGCCAGCACCATTCAGGATGCCGGTAAAGGAACCCGCAGCAAAGATCAGCACCACCACATTCACAACATTGTCGGCATGGGCGGTGATGCGGGCCTTCTGGTCCCGCAGGCGGGGATAATTGATGGTGATGGCAACAGCAAACGCCCCCATCATCATCACCGGCAGCGGTGCCAGGCCCAGGATCATCCCCAGCACCAGCCCCACGGTCAGCGCAAGATTAAGCCAGAACAGCCGGGGCCGACGGATACCGCGATCAACCTCCATAGCTGCCGCTGATGCCGGCGCCTCTGCATTGTGATCGCGCTGGCCGAGCCGCCGCCGTTCCGACCGGCCGAGATGCCAGGCCAGTGTAAACACCGCCAGCAGGCCCGTCACCATGGCCGGGATCAGGGGGGCGAAAACATTTGTCAGATCCGCACCGACCGCAGCCGCGGCACGGGCAGACGGCCCACCCCAGGGGACATAGTTCATCAAGGAATTGCACAGGCCCAGCAATGTCGCCAGGATCAGCGGGTTCATGCCCACCCGGCGATAAACGGGCAAAAAAGCGGTGATGATGATCAGTGCTGTCGTCGTCCCATCACCGTCCAGTGATACCAGCGTGGTCAGAACTGCCGTGCCCAGCGCGATGCGCACGGGGTCGTCGCCAACCATCGCCAGAACCCGGCGCACCAGCGGGTCGAACAGGCCGGCATCCATCATGACGGCGAAGTAAAGCACGGCAAAGGTCAGCATCAGGGCCGTCGGCGCGACCTGATGCACACCTTGCAGGATCATGTCGCCCAACCCCGCGCCGGCACCCGCCACCAGACCGAACAGGATGGGAATGGCCAGCAGCGCGGCGATGGCCGACATCCGCTTGGTCATGATCAGCACCATGAAGGTGGTGACCATCGCCGTGCCCGCCAGGGCCGGCGAAAGCAATGGTTCGAACAAGGCACTGTCCTCCCGCAGCCGCGGCAACAAGCGGCCCCGGGCCAGTTCTCAGGCATTCGGGGCGCACACGCTACGGCGCATTGTTCCTGGATGAAGGGAATGAGGGTCGTTCAGCCCATCCTGCTATCGTGGGTTCATTCTGTCAATAATGACATCCATACATATTATTTTTGCATCCATTATATTGACCAACGACATCCACCCTGCGTAAGCTAAGTTTACACCCGGCGAACCATTGACCGGGGATAAGCATCCCAGGGAGGACATACGGAATGCGTGCGATCAGTCGCCGGTTCATGAGCTTTGGAACGACCGCCATGCTGCTGCTGCCTGCGGGCGTGGCGATGGCGCAGGATGCGGCCCCGTCCGAAGCGCTGGAGGAAATCATTGTCACCGCCCAGCGCCGCAGTGAACGTCTGCAGGATGTCCCCGTCACCGTCACGGCATTCAGCGCCGAGGAGATCGATCAGGCCCGCCTGCGTCAGATCGACGATATCGCCAGCCGTACGCCCGGCCTGAATTTCGACGCTTTCCCGGCATCACAGCCGCGCATCACCATCCGCGGCATTGGTTCATCCGACCGCGGCGCCGCTGGCGACCCCAGTTCTGCCGTCTTCCTGGACGAGGTCTATCTGGGCCGCCCGGCGGCCGTTGCCTTCGACGCGTTCGACGTCGCGCGGATCGAGGTGCTGAAGGGACCGCAGGGGACCTTGTATGGCCGCAACGTGGTGGGTGGGGCCATCAACGTCGTCACCAACCGGCCCGAACTGGACCGCACCGATGTCGGCCTGGAAGCAACGGTCGGCAATTACGAACGGCTTGAAGGCGCAGCCTTCGCCAACGTGCCGTTGGCGGAGGGCAAGTGGGCGGCCCGCGCCAGCGGCACGTGGCGCACCCATGACGGCTATGTCCGCAACAGCTTCACCGGCGGTCGGGTGGAAGATCAGGATACGCGCAGCGGACGTCTGCAAATTTATGGCGAGCCGTCGGACCAGGTGCGTATCCTGCTGGGCGTTGATGGCACGCGCGACCGGGCCAACGGCCCCGCACAGCATGTGCTGGACCGCGACCAGACCGACCCGCGTGCAGCCCTGTGGACGATTGATCGCAATCGGAGGGTGACCGCGGGTTCCGATGACGGTCAGCAGGACCGCGACACCTGGGGCGCCCGGGGCCAGCTGGATTGGGACCTGCCCTTCGCCAGCCTGACCTATCTGGGCTCCTATCGCGATCTGGAATATTACGCCGCCTATGATTTTGACGGTGGTCACGCGCCGGGCAACCGCATCAACATCTATGGTGCCAATGACGAGACCAGCGATTTTTCCAGCCACGAACTGCGGCTGAACGCCCTTCCCGAGAGCCGGTTCCAGTGGGTGGCTGGGGTTTACAACTACAATAATGAGACCGACCGCCGCGACACGCTGATCATTGATACCGGGCGGCCGGGTACGGAAATCTATGACCAGGCGGCGAAACTGACCAGCTATGCAGCGTTCGGCGACGCCACCATCGCCCTGGATGACCGTTTCTCCCTGATTGGCGGCTTGCGCTATTCCAAGGACAAGAAGGATTACCGGGTCGCCAATACAGCCGGCACCGCGGTGCTGCGCGGTACGGAGCGCTTCGACGTCAGCGTTTCCGACAGCTATGATGCCTGGACATGGCGCACGGGCGGCCAGTACCGGCTGGATGATGACCACCAGCTCTATGGCATGATTTCCCGTGGCTTCAAAAGCGGCGGCTTCCAGGACACGCCAGGTTCGGCCGCCGAAGCGCGCGACGGGTTCGAGCCGGAATTCGCCACGCAGTATGAGTTGGGCCAGAAAAGCAACTTCCTGGGCGGGCGGCTGGTCTGGAACAACACCATCTTTGTGATGAAATACACGGATCTGCAAACACGCCGCACCCTGCCCAACCTGTCCATCGTCACAGAGAATGCGGGCAAGGCCACGATCAAGGGCTATGAGACGCTGCTGAACTGGCGCGTGTTCGCCGGTGCGCGGCTGGCGGCCAGCTATGGCTACACCGATGCCACATTCGACGTGTTCGAACCTGAACCGGGCGAAGATTATTCGGGCAACCGCCTCTCCCGCACGCCCAAACACAAATTCACGCTGACCGCGTCCTACGAGACGGCGCTGCCCATTGGCGGCAGCCTGCTGTTCGCCGCCGATTATCGCTATGAAAGCATGATGTACGACGACAATGCCAATGTGGGACCGGAGCGGCGTCCGGCCACGCACTTTGTCGACGGGCGCATCGTCTACACGGCCGCCTCAGGCCAGTGGACGGTCTCGCTGTGGGGCAAAAATCTGACCAACGAGGTAACGCGCACCTTCCAGGCCGTCTTCCTGGGCGCCAATTTCGGCGCGTATAACCCGCCGCGCACGGTGGGCGCCACGGTTACCTGGCGGCTGTAAGCCAATGCATTGCCCACCGCAGGCACTGTTGCGACGGCTGCTGGAGGCGGCGGTCGCCGCCGCCTCCCCTTCAGTCTGCGTGCCCCCCCACCTTCCCCCACCGCCAACGGGCCGAACCATCGTGATCGGTACCGGCAAGGCCGCCGCCGCGATGGCGGCTTCTGTGGAAAAGCACTGGCAGGCTCCGCTGTCGGGCATGGTCATCACCCGCTACGGTCACGGTGTGCCGTGCCAGTGGGTCGAGGTGGTGGAAGCCGCCCACCCGGTCAGTGACGAGGCCGGACTCCGCGCCACGGCACGGATGCTGGATATGCTGACGGGACTGACCCCGAATGACCTTGTCCTGTGCCTCATTTCCGGTGGCGGGTCCGCCCTGCTGGCCGCACCGGCACCGGGTCTGAGCCTGGGCGATAAACAGCAGGTCACGCGTGCCCTGCTGAAAAGTGGCGCATCAATTGCGGAAATGAATTGCGTGCGCAAACACCTGTCTGCTGTCAAGGGTGGGCGGCTGGCCCAGCTGGCCGCCCCCGCACGGGTTCACACGCTGCTGATCTCGGATGTGCCGGGTGATGATCCGGCCACCATCGCGTCGGGTCCGACACTCCCCGACCGCAGCACCCGAACCGATGCCGCGGCCATCCTGGCTAAATACCGCATCGACACGCCGCCGACCGTGACGCAATGGCTGTCGAACCCAGCCAGCGAAACGCCGAAATCCCTGGCGGCGCTTCCATCCGGTCGGGCCGTGCTGGTGGCGACACCGGCGGATGCCATCGCAGCGGCGGCCGCGGCGGCACGCGGGTTCGGCATGGCGCCCCTGTTCCTTGGCAGCGCGATTGAGGGGGAGGCCCGTCAGGTCGCCGCCGAGCATGCCGACGTCGTACGGGCCGTGTTGAGTGGGGAAATCCCGGCTCCCCGCCCCTGCGTGCTGCTGTCGGGCGGGGAAACCAGTGTGACCGTCCGCGGAAAAGGCCGCGGCGGACGCAATGCGGAATTCCTGCTGGCTCTGGCGCTGGCCCTGAACGGTCAGCTTGGCGTGCATGCGCTGGCGGCCGACACGGACGGCATTGATGGATCGGAGGATAATGCCGGTGCCTGGATCGGCCCCGACATCCTGGCGCGGGCCACAGCGGCGGGGATCTGCGCCGAAGACCGGCTGGCCAACAATGACGGCTACAGCTTCTTCCAGGCCATGGACTGCCTGGTCTTCACCGGCCCTACCCGCACAAATGTGAATGATTTCAGGGCC
Source organism: Niveispirillum sp. FG148 (assembly GCF_057809655.1). Lineage (NCBI taxonomy): Bacteria > Pseudomonadati > Pseudomonadota > Alphaproteobacteria > Rhodospirillales > Azospirillaceae > Niveispirillum > Niveispirillum sp. FG148. Next base: position 127,212 of record NZ_JBMDKJ010000002.1, read on the forward strand.
ATCCTGATCGAATGAGGATTGATGGAATGAACAAGAAGCGCGCCTACCGCATCGCCGTCATCCCCGGTGACGGCATTGGCAAGGAAGTGGTCCCCGAAGGGCTGCGCGTATTGCACGCAGCAGCGGAACGGTATGGGATCGATTTCCAGTTCGACCATTTCGACTTTGCCAGCTGCGATTACTACCGGCAGCACGCAAAGATGATGCCGGACGACTGGAAACAGCAGATCAGCGGCCATGATGCGATCTTCTTCGGCGCTGTCGGCTGGCCTGCAACGGTCCCGGACCATATCTCGCTGTGGGGATCGCTGATCCAGTTCCGGCGGGAGTTCGACCAATATGTCAATCTGCGCCCCGTCCGGCTGATGCCGGGTGTGCCCAGCCCCCTTGCCGGCCGGCAACCGGGGGATATCGATTTTTACGTCGTACGGGAGAATACGGAGGGCGAATATTCCGCCATCGGCGGCCGCATCTTTCCAGGCACCGACCGCGAGGTGGTGATGCAGGAAACGGTGATGACGCGCATCGGCACCGACCGCATCCTGAAATACGCCTTTGACCTGGCGCAGCGTCGGGAGCGCAAGCACCTGACATCGGCTACCAAGTCCAACGGAATCGCCATCACCATGCCCTACTGGGACGAAAGGGTGGAGGCGATGGCAGCGTCATATCCCGACATCCGCTGGGACAAGTACCATATCGATATCCTTGCCGCCCATTTCGTGCAGCATCCGGACTGGTTCGACGTGGTCGTCGCCTCCAACCTGTTCGGCGACATCCTGTCCGACCTGGGTCCGGCCTGCACGGGCACCATCGGCATTGCCCCCGCCGGCAACATCAATCCCGATGGCCGCTTCCCGTCCCTGTTCGAACCCGTCCATGGATCGGCGCCGGACATTGCCGGGCAAGGGATCGCCAACCCGGTCGGACAGATCTGGTCGGCGGCGTTGATGCTGGATCATCTGGGGGAATATGGGGCGGGTGCCGCCATTGTGTCCGCCATCGAGATGGTCCTGGCGCAGCCCCATCTGCGGACCCGCGACCTGGGGGGCACCGCCGACACCGTAACCTGCGGCAAGGCCGTCGCCGCTGCTTTGCGCTGAGACAGCCCCTTTTTCCCACACGGTCGGATCAATGGGGGGCCATGGTGAAACAACCGTAGCGCCCATCCATATAGACCAGTGGATTGATCGGGGTGAGGTCATGTACCTGCTGCACCACGCCAATGAACACGCCATGGGTGCCGAATTCCGTGTTCGCGACGTTGCGGCAAAGGAAGCTGGCCTGTGCGTCGGCCAGATAGGCATGGCCGTCTGCCGACCATCGCCAGTCGCCCAGGCCGAACCGCGCTTCCCCTTTCTCCCGGCCGGCGCAAAGGGTGGAGATATCGGCTTGATGCGCCGCCAGGATGTTGATGCAGAAATCCGCCCCTCGGGACAGGGGTTCGAACAGGCTGGCCGAACGGTTCACGCAGATCAGCATGGAAGGCGGGTCCATGCTCAATTCGCTGACGGCTGTCGCGGTCATGGCAAAACGTTGCCCCTGATGGTGGCTGGTGATGACGACGACGGCCTTTGCCAGGCTGCGCAGGCCTCGACGCAGGGCGACGGCGATCCGTGCCGGATCGGATTCAGCGGCGATGTCAGTAGGCATCGATTTCCCTCAGGGCTGCGGCGGCCTCCCGCCAACTGTCCGCGCCCGCCGGCAGGCCGGCATAAAGGGTGGCGTGCAGCAGGATTTCGCGGATTTCCTCCTTGCTAACCCCATTGGCGATGGCGCCCTTCACATGGTTGCGAAGCTGGGCCGGCCGGCTTTGCCCCACCAACATGGCGATGGTCAGCATGGACCGGATCTTCAGCGACAGGCCCGGCCGGCTCCAGACCTCGCCAAAGCAGATGCGGGTGACGGCGTCCTGCAGCGGCATGGTAAAATCATCGGCCTCCAGCAGGCTTTTCATGCCGTCCGCGCCGAAAATCTGTTCACGCAGATGACGGCCGCGTTCGGCGGCCATGTTCTCCGGCAATTCACTCATGGTGTTTTCTCCATGTCATGGGCCCACAGAAGGGGCCGTATGGCGTCGGCCAGTGCCGCCATCTCCCGCGCCGCCGCTGGCGACAAAGCAATGGCGCGCAGGAAGCCGTGGATCATTCCCACAGCCATCATCACCTGAACCTGTCCCCCTGCCTCTCGAAGGCGGCCGGCATATTCCTCCCCCTCCTCCCGCAGCGGGTCATGCTCCGCGATCAGCACCAAAGCAGGTGGCAATGCGGAGAGATTGGGTGCCGAAAGGGGTGGGGCCAGAAATGGCTCGGCCTGCTGCGACTGCTGGTACAGACGGATGAAATCCGCCACCCGCTGGGCCGTCAGCAGCGGGTCACGCCCCCGGCGGTGGGAAGGTCGCCCGGCTGTCATGTCAAAGGCACCGTACATCAGCAACTGGCATACGGGCCTGATTTCCAGGTCCAAATCCCGCGCCAGCATGGCCGTGAGGGTGGCGAACAGGGCGCCGACACTGTCGCCAGCCAACGCGATGCGGCGCGGGTCGACACCCAGCAGACCGGCATTCTCCACGCACCATCGGAACGCCGCCAGACAATCCTCCTGCGCTGCGCGGTAGCTGTTCTCCGGCAGGCGCCGATATTGAACGCTGACGACGACGGCCCCTGTCGCCTCCGCCAGGCTCTGGGCCAGGATGTTGAAGCTTTCGACGCTGCCGAAAACGAAGCCCCCACCATGGAAATAGCAGATGCAGGGTCGTTCGATGTCGCGGCCCGGATGCAGGATGGTGACGGCGATTTCCCGCCCCGGCACCACGATGAAGCTGGCATGATGCTGCAAGCCCGCCGCTGGCGGCCTTGCGAAAGCATCGGCCCCCAGGTCGGCAGCAAGCCGACTGCCGGCCACTGTGCCGCCACCGGCCGCCTGTCCCGCCCTGAAGGCCGCGATATAGGCCTCCATCCCTTCCGCCAGGGTTACGGGTGCCTCTGTCACGGAACCGGCCGGGCTCAGGCGAAGGCCTCGTAGCGGATGTCGGGCGACTCCATCGACAGGCTGGACAGACGCGGCGCAACCTCCCGCGCGAACAGGGTCAGGTTCTCCACCGTCTCCGCATGGCCCAGGGTCCCCGCCTGCCCCATCATCAGCAGATTGCCGAACCCGCCGACATCGGCATAGAAGCGGCTGATCTGGCCGAATACGTCGTCGGGCGTGCCCACGAACATCAGGCCCGCATCGATATATTGCTCGATCGTCGGATCTGACGGCAGCGGGCTGCCATCGCGCAACCGCGGACGGATGGCGTTGGGCCCGGCCTTCAGCAGGCGGACATTGTCCTTCACCGACGTGAAGCCGGCCGGGTTGCGGAACTGCGGGTCCAGCCGCGCCGCCGTGGTGAAATAGGCCTTCATCTGTTCAGCACGCTGGAACGCGGTCCGGCGGTCCTGGGCGACGGAGACCAGGCCCAGATAGGCCAGCCGGTCGTCGGACGCGGGCCGCCCGTGCGTTTCCTGATACGTCTTGCGATAGGCGGCGAAGACCGACCGCGCCACCGCGCCCGACAGGAAAGTGGCGCAGACATAGCCGAACTGGGCCTGCTGCGATGCGCTGGAACCGCTGGATGCGGTCATCCAGATGGGGGGCGTCGGCTGCTGGATGGGCCGCGGCCACAGGCTGATGGAGCGATAATTGAAGAATTCACCGTCCCAGGAGAAATTCTCGCCCTGGTTGGTCAGCGCCTCGGTGATCAGGTCATGCGCTTCCCAGAACCGGTCCATGAACCGTACCGGCTGGCGGTTGGACATGAACACCTCGTAGGCTGCCCCCTTGACCAGCCCCACCTCCAGCCGGCCGTTGGAGATGACATCGGCCATGGCGATCTCTTCGGCCACACGCACCGGATTGGCCCGATTGCCAATGGGAATACCCAGGGCCAGCAGCCGGGCATTCCGGGTCTGGCGGGCCAGGATGGCCAGCGTCGTCATGCAGGAGGTCGACATGCAGGTCGCCGCCGCATGATGTTCGTTGATCATGATGTTGTAGCCCAGCTCATCGGCCAGAACATACTCATCCAGGTAACGATTGATCAGTCGCCCCGCCTCGACCGGATCGCAATGATGCTGCGGCAGGGTAATACGCATCGGCCCCGGTACGTCGAAGGCGGGGTGGTAGGCTTGTTCGCTGAATTGCCAGACTTTCATGGAAAACCTCCTAGGCCGCAGCCGTAACGGCGCGGCGGGCGAAATGGTCGATGCGCTGCGCCGCCAGTTCGGGACGGTCGACATAGATGCGATGTCCACATTCCGGGATCGTTTCGAAGCTGGAACCGGGGATCATTGCCGCGTAGTCACGCCCATATTCCAGGGAGGCGATGGCGTCATCTGCACCCCACAGGACCAGTGTGGGCGCCGCAATCCGATGCAGACGGTGGCGCAGCTTGGGATTGCACATATAGGGCGACCAGCCGAACAGCATGGTGGCTTCCGCATTGCGCACACGCCGCTCCAGCACCGCGTCCGGCATGCTGGCAAGATCCAGCTTCGGCACCGGTGTCACCTGCGACCGCTGTTCCACCGCGGCGACATCATGCATGAAGATGTCCGCAACCCGGCGGTCCTTGCGCGAAGCCGTCTCGATGCCCAACGGGGCGCCCAGCACCGACAGGGCAATGCGGTTGTTGTTCTTGACCAGGATTTCGGCCGCGATCCACCCACCAAAGGAAAAACCGGCCAGCACGATATCGCGCAGATCCAACTGTTCCAGCAGGTCCAGGTAGAAATATCCCAGGTCATCGACAGTGGAAAAGGCGCGCGGAAGTTCCGACGCGCCGAACCCCGGATGTGACGGGGCGTAGACCTTGTGCGTCGCGGACAGCAGGTCGATCAGGGGGGACAGTGCCTCCACCCCGTCCATGCCATGCAGAAGCAGCAGGGGCCTGCCTTCGCCCTTGACCAGCATTTCCAGGCGCGCACCGCCGACTTGCAGATACTGCGTTCCATTAAGAGAGTGGGCGTCCGCCGTGTCACTATTCATCCGCTACGACCTTTCATGGACGCTTCAGCGCTTGATTGACGATGCCCAATTTTTGGCCGCCCAAAGGCTTCACCGTCCAATTCTTTGTCTTGCAGAACCGATGCCGCCGCGGTATCAATTACTCATGGAACTCCGACATCTCCGTTATTTTCAAGCAGTTGCACGCGAGGAGCACTTTGGTCGCGCCGCGCAGGCAATCCATATCGCCCAGCCGGCGCTGACCCGGCAGGTCCGCGATCTGGAGGAGGAACTGGGCGTCCAGCTGTTTGAAAGGTTGCCGCGCGGCGTCCGGCTGTCGCCGGCGGGTCGGGCCTTTCTGGAAGACACAAACGCCATCCTGGAAAAGCTGCAGCGGTCTGTCGCCCGCGCCAAAAGCTATGCCACGGGGCAGGTCGGTTCGGTACAGATCGGGTTCAGCGAGATCGCGTCGCGCCATCCTGACATCCCGGCGAAACTGCTGCGCTTCCGGCTGGATGAGCCCAAGGTGGAACTGAACCTTCTGCCGATGAGTTCGTTGAACCAGATCGATGGCTTGCGCAATGGCACGGTGGACGTGGCCATTGTCTATGACATCCATCTGGCGGAAGAAAACCAGGGGCTACTGGAATCCTGCGCGCTGGGCAGCAGTGAGATCGTGCTGGCCATCCATGAGGATCATCCGCTGGCCAACCTGCCGATACGGATGAAGGATCTGGCCGAAGAACGGTTCATCTTCCCCGCCCGCAAGCCCCAGCCCCGCTATTTCGACCGGCTGATGCAGGCCTGCCTGGACAATGGCTTCTCGCCCAACATCATGCAGGAAACGGCAACCGACAGCATTCTGTTGAGCCTGGTGGCTGTCGGCATGGGCATCGGCTTCACCCAGCAGACACGGCAGGTCCCCCGCCAGGGCGTGCTGCTGCGCAAGGTAGAGGATCTGGACCTGTCCTTCGGCCTGCACCTGGCCTGGCGCAAATCCGACCCCTCCCCCGCGGTGCTGCGCTTTATCAACGCGATGCGGTAGGGGTGTCTGCACACCGTAGCTGCCGGTACGCTGTCACCAGTTCGCGCTTGTCCATCACCCCCAGCTTGCAATAGGCGCGGCGGCGATAGGTCACGACGCTGGACAGGGTCAGTCGGGTCGCCCCACTGATCTCCGCTTGCGTCCGCCCCAGGATCAGGCTGGCCGCCACCTCCGCCTCCCGCAGGCTCAGGCCAGCACCGGCGGCCAGAAGGGTCAGCGTCACATCCTCGGGCGCGTCCCCGCAGGGCCCGGCGCTGGTCAGATCGACATGCCGGGCCAGGGCCGCCATCAGGACAGGTGCCAACGCCTCCACCCGCGCGATATCCGCCGGCTGGAAGCCACCATCACTGGCCGCGCGGTAAGCGCTGGCGATCAGGGGCTGCTTTCCTGATGACAGGATGCTGAGACGCTCTGTGATGCCGCCGCGGTCGTAGCAGCTATGGCGGTAATCGGCATCGTTGATATCGCCGGCACGGGTGCGAACCAGCAGGGTGCCGCTGCCCGCACGGGCCGGACGCACTGCCCGGTCCTGGCGCCAGAAGCGGTTGGTATAGGCCTGTGATGCGGCCCGCGCGAAATCCGGGACACCACGGCATTCCCCTTCAGCAAACAGGATCAACGGCGCCCCCGGGCCCGGACGGGCGAAGGCGGAAAACAGCCGCGCTCCGCACAGATGGGCCAGGGTGCCCAGGAAGCGGGCGGGGAATTCGGCCCTCCCCACCGTCGTCACGACGCCGGCCAACATTGCCATGTCGTCCTGCCTGTTCATGTCCTTGTCCTCCCGCCGGGGGGACGAAGCCCGGCCCCGTCCGCCTTATCCTGGCTGAAACCATGTGAACCTGTCAGGGAGCCGTCACGATGACCACGCCACCGAAGATCAAGGGCCTCTACCATTTCGCCTATCCTTGCCGCGATGCGGAGGAAACCCGGCATTTCTACGAGGACCTGCTGGGCTTGCCCCTGGTGAACTGCATGACGGCCGACCGCGTGCCCAGCACGGGGGAGGCCAAGCCCTATGCCCATCTGTTCTTCGCCATGGAAGACGGATCCTACATTGCCTTCTTCGATCTGGGGGAGAACCAGATGCCCGCCCCCTCCCCCAATACCCCGGCCTGGGTACAGCATTTCGCCATGGAGACCAGATCGGTCGACGATGTGCTGGTCATGCGCGAAAGGTTGCTGGCACACGGGGTCGAGGTGCTGGGACTGGTCGACCACGACTTCGTGAAATCCATCTATTTCTTCGACCCCAACGGCCTGCGCCTGGAAGTGACGGCCCGCACCGAATCTCCCACCCATCTGGCCGATGCCGCCCGCGACGCCCACACCGCCATCGACGCCTGGACGGCGGCGAAGGTCACGCGGCTGGCGGGGCGGTAGGAAGGCGCCACTTTCCGGGGTAGGTCACGCGCCCGGCCCCGGAAGACAGCCCCCTTATCCTTCCAGAAAGCCCTTCCGCCGGCTCCAGTCCGTGATCAGGCCGATGCAGGTGGAAAGGTGTTCCGGCTGGCCGATATAGTAATGCGTGGCTCCGATGATGCGGTGATATTCCTTGTCCGGCGTCGACAGGGCTGCATGGATTGCCGGGTTGTGGGACGCCGGCACCGCATCGTCGGCGGTGTTCTCGATCTGCAGCACCGGCGTGCGGTGGATGCGGGCGGCATTCAACGGCCCCTTGGCATTGGAGAGATCATAGCTCCACTGGCTGAGCCAGGACCGCAATGTACAGAACCGCGCCAGCCCGACCGGTCCCACATTCACCGTGCGCGGATCGCCCATATAGGTCCAGCCCGGCCGCCTTTCATTGGGATCGACCGTCGGGTCGATCCAGCGCACATCGCACATGGTCCGGTGGACGATGAAGGCGCGTTCCTGTTCTGACCCGCCCCGTCTGCGCAGCCGTTCAAGCTGTTCCTGGCACCAGTGGGTGATACGCCGGTTGCGTGCCACCTGCCGGTCACGGAAATGCGCGATGAAATCCGCGCTGAAGGCCGGCTTGTTGGGGCAGTCATTGGCGTAAATGTCGAATTCAAGGTCACGCCGGTCGGGGTCGGCTTCATCCAGCACCGACGGGTCCAGCCATTCGGTCAGCGTTTCCGCGCGCGACAGATGGGCGGCAATGAAGATGACGCCATCCGCCATCTGCAGCCCGGCCTGGGTCAGGTCCAGCGCGTCGCCGGCCGGCGTGTGGGTGATGGACGGCTTCTCCGCCTGCCCCTGATAGAACAGCGACAGGGAACCCCCGCCCGACCAGCCGACCAGCACCACACGCTCGTAACCCAGCGCCTCGCGCGCGTGCGCGATCCAGCGGCCCAGGTCGATGGCGACCTTTTCCATGATCAGCGCGCTGTCATTGCGCGGATAGCGGCTGGCCGCGCACAGCACATGCAGGCCGCGGTCGGCCAGCGCCATTGGCATCGGCAGCAGCTGCAGCGTCGATGTCGGGTGCATGAACAGATAGACCGTGCGGGCGGTTTCACCCGGCCGGGACAGCAATTGCCCCTCCAGATTGACCTTCCCCGAATTGCCGGCAAAGCCATAGGTTTCGCTGAACCCCCTGATATCGGGGAAGCTGACCACCTGCGGCTGCCGGGTCCAGGCCGTGGGTTGCGACATGTTCGTTTCTCTCCAGATTTTCGGTATGCGTTAACGCCCGCTTACAGCGGCACCGTTGTGACGTCGTGCCGGAACAGCCATTCGTAGCGATCGGCCACCCGTTCCGGGTCCCATTCGTGGTCGACATAGGCCTGCGCGCCCTCGGCATCGGCGAGCGCTGGATTGTGGAAACGGCCGGCATTGGCGGCGGCCCCCTGCACCACGCGGGTGGTACGGGGAATGCGCACCTGCTGATAGGCCTGGAACGCCCGCGCATGATCGCCTTCATAAGCTTCAAGCGCGCGGGCAAGGATATAGCCATCCTCGATCGCCATGGCCGCACCAGACGCCAGGAAGGGCAGCATCGGATGGGCGGCATCACCCAGCAGGGTAACGCGGCCCACGGTCCAGTTGTCCAGCGGCTGGCGCGACAGCAGCGCCCAGCGGAAGGGCTGCGGGATGGCACGGATATAGGTGCGCACATCCTCATGCCAGCCGGGATAATCGGCCAGATACGCCTCCACCGTCGACGGGCTGGACCAGGATTCCGTCTTCCATTCCTGGTTTTCCACGACGCTGGAGAAATTCATCAATTCGCCACGCCGGATCGGGTAATGCACGATATGGCCACCGGGTCCGATCCAGTTGGTGCCGACATCGCGCACCAGATGGGATGGCAGTCGGTCCATGGGGATGACGCCGCGCCAGGCCACGATGCCGGTGAAGCGGGCCGCCAGTTCACCGAACAGCTTCTGGCGGATGATGGAATGCACGCCGTCGGCGCCCACTACCAGATCGACCCGTTCCGCCGGTTGGGCTGCAAAGCGCAAGGTCACCCCGCCCGGCCCCTGTTCGACATCGACACAGCGCGACGCCAGACGGATCGCGTCGGGCCGCAGCGCACGTACCGCCTGGGCCAGTACCTGATGCAGGTCGTTGCGGTGGATGGTGACATAGGGCGCGCCATAGCGTTCCACCGATTGCGGCCCCAGATCGAACAGCTTCCAGGTCTGGCCCGTGCTCCACAGCCGGATTTCCTTGCCGACGGGGCAGAAGGACTGCGCCAGGACGGCATCCAGGATGCCAAGCGCCGCGAATACGCGCGTGCCGTTGGCGCTGATCTGCAATCCGGCCCCGACCTCCCGCAACTCATCGGCCTGCTCATGGACCGTGACATCGAACCCGCGTTGCAGCAGCGCCAGCGCCGCCGTCAATCCGCCGATCCCGGCCCCGACAATCGCTATCCGCATATGGCACCTCGTTTGACAGTCTGTCATTCATCTATAACGAACATTATTCGTCATTATCACAAGAGTCGAGCCCCAGCAGAGCCATTGCGCAGTCGACGCCAACGCCAAGCTCTGGTACCCATGGCGGCAAAGCAGTGAGAGACCGATGCCGAAATCGCCCGAAGAGCCCCTCAGCCAGAAGCGGCGCGTGCAGTCGATCGAGGTGGGATTCCGCGTCATCCGGGTCCTGCAACGGGCCAACGAGCCGATGGCCCTGCGTGACATCGCCAAGGCGGCCGACATGCCGGCCAGCAAGGCGCACCTTTACCTGACCAGTTTCATGCGCGAAGGGCTGGTGGCGCAGCATCCGCAGACGGCGCGCTATGCCCTTGGCCCCTATGCGACCGAACTGGGCCTGTCGGCCATCCGCCAGCTTTCCGTCGTGGAAGCAGCCAATACCGAAATGGCGGCCCTGACGGCGCAGACGGGGTGTGCCACCTACCTGTCCGTCTTCACCGAATACGGCCCCGCCATCGTCTCCAAGGTGGATGGCAACCGGCAGGGCGCCTTCACGGTGCGGCTGGGCCATGTGCTGCCCATGGCCAGCTCGGCCACGGGCCTGGTCTTCCTGGCCTTCCTGCCCCAGGCCCAGACCTACCTGTCGGCCGAAGGCGACGCTGACACAATGCCCCCGCCCGACCTGCTGGCCGAAGTACGGCGCAATGGCTTTGCCACGACCAGCGGGTTGATCAACGCCAATTTCGCCGCCATCTCCGCTCCCATCTTCGACTATAGCGACGGCATGGTGGCGGCATTGACCCTGCTGGGTCCGGACAAGTACTTGAGCGGGGAGCGGACGAAGCCCAGCATTGCCCAAGTGCTGGACACTGCCGCCCGTATCTGTGCGAAGCTGGGCGGCCGTCCGCCGGGAACGAAGCCACCCGCCACCTAAATCGCGATGGCGACCGACTTCACCTCCGTATAGGCCTCGATCCCCTCCCTGCCATTTTCGCGTCCCCAGCCGGATTGCTTGAAGCCGCCGAAGGGCAACGCCGGGTCCAGCCCGCCGCCATTGACCCGTACCGTGCCGGCCTTCAGCTTACGCGCCAGCCGATGCGCGGCGCTGAGATTCTGGGTCCAGACGACAGCTCCCAGCCCGTAATCGCAGTCGTTGGCCCGCGTCGCGATGGCATCCAGGTCGTTGTCGCTGAAGGACATGGCGCAAAGGACGGGTCCGAAAATCTCCTCCCGCACCACGGACATTTGCGGCGTGGTGCCGGTCAGCACCGTCGGTGGCACGAAATAGCCGGGGCCGTCGAATGCCGTTCCCTGCCCGCTGATCCGGGCCCCATCCTTCAATCCGGCGTCGATATAGGACAGGACCCGTTCCTTCTGTTCGGCAGATACGACGGGGCCCATCTGCGTCGTCGGGTCCAGGCCGGGTCCGACCTTCAGCTTCCCGGCAAAGTCCGCGACCCCTTCGACCAGGGCGTCAAAGACGCTTTCATGGGCGAACAGGCGCGACCCGGCATTGCAGATCTGTCCCGCATTGGTGAAGATCGACCGGGCCGCCCCCTCGATGGCGCGGTTGATGTCGGCATCCGGCATGACGATGACGGGCGTCTTGCCACCCAGTTCCAGCGTCACCCGCTTCATGTTGCCGGTCGCGGCCCTGATGATCAGCCGCCCGACCTCGGTAGAACCGGTGAAGGTCACCTTGTCGACGCCAGGATGAGCGACCAGCGCAACACCAGCCGTCTCGCCCACGCCCGTGACCAGATTGAACACGCCCTTGGGAAAACCCACCTCCTCCACCAGATGTGCCAGCTTGATGGCGGTCAGCGGCGTCTGCTCGGCGGGTTTCAGAATGATGGTGCAGCCGGCGGCCAGGGCCGGGGCGGTCTTGGCAACGGCCATGGCCAGCGGCGCGTTCCACGGCACGATGGCGCCCACGACGCCGACCGGTTCACGCACTGTATAGGCGTGCCAGGTGCCAGCGCCCGATAGGTTCACCGTTTCCCCGCCCAGCTTGGTCGTCCAGCCGGCGTTGTAGCGCAGGGTCTCCACGGCATGCGGCACGTCGAACAGGCGGGCATCGCGCAGCGGCTTGCCATTGTTCAGCGTTTCCAGCAGGGCGAATTCATCGGACCTTGCTTCGATCGCGTCGGCCAGCCTCCACAGCAGGCGCGCGCGCTCCGCCGGCTTCATCTCCGCCCACGGCCCGTCCAGTGCAGCCCGTGCCGCCTTCACCGCCGCGTCGATATCCGCTTCCCCGCCCAGTGCGGCGTGGCCCAGCAGCGAGCCGTCGCCGGGATTGTAGGTTGCGAACCGGCCGCCGGTGCGCGGCTCCTGCCAGGCGCCGTTGATGAACAGTCCATGCTCCCGGTCCGCGAAGCGTCGCGCTTCTGCCAGGGCAATCTGGTCCTTTGCGATATCCGGCATGTCTCACCGTCTCGTAGTCTTGGATGGAGGGGGATCATCGGCACAGGGGGCCGGTCAGACGCCCTGGGCGTCTCTTCGTTTGCTATTGTTGAACATCTTCCGTTATTGTGCAACAGATCATTCTTGAGATGTGAGGAATGCGTGACGCAGGAGTTCGACCACATCATCGTCGGCGCCGGCTCGGCCGGTTGCGTTCTGGCCAACCGCCTCAGCGCCGATGGAAGCCGCCGCGTGCTGCTGCTGGAAGCCGGGGGCAGCGACGCCAGCCCCTTCCACGCCATGCCGCTGGGCTTCATGGCGGCCATGGGCGACCCGGCCAAGGATTGGGGCTATGTCTGCGAACCCGAACCCAACATGGACGGACGCACACTGCCCCTGCCGCGCGGGCGGGTGCTGGGCGGCTGTTCCACGACGAACGGCATGATCTATATGCGCGGCCACGCGCGTGATTATGATGAATGGCGCGACCTTGGCTGTCCCGGCTGGGGGCATGACGATGTGCTACCATACTTTCGCCGGATGGAAAGCAGTTGGCGCGGCGCCGGCCCCCATCATGGCGGCGACGGTCCCCTGTCCGTATCACCTGTGCGCCATCCCGCCCTGCTGACGGACGAGATCCTGCAATCCGCCGCCGCGGCGGGCTTTCCCTATAGTGACGATCTCAGCGGGGATCAGCAGGAAGGTTTCGCGCTCAGCGAGGTGACGGTGGACGGCCGGGGCCGCCGCGCCAGTGCGGCGCGCGCCTATCTGCGCCCGGCGCTGAAACGGCCCAACCTGCAGCTGGAGACATCGGCGCAGGTGACGCGCATCCTGTTCGACGGCATCCGGGCCGTGGGCGTGGAATATCGCCGGGATGGCGTCGTCCGGCAGGCACGGGCAAGCGGCGATGTCATCCTGTCGGGCGGTGCCTATAATTCGCCGCACCTGCTGATGCTGTCCGGCATCGGACCGGGGGCACATCTGCGTGACCATGGCATCGACGTGCGGGTGGACAGTCCCGGCGTGGGGCAGAACCTGTCCGAACATCCCATGGTCTATGCGGAATACGCCGCCGCCACCGATACGTTCCTGAACCAGCTTCGCTTCGACCGGGCTGCCCTGTCGGTGCTGCGCTGGGCCCTGCTGGGCACCGGTCCTTTCGCCTCACAGGTCACCTCTTGTGCAGCCCTGCTGAAGACCCTGCCAGCGTTGGACCGGCCGGACATCCAGTTGATGGTGATGCCCGTCAGGCTGGATGCGAAGCTGTGGATGCCGGGCATGGGCCGGAAGCTGGCCGACCGGTTCTCCATCATGGTGATCCAGTTGCACCCGGAAAGTCGGGGGCAGGTCAGCCTGCGTTCCGCCGATCCCGCCGACCGCCCCCGCATCCGGCTGAACCTGCTGTCACAGGAGCGTGACTATGCTGAACTGCGGCGCGGAATCCGGGCGCTGCGCCGTCTGTTCGACACGGCCCCGCTGTCCACCCTCGCCCCGCAGGAAACGAAGCCCGGTGCGGCTTGCCAGAGCGATGCCGAACTGGACGCCTTCATCCGCACCAATCTGCGCATCACCCAACATCCTGTCGGCACCTGCCGCATGGGTACGGGCGACGGCGCCGTGGTCGACCCGGCCCTGCGCGTCATCGGTGTGGACAATCTGCGTGTCGTCGATGCCTCCATCATGCCGACCGTACCCGGTGGCAACACCAACGCTCCGGTGATCATGGTGGCGGAAAAGGCGTCGGACCTGATCTTGACCAGCCCATAAAAAAAGGCGCCGGAGCGGTCAACGCTCCAGCGCCAGTCGAGGGGAATGGGATCAGAACTTGGCGCGCGCGCCGATGACCCAGTAGCGGCCGCGATTGTCGAAGAAGGGGGAATTGGCGATGGTCGGCTGCACGATGCCGTTGGGCGTGATCGGCGGGTCCTCGTTGGTCAGGTTTTCCACCGAGCCGTAGAGCGTGACATTATCCGTGGCATCCCAGGACAGGTTGGCATCGAAATAGCCGATGCCCTTGATGCGATTGTCGGCAATATCCAGAACTGTCCGGTTGAACCGCGTGTCGATCTTGCCGCCGGAAATGTAGCGATAGCCGACGCCAACCTTCCAGTCATCGAAGCTGTAATTTGCGTTCAGATTGACACGCCATTCCGGGATGCCCTGCGGCGGCGGGGAGATGCCGGCCAGCCCGACATAGTCGTTGGTCACGCCATTGGCCGTGGTCGACAGCTTGTCGGCATGGTTGACCAGCAGACGCAGGCGCATGTCACCATCGGTGCCGGCCAGTTCCAGGTCGAAATTATATTCCACCTCCAGATCCTCGCCCGCCACCTTTTGGGAGTTGGCGTTGAAGGGGATGATGTTCACGCCGGTGATGATATCATTCACCTGAATAACGCCGGAACAGAAGACGCTCTGCCCCTTGAAGCAGAAATTCACGATGTCCTGTGCCGCCACGACCGATATCGCGTCCTTCACCTTGATATTGTAATAGTCGAAGGAAGCGCGGAATCCGCTGAGCCAGCCAGGCTGATAGACAACACCAGCCGAGTAGGTGTCGGCCTTTTCCGGCAACAGCTCCGGGTTTCCACCCGTAATCTGCGTCGTCTGCCGGCCGATATTGGTACGCGGGTCGATGATCTGGTTGATCACCTGATTGCCGCGGGAGAACAGTTCGAAATTGTTGGGCGCGCGGATATCGCGGGAGATCGTGCCGCGGAACCGGACATCGGCCACCGGTTCGTAATTGCCGCCGACCTTCCAGGCCCAGACGACGCCGCTGGTCGAATAATCCGTGTAGCGGGCGGCGGCGTTCAGTTCCAGCTTGTTGGCCAGCGGGGCATTCTCCGCCAGCGGCACAACGATTTCGGTATAGCCTTCCTTCACATTGTAATCACCAGTGAAGGGCTGCGCGTTGATCGAGCGCCAGCGGCTGACCGCTGAATTGGCATCCGATGTCTGCACGGTCTTTTCCGTTCGGTATTCAGCACCGGCCGCCACCGATACGGGCCCCGCCCAGGTGGCAAAGGGAGAGCCGGAGATGTTGGCGGCATAGACTTCCTGCCGCATCTCCGCATAGGTGGTCGAAGTACCCCGATAATAGGCCTGGGCCTGCGGGCTGATGGACCCCGCACCGAAGGGATTGATCGGCACGCAGCCGCGGATGTCGCCATAAGGGTCCTGCGCGGCCGTCGGGTTCGGATTATTCAACTGCACACGGCAGATGGGCTGACCCGTGGCAGGGTTGACCACGCTGTCGATGCCATAGTTCCAGCGCTGGGTGATGCGGTTATTCAGCGCCGCCTGATCATAGGTGTTTCGGCTGATCTGACCGGTGGTGCTCCAGGACCAGGTACCGCCCAGCGACCCTTCAGCACCAAAGCTCCAGCGCCGGGCCTTGGTCGTGGTCTTGAAGATGGAATTGCCATCTTCGACATTGATGCGGCCGAACGGAATGCTGGTCAGCTTCAGGGCCGCCATCGCCGCCTTCACGGAGCTGGCCAGAAAGGCGTTGTCGTTTCGGATCTGAAGGGTGCCGGTATCCGGGTTCGGTGCCAGATCGGATTCCGCATGCACTTGCGAATAAAGCATGTCGGCGAACAGGGTAATGTCCTCGGTCGCCTCCATGCTGATCCGGCCATAGCCGCTCTCGCGCTCGATTTCCGGCAGCAGGTTGCCGTCATCGATCACCTGATAGCCGTTGCCACCCTGCATATAGGTGCCGCCGATATTGGTGCCATATTCGAACGGAATCGGTTGGCCATTGGCACCAAATTGCACGCCGGTCCCCGGCGCGAAGCCCAGTTGCGCCGCCAGGCTCTGGGCCAGCGTATTCTTGCCGCCCGACAGGCCGACAACGCCACCCGGTGTCATCTGCGAGAAGACGCCGTTGTCGACGATCAGCAGGCGCGGCTGCCCGTTGGTGGGCGTATAGGCGGAATTGGTCAGCTGCACCGTCCGGTTCCGGCCCCAGGGACGCTCAGCCTGGCTGGTCTGGCCGGAATTATGCAGAAAGTCGCCGGCGATCTCCGCATGCATCTTTCCATCAAGGAAACTATGACCAACGGCAACGCTGGCTTTGGGACGGCGGAAATCGCCATAGTCCGACACGCCGTAGGAGACATCGGCCCGCGCACCTTCGAAGGACTTGTCCAGCACGAAATTGACCACGCCGGCCACCGCGTCGGAACCATAGGCGGCAGAGGCACCGCCCGTCACGATCTCCACATTCTTGATCAGGGCGACCGGGATGATGTTGGTATCGATGGTGCCGGCCGGATCGGTGACGCCGACGCGATTGCCGTTGATCAGGACCAATGTGCGCTGTGTCCCCAGGCCGCGCAGATCGGCATTCGATGCGCCGATCGGTTCGCTGGACTTGCCGATATTCTGGTTCACCTTCAATTGCGGCACGTCGCGCAACAGGTCGGCGACCGTGCTGACACCCCGGTCCTGCATCTCCACGGCCCCGATCGACGTCAGGGGTGTGGGCGCGGTAAAGCCGGAGATGCGCGTGCCAGTAACGATGATCTCTTCCAATTCATCCAGCGGAGAGGCGGCGGCCTGCGTGGGCGTCTGCTGCGCCAGGCTTTGCTGGGGGGCGGCCAGCATGACCAGGCTGGCGCCCAGCGCCAGCAGGCTGACAGCACCCAGGTTCAACGAGAACCGGCCCCGCCGACGCGAAAATCCATTGTCGGACTTGTGACGTTGCACTTGGATCATCTTGTTTCTCCTCCCTCCCGCTTCATTGTCATTCGGGATGCGCATTGTTTGTTAATTTCATATTTCGTTATACGATGACGAAAGTCCAATGCCACTGGCGGTTTGATTGATAACGACCCGGTATCAAACTGTAAGACTGCCCGCTTTTCGGATCAGAAGAAGCACAGGCGCAAGGCCGCGTCGGAGATTTGGCGGCGCACCATCGCGTCCGGGAAAAGATCCAAGAACAGCGCAATCGTTTCCCCGTACGAAACATCCGCTTCCTTGCCAACGAATGGCGCATCGCTGCCCCAGAGCAGGCGGCCACCCCCGGCCTCGGCCAGAAGCCGTGCCGCTGCCGCCCGGCACAGATCCGGGTCCAAGCGGAACCCGGCAGACACTTTGACCCAGGTCCGCCCTTGGGCGACGGCCCGCAGGATGGCCTTGAACCCGTCGCCCGCCATCCCGTCGGGTGCGCGCAGCAGACCGAAATGGTCGACGACAATGTCGATCCCGTGCGCTGCCAGGACGGGCAGGACCAGCGCCTGCTGGGCTGCACTGGCGTTCAGTTCAACATGCATGCCGCAATCGGCCAGCCGGTTCAGGAATTTCCGGTATTGAAAGCTGGCGAAATCGGGCAGGGTGGCATCAACCTTCCACTGCATGCGCACCCCGACCACGCCTTGGTCGCGCAGATGCCGGATGGTCTGGGCATCGGTGTCGGGTTCCAGCATCACCGTGGCCCGCAGCCGTTTGTACCGGGCCAGCGCCGACAGGGTATAGTCGTTATAGTCGCCATAAAGGCTGGCGGCGGTGACGATGCCAAAGGCAATGCCATGCCGGTCCAGATCGGCGATGAAATCCTCCGCCGTATATTCATAGTCCGGACGGGTCCAGGCGTCGTCGCGGAACGGCATGCGCCGGGTCATGATATGGGCATGCGCGTCGACGATGGGCGGTTCTGCGATCATCGGATTACCTGCCGCGTTGGAACAGGCTGCGGGCGGTGGCACGCAGGAAAAGGCGCTGTTCGTCCGGGGTCAGCAGGCTGGCCGCAGAACGCGCCTGCGCCGTCATGCTTTCATAGCTTTCCGGCGTATTGCCCACGTCGGACCCCCACATGATATGGTCGGCCCCCATGATATCGGCCGCCCGCCGCACAAAGACCGCATAGTCAACGCCTGCCTTGTCGAACATGCGGAAATTGATGGTGGTCAGCTTGTAATAGACATTGCGGAAGCGGCGCATGGCGGCCAGTTCGGGCACCAGCCCCAGCGCATCCGGCGGTCCCCCGCCCGGCCACCCGAAATGGTCCAGGGCGATGCGCAGACGCGGAAACCGGCAGGCCAGGCGGGCAATGCGCTCCAGTGCAGCGGCCGACGGCACCCCCGGGGCATACATGATCACCATGGTCAGGCCGTGACGGTCGGCGGCCTGCCAGCTTTTCAACGCCGCCTCGCTGTCCAGCCAGGGATAGCTGCCGTCCTGCTCCGGATAGCCGAACAGGCGCAGCCCGACGATGGCATGGTCGGCCACCATCCGGTCGATGCGGGCCGGCGTCTCCGGGTCCTGGGCATCCAGCATGACGACGGCGGAGAACCGGTCCGGATAGGCGTCGGCCATGTCCAGTAGATAGCGGTTATCCTTCTTGTAGATGGTGTTGTACTGGACGGCTGCCCCGCCGATGATGCCCGTCGCCTCCCATTGTTGAAGCAGATGCTCCCCCGTCATCGGCTCGGCGGCGATGCGGCGGCGCAGATTGTCCTCCCCCTCCCGCGCGTTGCGCGTATCCATGGGATAAAGCTGGTCGTCGCTGGTGAAGACATGCGCATGCGCGTCAAAAATCGGTTCCCGGCTGGTTGCCCCGCCCATGGCTAACCCCTCTTCTCTTGAACTGACATCACGCCGATGCGGCGGCTTGTGTACCCGGGTCCGACTTTCGGCCCAGGAACAGCATGGCCACAGCCGGGATCACACTCAGCACCGCGAAGATGACGAAGGTGACGGCCCGCCCAATATCGGCGCCCAGCAACAGTCCGCCGATGAAAGGACCGATTACCGCCCCGGCACGGCCGAAGCCGACGACAAAGCCGACGCCGAAGCTGCGCAGATGCAGGGGATAATGGGCGATGGTGGTCAGGAACACACCGGTATAGGACCCAACCGTGAAGAAGGTCAGCGCGCAGGCCATGGCGATCATCACCGGCGGCCCCGCCTGCAAATTGCCGAACAGGGCCAGCACCACCCCCATGATGATGAAGAAGATGGCCGTCAGGCGCCCTTCCCCCACCCGCTTGGCCAGCATGCCGACCGCGATATGGCCGACCGACCCGGCAATGCCCTGGATGACGCCGGCAAAGCTGGCCTGCGTCGGGGTCAGGCCCGCCTCCACCAGCACGGTCGGCTTCCAGTTCAGCAGGAAGTACCCCACCACCGCATAGATGAAGGAGGCCGTCCACATCAGCACCGACAGGCGCCGGACGTCGGCAGACAGCAGCGCCACGGCCCGATTATTTGCCTTGCGCGCCTTTTCCGGTGGCGGCGGCAGTGCCGACAGCAAGGGCTGGCCCAGGCCCGCCAGAATCTTGTTCAGGCGCGGCAAGGCGTTGCGGGGCTGCGCCGTCAGCAGGTAGGTGGGTGATTCCCACATGAACAGCACCAGCACAACCAGCAGTGCGACATTGATGCCGGCCCCCACCACGAACACGGCACGCCAGCCATAGGGTGCCAGCAACAGGCCGGTCACGGCCCCACTGATGGTCATGCCCATGCTGAAGCCGGTATGCAGCAGCGACAGCATCAGGTTGCGGCGGTCATTATTGGCGAATTCGGAGACCAGCACATTCAGGCTGACCACCAGCATGCCCAGCCCCAGCCCCATCAGGAACTTCAGAACGGTCAGCATTTCCATGGAACTGGCGACGGCCGACAGGGCATGGGAGAGGGTAATGCCCAGCAGGGCAATGAAGGTCACGCCCCGCCGCCCGATCTTTTCCGCGATCGGTGCCGCCGCGAAGGCGCCGATGGCCAGGCCCAGCGACCCCATGCTGAACAGAAGGCCCAGCGCGGCGCGCGGCGCGTTCCATTCTGCCGTGAACAGAGGGGCTGTATAGGCCGCCGACATCATGTCGTAGCCTTCGGTGATGTTGATCAGACAGCACAGCGCGATGATCACATATTGCCGCATGCGCATCGGCATGGTGGCGATGGCATCCAGCGGATTGGCCGACATGGTGCGTCTCTCCCGGTTTTCCGACTTCTGTCGTTTGCGGGGACGATATGGCTGCACCGTCCCCTTGCAGGCACCGTCACTCGGCCGCGGCAGACTGGCGCGCCGGTTCGTCCAGCCCGATCAGCCGGGCGGCGTTAAGGCCGATCATCTTGCGGATGTCATCGTCAGAATAACCCAGGCCGATGCACATGCCGATGACATGCCGGAACCCGTCCACCGGCGACGGGTTGCCAACCTGGCCCAGATCGGAGCCGATGATCGTGCTGTCGACGCCACCGGCCTTGATCACCTTGTCCAGGCTGTCGGGCGTGTAGTTGCGCCCCTGCACCCCCGCCCACATGCAGCAGGAATGTTCCAGGAAGGCGCCCATGGCGGCCAGTTCCTTCATGTCAGCGGCATTGGCGTCGATCAGGAAGGTCGGGTGGTTGACCAGCAGCCGCTTTACGCCGCGCTGCTTCGCCTCCGCGAACAGGGGCCATATCTCGCTGATATGCAGATGCCCCGCCGACAGGATGGCGTCGTACGACGCGATCAGGTCCAGGATCACCTTCGCCTCGTCCACCAGGGCGCCACGGTTGTCCACGACCGACAAGGCCGTCGGCGCCAGCATCTGTTCCTTGGTGGGCAGGAACTGGCGGCGGTGGGAATGCCGGATATGGTTGGCGGCGGAGAAGGTGGGCATCCAGACCAGCCGCGCACCCAGCCTGAACCCGTGCTCCACGGCATAGGGGTTCAGCCCGCCCGTGGTGTTGTTCAGCGGCACGCCGGTCAGCAGCTCGATCTTCGGCTTCATCGTCTCCTTCAGAAGCTCGGCCACTGGCGTCACCGAATAATAGTGATCCTTGAACAGGATCGCGCGCAGACCGGCGGCTTCCGCCTGATGGATCGCCTCCACATGGTTCAGGCTGCGCGGCATCACTGACGGGCCGCTATGGCAGTGCAGGTCAACAGCACCGACAAGCAGGGCATCAATCCTGGGGTCAGTCATTTCTTCCTCCCGTTTCATAAACGCCGCGTTGACCGCGGTTCGTGTCCGTCAGGTCAGAGTTCAGGGGCCGGATAATCCGCCGCGTTCAGCACCCAGCCTTCGCGGGCCGAAAAATCGCGGCGCGGCGGGCAGAAGACATCCAGCAGCCGGTTCAATCCCGGCGCCGTGCCTTGCGATGTGTGCGTCGCCGGCGGCGGGATCACCGCCACTGACGGGCTGGCACAGAATTCGTGGCTGTCATCCAGCCAATGCGCGCTGTTCCCCGTCCAGGGCCAGCGCAGGTGATGGATGAAGGTGCCGGCCGTGGCGACGGAATATTGTTCGAAATCATCATGGTGATGGGGTGACAGATCGGCCGGGTCGCGCGGACCGGACCGGCCGCTGGTCAGGTTCACCATGATGGTGGAACAGCGATACAGGCGGCCGAAACGGCCCTGCTGGCCCGGCACGTCGCCCGAATAGACGCGGATGCGCCAGCCGCCGACCGGGTCGGGCCAGGGTGCGAATTCCGGCACATTGGGGTCGGGCGTCGCATAGGCCGCGGCATTGCTGCAGCGGGCTGCCAGATCCGTGGAACGAACCGTGATCAGCCGGTAAAGATCGCCCTCGCCCAGGGCCCGGACGCTGCTGTCCCCCGGCGGAATGAAGGCCACACAAGGGCCATGCGCCATCTCCGTCTGGTCGCCGGCCGTGATCTCCACGCTCAGCCCGGCATCGGGCAGGACCAGGGCATATTCATCCACTTGGCCCACCCGGGACAATATCGCATCGGCAGACACACGGCTGTAGGCGATGATGAGATTCTGACCCCGCGTCAGCCAGGTCCGGGCCAAATCCCCGTCCTCAACCGGCGTTTCCTCGTAAAAACGCCCGTATGATGCTGGTTTGAAGGGGGCTGCGGGCGGCTTCGGCGCCGGTGGCGCCAGCGAGGCCCGCAAGTCGTTCTTTCCGTACACACCGCCTCCCGGGGAACAATTATGTATTTTTCGGCATGGGCCGATTTCATCAGTAGGAAGGCAATGACATCTTCAGTCTAATTCTTTTTAATCTTCGATTGATGCCGTCACGGCATCGGTCAGCCCGCCAACAGCTTTGATACCACATTGTTATCGAATGGGACCGCAATCAGCATTTGATTCCCCCCCGCCGATTGCATTGGATGAAGGCACGGCAGACGTCCCGTTCCAAGAGACGTCGCTGGCGGGAGGTACGGTGTGATCAACAGTCTAATCAAGCGACGCCTGGAAAATGACGAGCCGGCCTTCGGCACCTTCGTCAAATTCGCGTCGCCCAATCTTGTCGAGATGATCGGCCTGGCCGGCTTTGATTTCATCATCATCGACAGCGAACATGCGAATTTCACGCATGGGGAGATCGAGGATCTGATCCGGGCGGCCCAGTTGGTCGGGATCAGCGCCATTGTCCGCACCAGCGATGCCGGTGAAGCCAACATCCTGCACGCGCTGGACAGCGGGGCCAGCGGCATCCAGGTGCCATCGCTGAATTCGGCGGAAGAGGCCCGCGCCGTCATCCGCCGCGCCAAATACCATCCCCATGGCGAACGCGGCTGGGCGCCCGGCTGCCGCGCCGGCGATTACGCCTTCACGCCGGCCAGGACCTATATCGAACAGGCCAACCGCGACACGACAATTGTCGTCCATGTCGAAAATGCTCGCATGGCCGCCGATATCGACGCGCTGTGCGCCGTGGGCCATCTGGACGTTGCCTTCATCGGCACGGGCGATCTCAGCCAGTCGCTGGGCCATCCCGGCGACCCGGACCATCCGGACGTGCAGAAGGTCGTGGACGGGGTGGTGGCCGCCTGCCAGCGGGCGGGCCGGCATTTCGGTGTGGTGGCCAGCAATCCGGACGGCCTGAAGGGCTGGATCGACCGCGGCGCCCGCTACATCGCCTGGCAGTCCGACATGGTCATGTACAAGAACGCGCTGAAGGGGGCCGCGGACCGGTTCGCGCCCTTCCGCACCAACCGAGGGTAGGTCCCTTATGCAGACCGATGATTATGGAACGGGAGGGCAGCCGCCTTCCCGCATGGATCTGACGCGCCTGCTGCGTCCCCGCTCCATCGCCATTGCCGGCGCCTCTCCCGACCCGGCATCGGTGGGTGGGGCCGTGCTGCGGAACATCACGGGATCGGGTTTCACGGGTCCCCTGCATCTGGTCAGCCCGACCCGCAGCGAGATCAGCGGCATCCCCTGCCTGCCTTCCATCCAGGCCCTGCCCCACGGCGTGGATGTGGCGGTGCTGAACGTGCCGCGCAAGGCCGTACGGGAGGCGATCGAAGCCTGCATCGACCGCGGTGTCGGCGGGGCCATCGTCTTCGCCGCCGGCTTCCGGGAAGCGGGTGAGGCGGGCGCGCGGGAGCAGGAGGAAATCGCCCGTATCTGCCGTGCCGGCAGCCTCGCCCTGCTGGGGCCGAACTGCATGGGTTTCGCCAATTACGCCAGTGGTGCCGCCCTTTCCTTTGAATCGCTGGAATTCCAGCCGGCGGCAGAGGGGCCGCATATCGGGGTCATCGCGCAAAGCGGCGCCATGGCGTCGAACATCCGCTCCGCCTTGCTGGCACGCGGGGCCCGCATCAGCCATGTGGTGACCACGGGTAACGAGGCCGTCGTCCGTATCGACCACGTCATCCGCTATCTGGTGGCCGAAGGCGCCAGCCTGATCGCCGCCTATGTGGAACAGATCCGCGACCCCGCCGCCTTCCTGGCGGCGGCCCGGATGGCGCGGGAGGCGGGGCGGCCCATCATCCTGGTCCATCCCGGTGCCAGCGCGTCAGGTCGCGCCGCGGCCCAGTCCCATACCGGCGCCCTGACCAGCGACCATGCCGTGATGAAAGCCGCCGTGGAGGATGAAGGCGTCATCCTGGTCGAAACCATGGATGAACTGTTCGACGTGGCCGCCATCCTCTACCGTTTCCCCATGCCAAAACCGGGGGCGGTCGCCATCATCACCAATTCCGGCGCCATCCGGGGCCTGAGCCTGGATTTCTGCGAGAAGATCGGGCTGGACGTTGCGGTGCCGGCAGCGGAAACACTGGAAGCATTGCGCCAGTTGCTGCCCCCGCAATGCGAGGCATCCAATCCGCTGGATGTCGGTATTGCCGGCTTCTCCGACGCGTCGGTCTTCGCCCGCACGACGGAGGTGATGATGGCCGACCCCGCGGTCGGTTCCGTCCTGCTGGCCCTGGCCGGTGGCGGCCCCTGGCAGCAGCGGGCCAAGGCGGAAGTGATCGCTCCCTTGGCCCTTACCGCGCCAAAGCCCGTGGCCGTCGCCATCATCGGGGACGAGGCGGCGCTGGACCTCGCCTGCATCGCCGGGTTCCGGGAGACCGACACGCCGCTGTTCCGGTCGCCTGACCGGGCGCTGCGGGCCTTCCATGCCATCCAGCGCCAGGCAGCGGTGCCGGCCCATATCGCCGGGCGGTCGCGGCGCACGGGTCCCGTGGCCGCCCTGCCGCGCCGGGGATCGCTGCCGGAATATGAAGGCAAGGCGGTTTTGTCGGAATTCGGCGTGCGCATTCCGCGCGGCGTGCTGGTTTTCCGCGACGTGGATTCCGCCGCGCAACTGGCCGCACGCATCGGCTATCCCATCGTCATGAAGTTGCAGGCGGCGTCGCTGGCCCACAAGAGCGAGGTGGGCGGGGTCATCGTCGGCGTACCGGACGAGGCGGCACTGCGGGCCGGCTGGCAGGACCTGATGGACCGCGCCCGCCAGGCCATTCCCGACGGCGCCGTGGAAGGCATCCTGATCGAGGAAATGGCGCGGCCCGGTCTGGAACTGGTCATCGGCGGGCGCAACGATCCCGAATGGGGGCCGTTCGTGCTGTTCGGGCTGGGCGGTGTCTGGGTGGAGGCGCTGGACGCGCTGGAAATGCTGCCTGCCCATGCCGGCCGGGCCCAGATCCTGGAACGGCTGCATCAGATGCGCGGCGCCAAACTGTTGGGCCCCTTCCGGGGCAAGCCGGCGCGCGATGTGGGGGCCGTGGCGGACGCCATCATGGCCGTGGGCAACATCCTGCGCACCCACCCGCGCCTTAAGGAAATCGACGTCAACCCCCTGACGGTCTTCGCCCGGGGCGAAGGGGTCATGGCGCTCGACGCTCTGTTCATTACGGATTGAGGAGAGAATAACATGACGACAGCAGAAGCCATCGCGCAACCCAAGCCCGTCCCCGGCGGCCGGGAAGTCCTGGTCGAATTCGATGACGGGATCGCCTGGGTGCAGATCAACCGTCCCGCCAAACGCAACGCCATGAGCGTCGGTCTGGCCCGGGAGATGAACGAGGTGCTGGACGCGCTGGAAACCGATGAACGCTGCGGCGTCATCGTCCTGACGGGCGTGGGCGAGGCCTTTTCCGCCGGCATGGATCTGAAGGATTTCTTCCGCGCCACCGACGGGCTGGGCGATATCGAACGCCACCGCGCCTACCGTTCCACCCGCGCCTGGCAATGGCGGAACCTGATGCATTATGCCAAGCCGACCATCGCCATGGTCAATGGCTGGTGCTTCGGGGGCGCTTTCACCCCGCTGATCTGCTGCGATCTGGCCATCGCCGATGAAAAGGCAGTGTTTGGCCTGTCGGAGATCAATTGGGGCGTCATTCCCGGCGGCGTGGTATCCAAGGCCATCGCCACCGTGATGGGCGACCGTCAGGCGCTGTATTACGTCATGACCGGTGAACAGTTCGACGGCGCCAAGGCCGTGTCCCTGGGTCTGGTGAATGAGGCCGTGCCCAAGGACAGGCTGCGCGCCCGCACCGCCGAATTGGCCCGCACGTTGCTGGGCAAGAACCCGACCGTGCTGCGTCAGGCCAAGCTGGCCTATAAATATGCCCGCGAGATGGACTGGGAGCAGGCGGCGGAATATCTGACGGCCAAGGTCGACCAGACCAATTTCGTCGATCCCGAACGCGGCAAGGAACAGGGGCTGAAGCAGTTCCTGGACGAAAAGACTTTCCGGCCCGGCATGGGCACCTACAATCGTCCGGAATGATGCCAGCGGTCCCCTGACCGCTGGCCCGGCGGCGACTGCCGTCGCGCGGCACATGCCGCGTAAGCCAAGCCGCCGGATGGCGGCGCCCGGCGCCTGAGGGACCGGATAGGATAGGAAGGAGCAGTCCCATGAAAAGGCCCAGCAGTGCCAAGGGAAGCGAATTGGCGGCCGTCGCCCCGGCCCTGGTCGACCTGACCGACCGGGTGCTTTACGAGGAGGTGTGGGAGCGCCCGGGCCTGTCCAAGCGCGACCGCAGCCTGATCACCGTCGCGGCCCTGGTCGCGATGTACCGGCCCGAACAATTGCCGGCGCATCTGGGCCTTGCCCTCGACAATGGCCTGACGAAGGAGGAGATCGGCGAGGCGCTCGCCCATCTCGCCTTCTACGCCTCCTGGCCGTCCGCCATCTCCGCCAGCCGCAAGTTCCTGGAAGTCATCCAGGCGCGCGAGGCGGCGGGGAAGACGGACTGATCTTTCTCTCCGGCGTCTTGATAAGCGCCAATGAGAGGTATGTGATGACTGATTTCCTGCTTTCCATCGGCGGCGTTGGCGTTGCCGCCGCGTCGGCCTTTCCCGTGATTGATCCCGCCACGGGGGAAGCCTTCGCCATGGCACCCGACGCCAGCCGGGACCAACTGGACCTGGCCGTCGCCGCCGCCCGTACGGCCTTTTCCGACTGGCGACGGACGGATGTGGCAACCCGACGGGCCACTATCGGCGCCTTCGCCGCTGCCATCCGCGCAGAGGCCGAACCGCTGGCCGCCCTGTTGACGCGCGAACAGGGCAAGCCGCTGGCTGCTGCCCGGCGTGAGGTGGCGGTGACCGCCGACCGGCTGGATGGGGCGGCGGCCCTGGATATCGGCGGCGGTCCCCTGCGGGACGGTCCGTGGGGTCCGGTGCGCATCGACTATGTGCCGATGGGCGTGGTCGGCGTCATCGCTCCCTGGAACGCGCCGCTGATCCTGGCCGTGCAGATGGTGGCCCAGGCATTGGCGGCGGGGAATGCCGTGGTGGTGAAACCCTCCCCCTTCACGCCGCTGTCGACCCTGTATCTGGGGCAGATCGCGGCCCGCACCCTGCCGCCGGGGCTGGTCAACACCCTGTCCGGCGGCAATGATCTGGGCCAGTGGATGACCAATCATCCCGGCATCGACAAGATCGCCTTCGTCGGCTCCACGGTGACCGGAAAGAGGGTCATGGAAGCGGCGGCCGCCAGCCTGAAGCGCGTATCGCTGGAACTGGGTGGCAACGATGCGGCCATCGTGCTGGATGATGTGGACGTAGTGGCGGTGGCACCGAAGCTGTTTGCCAGCGCCTTCGTCAATAGCGGCCAGATCTGCATGGCCGTGAAGCGGATCTTCGCGCAAGGCCCCATCGCCGATGCCCTGGCCGAAGCCATGGCGGAGCTGGCACGCAAGTCCCGGGTCGGCGGTGGCTTCGAACCGGATGTGGAACTGGGGCCAGTGCAGAACCAGCCGCAGTTCGACAAGGTGCTGGCCCTGATCCAGGACGCCCGCACCCATGGTGGGCGCATCCTGGCGGGTGGTGGGGCGCTGGACCGGCCCGGCTATTTTATCGCGCCCACCATCGTGACGGGACTGCGGGAGGGCACAAGGCTGGTGGATGAGGAACAGTTCGGACCCGTGCTGCCCATCCTGTCTTTTGACAGTGAGGAGGAGGCCGTGACCCGCGCCAACGCCACCCGCTTCGGCCTGGGCGCCTCTGTCTGGAGTGCCGATCCGGTGCGGGCCGCTGCCCTGGCCCGGCAGTTGGAGGCCGGAACGGTCTGGATCAACGCCCATGGCGGTGCCGCACCTGACCTGCCCTTCGGCGGATTCAAGGAATCGGGTATCGGCCGCGGCCTGGGCGTGGCGGGGTTGCGCTCCTATACCGAAATCCGCGTCCTGCATGGCGTCGACGCGCCTTGACTGGGCAGGCCTATCGCCTTTTCGGCGCGGGCAAGGCGGCAATCCGTTCAAACGCCGCCACCTGCTGCGCGGTATCGAGCACATGTTCTAATCCCATCGCCCGGGCCAGCCGCAGCCGGTCGCGGCCATGTTCCAGCAGCTCTTCATCAAATACATCGCCGCGGCGGCGCAGGATCTTGCGGATGTGGCGGGGAACCTGCTCCAGTGCCAGTGCGGTGCGGGCGCAGTGGAAGCGCCGGCATACAGCCGGTCTCCTTTCATGGATCGAACAGCCCTGCCCCGTCAGATAGACGCAATTCCCCGTCGCCGGGTCACGCTTCAGCGCAGGCACGGCCCGGCCGGGGTAGAGCGCGGATTGGATCGGTTCCCATCGGTAGAAGGACAGATCATCCCCTGCTTCGGGATGCAGGATCACCTGGTCGCTCCGGCAGCAATGGATGCAGCCATCGCAAGGAATGGCGTTCTGGTCCATGTCCATGGCTCGCCTTCCAGTTCGGTAATGTAGAATCAACTTCGATAATGGCACATGAGATCTGAACGGTCGAGTGCTGCCATCGTCCTGGCATACTGCCCAAGCGAGGAACCGCGATGAAGGATCTGTCCCATCAAGTTGCCATCGTCACCGGCGCCAGTTCCGGCATCGGGGCCGCCGTGGCGGACCGGCTGGCCCGGTCGGGCATGCAGGTCGCCCTGGTGGCCCGCAGCCAGGACCGGCTGGAGGAGCTGGCCGCAAAACTGACGGCCGCTGGCGGCCGGGCCCGTGCCTACGCCGCCGATGTCACGCAGGAAGATCAGGTCGACAACATGTTCGACGCGGTTCGCCAGGACTTCGGCGCGCCGGACCTGCTGGTCAGCAATGCTGGCATCGCCGACAAAACCCCGCTGGAGGATTTGAGCCTGACGCGGTGGCGGGAAGTGCTGGATGTCAACCTGACCTCCGCCTTCCTCTGCTGCCGGGCGGCGGTCAGGCTGATGAAGCCGCGACGACAGGGGCGCATCCTGCTGATCGGCAGCATCTCCGCCCTGGTTCCACGCGAACATACGGCAGCCTATACGACGACCAAATTCGCACTCGACGGGCTGACGCGGTCCATCGCGTTGGATGGGCGCGAATATGGTGTCACGGCCGGCATCATCCATCCTGGATCGACCGTGACCAATTTCGTCCCCGGTCTGGATCGTATGACAGCCGAACAATCGCTGCGCCCGGAACAGGTGGCGGAACTTGTCCATTGTATCGCCGCGATGCCCGGCGAAGTGAACGTGTTGGAATCCGTGATCCTGCCGATTGGTCAGCCATTCCTGGGTCGGGGATGACCATCCCGCCTTACCTCCCTGCCCCCGGTCAACACCCCTTCCCCCCGGGCGGCAGCACCGGGGACACCAGGCCCGTGTTCCAGTTCCAGGGCATGGTGCCGGCCGCACGGCGCCGGCACATGGCTGTTTCGTGCAGCTTGAACATTCCCGGCATCAACTGCCGGCCCGACGTCGGGCTGTCGATGAAGGCCATGTAGCCTTCATCCTTGCCGTAGACAGGCCAGTCCGGCTGCCCCTTGGCTACCGGCTTGCCGTCGCGGGCAAAGCTGGCCCAATAGTCGGTCATGGCGGCCGACAGGCTGCGCTCGGCAGGCGTATCCGGCGCCTTGGGCCAATATGGCGGCGTGCGGCCCATGGTACCGAAAACATACGGTATTTCGGCAGCATGGAAGGCGTTCAACCCCTTCTCATCCGACGCCGGATACGCATGGTCGAACAGGTAGTAATAGCCTTGCTGCCCCTGCGCAGTCTGGCTGCGCACCAGCCGTTCCGCCGTCCAGGCATAAAGCGCATCGCGCGTGACCGCCAGCATGCTTTCCTCCAGATTGCCGGACGGATATAGCCGCAGGAACAGATCGGTCAGATCACCATATTTTTCGGCGATGGTCCTCTCATAGCTGGCGGCATCGGCCGGCTTCGGCGGCAGCAGGTGACGCAAGGTGCGGATTTCCCCGCCATTGAACCCGGCCAGAATGGGAACCGGCGCCTGTTCGCCCCTGTCGAACACATCCACCAGCTGACCCGTCAACACCTTGCCATCGACGGTGCCCAGCGGGAAATAGTTGAGCCTGGCCCCGACATCGACCAGGGCCTGCGCATCCATGGCCCGCATCGATGCCACATCCGCGGCACCCGCCTGCGCCATCATATAGGCGCCGATCGCCTCTGCCGCGAACTCCCCATGGTTTGGCTTTTTCAGTTCGGGGCCTGAAATCATATAGCCGCTCTGCACGATGGCCTTGGCGAACAGACCTTTGGCCAGGGGCGACGCCATCAGGTACATGACCGAAAGGGCGCCAGCAGACTCCCCCGAAATGGTGACATTGTCGGGATCGCCCCCGAAGGCGGCAATATTCTCGCGGACCCAGCGCAGGGCGGCAATCTGGTCCAGCAGACCATAATTGCCGGAAACCCCATCGGGATTCTCCGCGCTCAAGCCGGGATGCGCCATATAGCCCAGCACGCCCAGCCGGTAATTGATGGACACCACCATCACACCCCGGGCGGCCATCTCCGTGCCGTCATACATCTCCCCAAAACCGCGGCCGTTCAACAGCGTGCCACCATGGATCCAGATCAGGACGGGCGCCTTGGTCACCCCCTTCGGCGCGGTGATATTCAGGGTCAGGCAGTCCTCACCCGTGGTTTTGGGCGGGTTGGTATAGACACTGATGGCAGTCACGGTCGGCTGAACACAGGCCAGCCCAGGCGACGCGGCATCGCGTACCCCCTGCCACGTCGCCAGCGGCTGTGGCGCTTTCCAGCGCAGCGGCCCGATGGGCGGCTGGGCATAAGGGATGCCATTGAAGACAAGCCGGTCACCGACGGCGCGCCCTTCCAGACTGCCCGCCGGGGCATTGACCATCGGATTGTCGCCGGCCATTGCAGAGAGGGTCAACAAGGCGACGGCGGCAACGGTGCCAAGGGTGCGGAAGAAACGCATCAGGAAACTCCTGTACCATTCGCTTCCGCCTTCAGCACCCGGGCCAGCAGCAGATAGAGCGCGATGGCCAGGAAATAGAAGGGGGTCAGCGTGTAGAAGGCGAGTTGCAGGGAATTATCGGGGTTGCCGGCCCGGAAATAGTCACTGGCCGCCCCCAGGTAAGTCGGACCCAGGCCCAAACCGATCAGGTTCATGACCAGCAGCAACAGGGCGCCGGACATCACCCGCTGATGGGGCTTCACCTCTTCCTGCACCAGTGTCACAGCCGGCGACAGGAAGAAATAATTCAGGATGGTCGGACCGACCAGGAACAGCAGTGCCAGTTCCCAACCCGGCGCCCAGACGAAGCCGATGAAGAACGGGACAGAGGCGGCAAGGCCCAGCGCTGGAATATAGGCATAGGCCTGCTTGGACCGGGCGCTGTACCGGTCAATCAACCGGCCCGACGCAAACATGCCGATGGAAATGCCGATGCCGATCAGCAGCGCGTAGTAAAGCGCCACCTCCTGCAGGCTCATCCCCTTTTCCCGCATCAGGAACAGGACGGTGAAATTCATCACAGCATAGGTGACGAACTGCGTGGCGCCACCGGCCAGGGAGAGCAGCAGCAGGGAACGCCGTCCGAAGAACATGGCCACCGTCTCCCAGAAGCGTGCCTTGGCGGGCGCCGATACAGCCATCGCACCGGCAGCCGGCAGGTCCAGCCCACCGCGCTTGGGCTCCCGGATGGTCGTCCAGACGACAATCGCCGCCCCGACGCCGAACATGCCCAGTACCACGAAGGCGCTGCGCCAGCTGTAGGCCGCCGCGATGGAGGCACCGAAAGCCACGCCCAGCGCCTGGCCCAATGGCGGGCCCAGATTGAACAGGCCCAGTGCCGTGCCCCGTCGGCCCGGCGGAAAATAATCGGTAATGATGGCATAGGAGGGGGGGACGCCACCGGCCTCCCCCACACCGACCGACATGCGGGCCAGCACCAACTGCGGATATGTCGATGACAGACCGCAGGCGACGGTTGCCGCACTCCACAACGCACAGGCGATCGACAGGACCCGCACCCGGTTGGTGCGATCGGCCAGCCAGGCCACCGGAATGGAGATGGTGCAGTAGAACAGCGCGAAATAGAGCCCGCTGATCAGTCCAAGCTGCCCATCCGTGACGCCCAGATCATCCTGGATCGGCTTGGCCAGGATGGAAAGAAGCTGCCGGTCCAGGAAGTTCAGCACATAGACAAAACACAGCGCACCCAGCACATACCAGGCGCGGGCGTCCGGCGGTGGGGCCATGGTGGATGACGATGTCTGGGGCACATTGGTCATGTCTGGACGCTCATCGAAGCTGCGGAAGCACGGGGGAGGCGGCAGAAGAATTCATCCACCAGGGAACGAACGTCTTCCGCCGGTAGCCTGACATTTAATCAGAAGGCTTTGCGCAGGTTGAGCGCCACGAAACGGCCGATGGGATTATAATTACCCCCGATGCCGTCCGTTGCGGGAAAGAAGGGCGGCTTCCGGTCGAACAGGTCATTGACCTGCAAGGCCAGCTGCGTGCCGGACGTCACGCCGCCGTCGGGCAGTGTCCAGGAGATGCGCAGATCGACGGTCGTATAGGGATCGGCCTTGTACTCCCCGAGGCCGGTCGGCGTGCTGTAGGTGCTTTTAACGCCCGTCCGGTAATTGATGAACCCGATGACACCAACCGGACCGGCGACCGCCCCCAGCGAGGCCCGTGCCGTCGCCCGGGCAAGCCCCAGATTCAGGCTGTTCGAAATCGGCGCGCCCGGCGACAGTTGCGTGTCGAATTTCAAGATGTAATTGCCGGCCAGACCGGCAAAGACCGCGCCGAAATCCGTCGGATGCCGCCAGCCAATATCAAAATCCAGACCATTGGTCTTGCGGATACCGAAATTACCAAGTCGCTGGTCCAGCACATTACCGATCTGGGGCAAGGGTGTCGGCAGATTGACCGGCGTCGCCTGCGCCAGAAGGGCGGCAAGCTGTGATGCCGACGGGTTGCGGTAAACGATCGACGCCAGCGTCGGGTCGGAGAACATCAGGGCGGCGGCCGGGACGCCGATGGCATCGGTAAAGCGGATATCATAGAAGGTGGCGCTGGTGCGCAGCTCCGGCAGGAAACCGGGCAGCCAGTCGATACCCAACGAATAGGTACGGGCCTTCTCCGGCTGCAGGTCGCGGTTGCCGCCCCGGAAATAGACGGTGTTGACCTGGTTGGCGCCGCGCGTCGGGTCACGGGCGGCAACCGCCGCCGAGGCCGCGTCAAGATAGTAGGCGCCGACGGTCGCGCCCACCTGCCGCATGCCCGGTGCCCGGAACGATCGGCCATAGGTACCGCGGACAGTGACACCTTTGATCGGGTCCCAGTTGAAGCCGATCTTCGGGTTCTTCGTCGATCCGAAATCACTGTAATGGTCATAGCGGCCCGACAGGGACAGCGAAAGGCGATGCAGCAGCGGCGCCTCGTTATCCGCCCCGACCACAGGCGCGAAAATCTCACCAAAGACGGAATAGATATTCCGGCCAAGATCTTCCGGAACGGGGAAGAACCCGACAAATCCTTGCTGCTCGAACGTCTCTCGACGGTATTCGGCACCAGCCGCGAATTTCAATTCGCCCCCCGGCAGGTTGAACAGCGGGCCATCGACCTTCACGGCGCCCAGCGATGTGCGCTGTTTGACCGTGACACTGGTGGAATAGTCGGTGATGGCGGCGGCAACGGCAGAGGCCGTGCGCGTGCCAAATGGGTCCAGGGCCGTCGCCGTCGTCGTGCCCGCGGCAGCGGCCGCCAGCGCGTAGGGGTTCACATCAGGAATGAAGGCGTCGTTGGTGGTCCAGCCGAAGGTGCCATAGGCGCTGAGATTGAGGTCACCCGGCAGGGATACGTCAAGGCCGAGCGTGGAATTGCCGACCTTGGCCCGGTCCGTGTTCACGACATGGTCCGACCCATAGAGGTTATCGGTTCGAAACAGGACCGTCTCGCTGGTGGCATTGGTACCGGGCGGCGCCACGAAAAACGGATTGGTATTGCGGATCGTCACCGCCTGGATGGCCGGGGCCGCCTGGATCTTGTCCTTGCGGTCGGAATAAAGCAGGTCGCCCCACACGGTCACATGCTCGCCCAGTTCCTGGCGACCGGACAGGAAACCACTATGCATGCGTGTCCGGGGATACAGGTCAACCGTCGCACCATTGTCGCAGTAATTCGTCGTATTCGGCGCGAAGGCAGGGGCGGCGTATGTGACGGCACCGGTCTGCGGAATCAGGACGTTCGGCGTCGGGCAGTTGGTCAGTCTGGTGTCGACACCGCCATAGGGCCGGAAATCCAGCACCCGGTAATCCCGGTCGGCCCCCGTGATATTGTCGTTCTGCGTATATTGATAGGCCGCCAGGAACGACCCGGTGCCCCAGTCATCACCGACCAGGGTACTGGCATAGGTCGAATGATAGCCGTCGGCGACGCCGTAGCGCACATCGGCTTCCGCCCCGGAGAAATGCTGGCGCGTGACGAAGTTCACCACGCCGGCGATCGCATCCGATCCGTAGACCGAGGATGCGCCATCGGCAACCACCTCCACCCGTTCGATCGCCAGACCTGGCAGATGCGGATAGTCTGGGTTGGTGTCGTTGGCAGCCGCACCGACCAGCCGGCGGCCATTCATCATGACCAGTGTCGCGCTCGCTGGCAACGCCCGCAGTCCCGGCGCGAAGGGCCCGAAGCCGGCGCTGCTGGCACGCGGAGCCGTGTTGAAACTGTTCAACTGCGGCACGCTGGCCAGCAGATCGGGCGTGGTCGGGGCTCCGACAGCCTCGATATCTTCGCGGGAAACACTGATCAGGTTCGAACCGGTGGGCGGCACGCCCCGGATTCTGGAACCGGTCACGATGATTTCTTCCAGAACATTGTCGGATGTATCCGGCGTCTGCGCTGACCCAGCCGACGCCGATGTCAGCATCAGGACAACAGAAGATACCCCGGACAGCGTGAGATGCCGCGCGGATTTCCAGCCCTTCGACATGTGATCTCCTCCCTTATTTGATTATGGCTTTTGCAGTTCGATATCCCGAACCCGGCCGGGCCGTCAAGTTCATTCATTTAGTGATAAATGAAATTGTTGGCCATGAACGTCATCGCTTGACCGCGCAGGGGTCCCGCACGCATCGTCTGGCCTGAATGATCGGGTGGATGGCGTCCTATCGGGGTGCATCCCGTCAGAAAGGCTGAAGGGTATGGCAACGGAGCCGAAACCAGCGGGTCGCCGCACGCGCGCGGAACAGCGGGCGGCGACCTTGAAACTGATCCTGGATACAAGCGAGGAGCTGTTCGCCCAGCTCGGCTATTTCGGGGTGACGATCAAGGATGTCGCGGACAAGATGGGCATCCATCCCGCGCTGATTCATTACTATTTCGACGGTAAGAAGGCGCTGTTCGACGCGGTTTTCGACCGTCGGGTACAGTACACCGTCACCACACGCACGGCCGCCCTGGCGACCTATGAGGAGGAGACGGGCGACAATCCGACCGTTGAAGGGGCGCTGCGGGCCTATTATGACGGGGCCTTCGACATCTATATCAACGGCGGCGAAGGCTGGCGCAATTTCGGCCGCATCTTCGCCCAGGTCAACAATGCGCCCGGTTACGGCGCGGAAAAGATGGACGCCTATTTCGACCCGTCGGTAAGGCGGCTGGTGGGCATCTTGAAGAAGGCCCTGCCCGAAGCGCCACTGGAAGACCTGTTCTGGTGCTTCCAGTTCACGTCCGGCGCCTACACGCTGATCCTGTCCCGCACGGGACGTATCGACCGATTGTCTGACAATCTCTGCACCTCCGATGATTTCGAGGCCGCCCGTGAAAGGTTCGTCACCTTCATGGCGGGCGGGTTCGAAGCGTTGTACAAGCGCCGGACCGCAGCAAAGTAAGTGGGGCCGCCGTGTCTGCTGGCCGGCAGCCCTTTTGGTCAGACAGGCGGCAACCGGGCGTCGCGCAGGGCTGCCCGGCGGACCTTCCCGGCCTCGTCCCGCAAGGGCTCCTGCGTGAACTCCACGCTTTTGGGCAGCTTGTAGCGGGCCAGCCGTTCAGCGATGAAGGCCAGGATCTCCGCCTCGTCCAAGGCGGTGTCCGCCAGGGGCTGTATGATGGCATGGACGCGGGCGCCCCATTCCTCATCCGGCAGACCGATGACGGCACTGGTCCGCACTGCCGGATGGGCATCAATGGCTGCCTCCACCTCGGCTGGATAGATATTGGCACCGCCGGATATGATCAGGTCGTTGCGCCGGTCGGAAAGGTAGAGATAGCCCTCCGCATCCACGCTGCCCAGGTCACCCGTCGACTCCCACTCACCCACGCGCTTTGCCGTGCTGCCCAGGTAATGGTAGGTGGACCCGGCACCACCATTGGGGCGGAAAAACACCTCCCCGACTGCTCCGGCGGGGCATGCCCGGCCTTCCCCGTCCAGGATTGCCAACTCATAACCGTCGCGCACGCGCCCCACCGATCCACGGTGAGCCAGCCAGTCCGTGCCGGAAATCATGGTCGAGCCAATGGCTTCGGTCGTGCCGTAATATTCATGCACCCGCCCGCTGCCCAGCCAGTCGATCCACGCTTCCTTCAGCCAGGGCGCGCAAGGGGCCGCCATGTGCAGCATCATGCGCAGGCTGGGCAGGGTGAAGCGCGACAGGACCGCCGGCCCAAGATGCCAGATGCGGTGCATCATCGTCGGCACCAGCGTCACCCACTCCACCTTGTGCGCCTCGATCAGCTGCAACGCGCGCAGGGCATCGAAGCGCCCCATCTCCACGATGGTCGCCCCGACGAACAGGCCCATGGACATGCAGTGGAACGGGGCATTGTGATAAAGCGGTCCGGGATTGAGGATCACATCACCCGGAACCTGGCCCAGAAACCCCTCCTGCGGGTTCCATCGTGCGGGCATGGCATCCACGATCACCTTCGGCCGCCCCGTCGATCCACCACTGGTCATGGCCTTCCAATACGGGGATACAGTCTCCGGCAAGGGATCGGCCGCATATTGGTGCAGCGCGTCCGGATCAATTGCCAGGGCCGGGATGCCAGGACCAGGCGGGGTACCAATGAACAGACGGGGGCGGACGATGTCCAGGATCGTCTGCATTTCCAGCTTGGGCAGCTTGGCCGCCACGATGTTCGGTATGGCGCCCAGCTTCCAGATCGCGAAGACCGTCTCGTAAAAGGTGGCGCCGTTGGGCAGCGCCACCGTCACGAAGTCCCCCTGCTCGACCCCGTGCGCCGCCAGCTGCCGCGCCCGCTGGTTGGAGCGCGCATCCAGCGCCGCGAAAGAGATGGAGGCATCGTCCAGGATCAGGGCCACCCGGCCGGGAGATCGACGCGCATGGTGGGTGAGAATGGAACTGAGGGCGACACCATCATTCGACATTACGGCAACTCCTGACTTGTAACCTCCCCGCCACCCCTTCTTTTCTGCGCATGCCTGCGCACGGGGGCCGACGGCTCGCGGACGCCATTTCATTAACTTAGTGATAAATGAATGAAAAGCAAAATCCGATGGGCGTCCTGCGCGCAAGACAAACAGGCCTGGCCGCCAACCCCGGTGGTCGGCAGCCAGGCCCGGAAATTCCAGAAACATTGTTTGGATGGGGCGGGCAGCCGGGATGGGCCAACGCCCGCCATTACCGGCTGGCGGTCAATCCCGCGCTGCGCGGGGGCGCTCTGGTCGGCCGGTCGGCGGGCAGCACGCGCCGGAGCGCCAGGGTCCGGGTCAGTTGGTTCACCTTTGCCGCTTCCATTTCCGCCAGGATGGGGGCGGACCGCCGTTCCTGCATCAGGTCCAGCAGATCCACCAGGATTTCGGCATCGGTTTCGTTCAACAGGCGCGCCGCGTCCTTGGGCTTCATGTTCTCATAGATCGACACAAGCCTTTGCAGGTCGGCCCTCGCCATGGCCGCGCGTCGATCCAGCAGGGTCGACACGTCCTGGCGTGCCTGTTCCAGGCGGGCAATCTGCTCTGCCGCCTTCTTCTCTGCGGCCGCCAGCATCTGGGCCCGCAGGTCCAGTTCGGTCTGACGGTCGGCCAGTGACCGGCGCTCGGCCGCCAGCATGATGGCCAGGGCCGGATCACAGCGCGCCGGGGTCGGTCCCTCCGACGATACCGTGGGCTTGGCGGCGCCGGCGGCCAGCAGATCGGTATAGCCCTGCATCAGGGGGATGGCCGCGGCGGGCGGCGGCGACATGGTCTCCGGACCAGCCACCTCCGCCGCAGCGCCGCCGACGCGGGCCACCAGGGTGGTGGCATATAAGGGAATGGCCAATGCTGCGACCGTAGCGGCCGTCGGCAGCAGGCGCGGACGGAAAGTCACGATCCGCTCCAGCTTGGCTTTGTCAAAGGCCACGGATGGTCTCCCTGAACAGGCGCATGGCCGCGCGTTCCCCCGGACCGGCGGGCATGCGCGGCGATGCGATGGGTGTTGAAGCGGCGGCGGGTGTCGGCACCCGGCGCGGCGCGGGTGGCGCCGGCGGCACGGCGGCCGGCGTTTGCGTCACCAGCGGGCCCAGCCGATCCAGACTTTGGCGGGCGATTGCGCAGGTCCGGTCGATCTCCTGGTGCAGCCGTTCGGCCTCATCCATCGTCCGGCCCAGATCGGTGGCCAGATGCTGGGCGGACTGGCGCAGGCTGGTGACGGATCGTTCCGCCCCATCCACGGCATCCGAACAGGCGCGCAGCAAGCCGCGCAGTTCCGCCTGGGCACCGCGCAGGGCCGCCACCCGTCCGTGCAGCCGCGCCAGCACGAACAGGGTGCCCGCGAACAGCACGGTCAGGGTCAGGCTGACCAGGGGCGCCAGGGCCTCAACGCTGGGTAAGGCCATGGATCACCTCATCCTGTCCACCCAGGTCGGTTTCGATACGGATGGCGATGCGGCCGTTGCGCTGGCCCATCTCTCCCTGGAACATCGGGACGTGCCCGCAACTCAGAGTAGCCCGGGCATCGGTACGCGTATCCAGCGTCAGCTGCGTGCCTGGCTTCCAGGTCAGGATGTCGGCCAGATTGACCGTCGCTTGCCCCAGCACGGCGGACAGATCGACATTGGTCCGACGCAGCTCGCTTTTCAGGTGGCTTTCCCACATGCTGTCACGCCCGAACTTCTCCCCCATGAACTGCTGCAGCAGGACATTGCGGACGGGCTCCAGTGCGGCATAGGGGATCAGAAGGCTGACCGAACCGCTGCGCCCGTCCAGTTGGGCATTGAAGCTGACCTGCACGGCAGCATTGTTGGACCGGGCGATGGTGGCGAACAGCGGGTTGGTCTCGATCCGTTCGGCGACGAAATGCACCTCCGTCAGGGGGGCGAAAGCACTGGCCAGATCGCGCAGCACCATCTTGATCACCCGTTCGGCCAGTGCCCGCTCGATCACCGTATAGGGGCGCCCGTCGATGGGAGCCGGTTCGCTGCGCCGGCCCCCCAGCAGGATATCGACAATGGAATAGATCAGTTCGCTGTCGACGGTCAGCAGCAGGGTGCTGTCCCATTCCACCGCCTTCACCACGGTAATCAGGGAAGGCAACGGAATGCAGGACAGGAAATCACCAAAACGCACGGCGGCGGGGACCACGCCCGTCACCTCCACATTGCCCGATGTCAGGTTGCGGAAGCTGGAACTCATCATCCGCACCAGCCGGTCGAAGATCACGTCCAGCATGGGCAGCCGGTCGTAATTCACAAAGCTGGAATTGACGATCTGGTCGATGACGCTGCGGGGTGCCACACCTTCCGCCGCATCGAACTGCATCAGCCGGTCAATTTCCGACTGGTTCAGCATCTTGTCACCCTCGCCCGCCAGCATGCTTTCCCAGGCGCTGTGGACATCCTCACCATCGGCACCTTCCATGGTCGGATCACTCATCGCAGGCCTCCTATTGCAGGATCAGGGTGCGCAGTAGCACCGCATCGACCGGGACCGGATCAGCGATATTCCGCACCCGGCGCAGCAGTTCCGCCCGGAGATTCTCCACCCCCAGGCGACCTTCCAGATCGTTTTCGTCCAGGGTGCGCAGATATTGCTGCATCTCATCGACCAGCACCGGTTCCATCTGGGCCAGCTTTGGCTGCTGCTCGGGCGCGGTCTGCAAGGTGACGCCAATCTTCATCAGCTTCACCGCAGCCGTGCTGCGCAGATTGACCGTCAGTTCAGGCAGAACGACGAAGCGTTCCTTGGGTGCAGCCGCGATGACCGCCTTTTCGGCCTCTCCATCGGCTTGCATCCGGCCAGCCGTCAGGCCGCTGACAAGACCAAGAATGAAGACACCCGCAATGACATAGAGTTTCTTTCGGGTATTCGGAGCCGACGACGGAAGACGTTTCTCCAATCGGTCAAATGTACTTTCAGTCATTCTTGACCTCACGACAGATCAATTACAAATCCAGTCGATTCTTCTCCAATTTTCCGATCACCACCTGCCGCCATTTTTACGCCCGTTAAAAGAGCCTCGGCTAAGGTGCTGTTCAGTCCACGGGTTGACCATACCGGGGCTGGTTTCCAGAAACGTTAAAGAGCCGAGGCACCAGGGTGGCTAACCTCCTTCAGAACCTGATGGCACTTGGACCGCGACGGCTGGTGACGCTGGGCGTGATCGCGGCGGCGGTGCTGGGATCGGTGGGCGTCGTCGCCTACTCCGTTTCCAGGCCCACCATGGGCGTCCTTTATGCGGGACTGGACGACGCAGAGGCCGGCCGCATCCTGGCCCAGCTTCAGACCCTGAACGTCCCGCACGAGGTGGGCAGCGAAGGCGGCTCCATCCGTGTGCCCGTCGACAGCATCGCCCGCATCCGCATGCAGCTGGCCCAGCAGGGCCTGCCCAGTGCCGGTGGCGTGGGATACGAACTGTTCGACAGCCAGGGGGCACTGGGCCTCACCTCCTTCATGCAGAAGATGAACAAGCTGCGCGCGACGGAGGGCGAGCTGGTCCGCACCATCCAGACGTTGAACGGCGTGAAGTCGGCCCGCGTGCATCTGTCGGTGCCGGACACGGACAGTTTCCAGCCACAGACGTCCGCCCCAGCCGCCTCTGTTGTGGTGCGGTCGGTGGCGGCGGGGCTGGATCGGTCGCAGGCGCTGGCGGTCCGGCATCTGGTGGCCGCCGCCGTGCCGGGCATGCGGCCGGGTGCAGTGACCGTGATGGATGCCAATGGCGTCGTCCTGGCCGCTGATGGGGAAGCCGCCGACGGTCTGGCCCTGGTCCGGGCGGAAGAACTGCGCGCCGCCGCCGAACAGCGGCTGGCCCGCGCCGTGGAAGAAATCCTGGTGCCGAAATTCGGCCCCGGCAATGTGCGGGTGCGTGTCGCCGCGGAGATTGATCTGGGCCGGGAAACCCTGCGCGAACAGATTTTCGATCCCAATGGCCGCGTCGAACGGTCCGTGCAGAATGTCGCGGAGCATGAAAGCTCCCAG
This sequence comes from Niveispirillum sp. FG148, assembly GCF_057809655.1. NCBI lineage: Bacteria > Pseudomonadati > Pseudomonadota > Alphaproteobacteria > Rhodospirillales > Azospirillaceae > Niveispirillum > Niveispirillum sp. FG148. The sequence goes on from NZ_JBMDKJ010000002.1 coordinate 168,788, forward strand.
GATCAGGACACGGAAACCCCGACCACGGTGGAAGAGAACCTGCCGCTGGAGGGTGTCAATCAGGGTGCTGCCACCGGATCGCGCCACCAGACGGCCCGGGACGAGGAAACCACCAATTACGAGATCAGCAGCCGGCAGCGCGAACGGGTGCAGGATGCGGGCGACATCCGCCGGCTGGCCGTCGCTGTCGTCGTCAACGGCACCTACAGTACTGCGGCCGACGGCTCCAGCCAGTACCAGCCCCGCAGCGAGGCGGAATTGCGTCAGGTGGAGAATGTGGTTCGCACCGCCATCGGCTTCTCCCAGACGCGCGGGGATCAGGTGACGGTGGAAAATCTGCAATTCCTGGCCGAACCGGTGGCAGCATCGGGGATGATGCCCATCACGGATGCGGGGCCGGCGCGCGGCTGGCTGCCCTGGGCCGTCGCCGCCCTGGCCGTCACCCTGCTGCTGGGGTTCGCCCTGCGTCCCCTGCTGGGTCGCACCATCACCGGCCTTGTCCCCGCCCCGGCCCTGGCGGGTGCCGGCGCACCGTCCGCCCCACAGGTGTCGTCCGATCCCGCAACAACCCAGGCGCCGCAGCTTGCGCATGAAGCCGCACCCGGCACCGACCTGGCGGCAGCCGACACGTCCGGGGAAGTCTATGAGGGTGAGGAGGAGATGGAATTTGACGAACTGATCGCCCTGCGCTCCGTCGAAGGTGGGGTCAGTGCCATGGCGTTGCGACGTCTGGCGGCCCTGGTCGACACCCATCCCGAAGACAGCATCAGCGTCCTGCGCAGCTGGATCTATGAGGGGGCACCGTAACCATGCGTCCTTTCCTGTTCGACACCCATTTCCCCGGCGACAGCAGCGCCAATACAGCCACTGTCGCACCGGACCCGGTCCTGCAAACCGGTGGCTTCACGGAAGAGGATCTGGCCGCCGTCCGCGACCGTGCCTACAAGCAGGGCATGGAACTGGGCGAACGCGACGGGTTCGAGCGTGGCCAGCAGGCCGCCCGACAGTCACTGGAAGCCCAGCGCAGCACAGCCCTTTCCGCCATCGACAGCGCCATCCGCGCCGCAATGGCCGACCTGACCGGCTTTCACCGCCGCCTGGAACATGACGCGGTGCGCGTCGTGACCGCGCTGGTGGCGCGTCTGGCCCCGCCTCTGCTGGATGCGGCGGCCGATGCAGAACTGGATCTGCTGGTCCGCGACATCCTGCGCGCCGCCATCGGGCGCCCGCGCCTGGAAATCCGGCTGGCCCCGTCCGCCCTGGACCGTATCGATACAGAGATCGACACCATCGCGGCTGAATCCGGTTTCAAGGGCGACGTGCATCTGACCGCAGACGCCACCCTGTCCCCCGGTGCCGCCATGGCCGACTGGGGCACGGGCGGGGCTGAACATGATCCCCGCGCCCTGGAACGCGCACTGGGCGATGCCATCGCCATTGCCATCAGCCGCCTGACCGTCGGCACCCGCGCGTCGCGCTGACCGCCCCCCCCCTTAACACCAACTTCCCAAGGAACCGACCCATGGCAACGCAGCAGGCCACCTTCCCCGGCGCCGGCACCGTCCCCGGCGATGATGAAACCGTCGCCCCGCAGGACCGCGACGAACTGAAGGCCATCTTCAATGTGCCGGTCAATGTGCAGGTCGTGCTGGGCTGCACCACCATGCCTGTCAGCCAGTTGCTGAAACTGGGGCGCGGGGCCGTCGTGGAACTGAACCGCAAGGTCGGTGAGGCGGTGGATGTCTATGTCAATGACCGCCTGATCGCGCGCGGCGAAGTAGTGATTGTCGACAAGGGCAATCTGGGTGTCACCATGACGGAAATCGTCAAGGCCGAGCTGGGATTGATCTGATCTTGGCCCCCGTTCAGAAGGACGGCGCCCCCATGACGCCCCTCTCTCCCCCGCGATGGCAGCTGTTGCTGCTGCTCTGTCTGGTCGTGCTGGGCACGGGTGGTGCGGCCATGGCCCAGTCCATCACCCTGGATGCCGGGGCCGGCGGCGCCTCCTTCTCCGGGCGGCTGGTGCAAGTCATGGCGCTGGTCACCGTGCTGTCGGTGGCACCCGGCCTGCTGGTAATGGTCACCAGCTTCACCCGCATCGTCGTCGTGCTGTCGCTGCTGCGTTCCGCCCTGGGCCTGCAACAGACGCCGCCCAACATGGTGCTGGTGGGGCTGGGCCTGCTGCTGACCGCCTATATCATGGGACCAACCATGGACAAGGCTTGGAGCGAGGGGGTCCAGCCCCTGGTCGATGGCCAGATCACTGAGGAACAGGCCCTGGAACGCACGGTGGAACCGTTCCGCGCCTTCATGCGTGCCCATGTCCGGCCCAAGGATCTTGCGGCGTTCCAGGCACTGGCCGGCATTGCCGGCACCCCGGTGAACCAGACGGCCGCCCCGGCCCCGGTGGTGACCGACGCTGAACCCGGTCTGCGCACCCTGATCGCGGCCTTCGTCATTTCCGAACTGCGCCGCGCCTTCGAAATCGGCTTCATGCTGTTCCTGCCCTTCCTGGTGGTGGACATGATTGTGGCCGCCGTGCTGATGGCCATGGGCATGATGATGCTGCCGCCCGTCGTCATCTCCCTGCCCTTCAAGATCATCTTCTTCGTGCTGGTCGATGGCTGGCTGCTGGTGGCGCAAAGCCTGGTGCGGTCTTATGGGGTGGGCGGATGACGGGACGACCACCCAACCGCCCCGATCCCATGGCCCGCGCCGCCGCGCTGAACTACCAGCGGGGTGATGATCACCTGCCGCGCGTGACGGCCAGCGGCCGGGGTGCCGTGGCGGAACGCATCGTGGCGCTGGCCTTTGCCCACGGCGTGCCGGTGCGGGAGGACAGCGACCTTGCCACCCTGCTGGCGGCGGTGGAACCCGGCACCGAAATCCCGCTGGAAGCCATGATGGCCGTGGCCGAAGTGCTGAGCCATCTCTACCGCCTGAACAGCCAGATCGGCGGCGATGCCGCCCTGTCCCCTTCCCCCCGCTGACCCCGGCCCCTTCACGGAGAGTGTCCGATGCTGAAAGTACGCACCGATCAAAAAAGCCTGAACGGGCTGGAAAAGGCCGCCTGCATCCTGCTGGCGCTAGGGGAGGAGCGCGGATCGCGCCTGATGGAACGGCTGGAGGATGACGAGATCCGGGAGGTCAGCTACGCCATGGCCGGCCTGGGTACCGTGTCCGGCAAGGTGGTGGAACGGCTGATCCGCGATTTCACCGAACGTTTCGCGGGCACGGGCGAACTGGCCGGCACCTTCGATACGACCGAACGCTTCCTGTCCAAATTCATGACCGGCGACCGGGTGCAGGAGATCATGGCGGATATCCGTGGCCCCGCCGGCCGCACCATGTGGGAGAAGATGAGCAATGTGAACGAGCAGGTGCTAGCCACATATCTGCGCAATGAACATCCCCAGACCATCGCCGTCGTCCTGACCAAGATTCGGGCCGACCATGCCGCCCGCGTCCTGGGCTTGCTGCCGCAGAATCTGGTGCAGATGGTGGTGTCGCGCATCATCAAGATGGAAGCCGTGCCCCGCGACGTGCTGGAAGATGTGGAAAAGACCCTGCGCAGTGAATTCATGGCCAATTATGTGCGCACATTGGGCCATGACAGCCACGCCATCATGGCGGAGATCCTGAACCGCACCGACAAGGTGCTGTTCGACGCGATCATGGACCCGCTGGAACGCCGCCTGCCGGAAAGCGCGCAGCGCATCAAGCAGTTGATGTTCACCTTCGAGGATCTGACCCGCCTGGAACCGCAGGCCCTGCAGGTGCTGATCCGCAATTGCGATGCCGATGTGCTGGCGCTGGCCCTGAAGGGGCTGGATCAGCCCATGCAGATGCATTTCCTGGCCAACATGTCTGAACGCGCCGGCAACCTGATCCGCGACGAGATCGAGCTGATGGGCGCCGTCCGCGCGACGGAGGTGGAAGAGGCCCGCCTGACCGTCCTGCGCACGGCCAAGCAATTGGCAGAAGAAGGAGAGATCGTCATCTCCAACCGCAGCGATCCCAATAACGCCCTGGTCTACTGACCCATCAGGCGGGAGGGACCGCGATGAGTGCCGACAGGTTCACCGTCCCGGCCATCACCAATGTGCCGAAGGCCGCAGCGGCGGCCGGCCTTGGTGACGTCGTCGGCCCTGCCACCCCGCTGCGCCCGGCCGGCATGGCAATGCAGGCCAGCATCTTGGCCCGCCCGCCGGACCTGTCCACCACCACCGGGACCCAAGTGACGGGCATTCTGGGTACGGCCACGCCGGATGGCGACCTGCCGCTGGCAACCCCGTCCGGCACCCTGCTGCTACGCCCCGTGCCGGGGGCGTGGCCGGCCGACCTGCCGGCGGGCAGCAGCGTTTCCGTCACCATCGGGCCCGGTGCCCGCGCCGGAAATGTCCAGTCGCTCGCTGTACCGGAGCGCGCGCCCTCCGTCGCGACAGGCGCCCGGCCACCCTCCAGCGGGGCGGAAACGGCCCTGCGCGGCCTGCTGGCGGCGGGGACCGATGGCGGGGTAGCCAGCGCGACCAGTGCCCGGCCCGTCATCGCCACCACCAGCGCCGTTGCCGCCACCACCGTCCCGACCAATGTCCAGCCGCAGGCCGCTGCCGCCCCGGCCGGCAACCCGCAGCTTGTGGCCGCGGCCGGGTCCATGCAGACGCCCCGCACGGGGCCGACCGCTGCCATTGCCCCAGTCCCCCTTGATGACAGGCCTCGCGGCGTGGCCGCAGCCCAGAGCGCGCAAGCCGTGCCGGACATCGCCAAGGGTGCCGCCGCCGGCGCGCAGGACCTGCTGCGCCAGGCGGCCCTGGTCCCCCAGGAGGACGCGCTGGCCAAGGCCCCGCTGACACCATTGCCGTCGGAACAACCCGCAACCGACCCGATCCTGTCCCAGGGGGCGGCTGCAGCGCGGCCCGACCTTGTGCTGGCCCAGGCCCTGGCCCATCCCGGCATGCTGGCCCGCATGGCGGCGTTCCTGCCGCGGGCCGACCGTCTGGGCGGGGCGGCCCTGATGCTGTACCTGTTCGGCGCACGCAATGGCGGGGTGCGGGCCTGGCTGGGCGATGCGCAGATGGGCCACCTGACCCGCGCAGAAGCCAAGGTGCTGGCCGAGATCGAGGAGGCCATGATCCCCACCCCGCGCATGGCGTCCGACGGATCGGTCTGGTCGACCCTGCTGGTCCCCTTCATGGAAGGCGACCGTCCGTCGGTGATGCTGCTGGCCACCATGCCCGGCATCCTGCTTCCGCCCGACCCGGACGAAGCGGGGAATGGGCAACTGAATGGCGATGTCACCGCCACCGCCTTTTCGCTGGGCATGGACCTCAGCGCGCTGGGTCCGGTGCAGTTGCGGGGCCTCAGCCTGCCCGAAAGGGTAATGATGGATCTTTCGGTCACCCTGTTGCCGCCACCGGTCCTGCGCGACGCGTTCCAACGTCTGGTGGAAGATGCCCTGGCGGGCCTGGAAGTCCGGTCTTCCTTGCGTTTGCACTGGGGATGCAGGCCTTTTCTGGCTGATCTGATGCCGGACGGAGCGGCTGTGACATGCAGTGCGGGCGCGTGATTTTTAACGCTGCTTTAATCGCGTCCCATCAAATTTTAGGAAAATCCATACGCCGCTACGTCTTACGGACAATGATCAGCCAAATTGGTGATAACACCAATGGAGGAACCGAATGTTACAGGCGACATCGCTGGAAACTGAATTACACGGGCTGCTGGAAATGGCGGCACAGCTCAGTGATGAAGGGGGGCTGGCCCGCCTGCATCACCTGTTGACCTGCTTGGCCGAAGGCGCGTCGCTGACCAGTTTTCAGGTGGATGTGCCCGACGGGCTGGGCCATGTGCCAGCCTTGCAGCGAACATTGCTGACGCAAAGCCTGTTGACGGTGACCGCCGAGGGACGCTGCTGAGGGCAGAAGCGGTTTCAGACCACCGTATTCCTGACATTCAGGTTCATGACATAGGCGATCAGCTCGGCCACCACGACATAATGTTCGGGCTGGACCTCCTCGCCGATCTCCATGGCGGCGTGCAGCGTGCGCGCCAGAGGCGGGTTTTCGATGATCGGCACCTGGTGGTCGGTCGCCACCTTGCGGATGCGCAGGGCCACCAGATCCCGCCCCTTGGCCACACAGACCGGCGCCGGCGCCTTGGTCAGGTCATAGCGCAGGGCCACCGCGAAATGGGTGGGGTTGGTGATGACCACAGTGGCCGTCGGCAGTTCTGCGAACATGCGGTTGCGGGCGCGGTCCCGCCGCAATTGCTTGATCTTGGCCTTCAGGTGCGGGTCGCCTTCGGCCTGGCGGAATTCCTCCTTCAGTTCCTGAAGGCTCATCCGCTGTTGCCGGTGCCAGGACAGGCGCTGCCACAGCAGATCCAGGACGGCGATGACGATCAACGCCGCCAGCACCGCCAGCAGCAGCCGGGACGTCACGTCGGCCAGCATCAGGGGCAAGGCGCCCGCATCGCTCAGCGCCATGGCCTCTGCCTGATGCACCAGCGGCGTCACGACCAGCAGGAAGGCCACGGTGACGGCAAGGACCTTGCCCAGCCCCTTCAGGAATTCCACCAGATTGCGCAGCGACAGCAGCCGTTTCAGCCCCGCCAGGGGCGACAGGCGGCCCAGGTTCGGCTGGATGCGTTCGGCCGCAATGACGATGCTGCCCTGCCCCATGGCACCCAGCAGCCCGGCCAGGAACAGCAGCCCCGCCGCCGGCAGCAGCACCAGCCCCACACCACCCGCCACCCGTGCGATCAGGTGAAAGGCATCGGCCGGTTCCCGCAGCAACAGATCACCCGGATTTTCCACCAGCGGCAGGAATTCCGCCGCCAGTCCCTCGGCGATGGATGGTCCCATGCCGCCGGCCAAGATCAGGGCCGCCATCACGCCCAGGGCTGCCCCCACCTCGCGGCTGGTCGGCACATCGCCGCGGCGCCGCGCCTCGTCCAGCTTGCGCTGGGTCGGTTCCTCGGTCTTCTGGTTGTCATCTGTTTCCTCGGCCATGGCTACCCGCCGAAACGCAGCAGCCAGCCGCCGAACCCGTCCAGAAACCCGGTCAGGATGGCGCCAATGGTGGCAGTCAGGATGAACAGCCCGCCCAGGATGGAAATGGGCAGGCCGATGAAGAACACCGCGAACTGCGGCATGGCGCGGTTGATCAGGCCCAGCCCGACATTATAGACGAAGCCCAGCACCAGGAAGGGACCGGCGAATTGTGCCGCCATGCGGAAGGACAGCGTCACCGCCTCCGACGTCATCCGCGCCAGCAGGCCCATATCGGGCAGGCGTGCCGCCGGCATCAGGCGATAGCTGTCGACCAGGGCACGGATGACCGCATGGTGCAGGTCGGTGACGAAGATCAGCACCAGCCCCCCCAGCATCAGATAGGAACCGGCCACCGACCCGCCCTCGAACCCCGTGCCGGGCAGGGCGAAGATGTTGGACAGGCCGATGGACTGGGAAATCACCTGCCCCGCCATTTGCAGGCTGGCGAACAGGATGCGGGCGCATACACCCAGGATGCCGCCCGCGATCAGCTCTGCCAGCACATGGCGCAGCAGGTCGGAAACGGCCGTGGGTGCCGCCGCCGGCAGGCCGGGCACCAGGGCTGCCAGCGCCAGCGACAGGGCCAGGGCCGCCGCCAGCCGCGTCTGCATGGGCACCGCCATCTCCCCGAAGCCGGGCAGCATGGACAAGGCCGCCCCCACCCGGACCAGCACCAGCAGCAGGCCGTAAAGCTCCGCACTCAGCAATTGGGCCAGCGGCAGGGTCATATCTGGTCAATCGTGGTGACGGGGGCCTTGCGGTGCAGCTCGGTGTGGCAGATCACGGGCGTGGACGGGCTGACCCGTTCCAGCAGCGAGCGCACGAAGGGCCGTGCAGCCGGTGTCACCAGCACGGCCGGCCAGTAATCCGATGTCGCGTGCGCCTGGATGCGGGTGCGCGCCGCCATCAGGAAATCCTGCACGGTGGATGGCGGCATGACAAACTGCCGGTCCTCCCCCTGCTCCACGATATTGTCCAGGAAGCGCTGTTCCCATTCCGGGCTGACCACGATGACGGGGATGGACCCGTCCGGCGTGGTCAGTGCCTGACAGATCTGCAGCGACAGGCGCGTGCGCACATGTTCGGTCATCAGCGTGACATTGCGTGTCCAGACCGCCGCCTCCGATATGCCTTCCAGGATCAGGGGCAGATTGCGGATGGACACACGCTCGGCCAGCAGCGCCTGCAGCACGCGCTGCACCACCGACAGGCTGACTTGGGCCGGGATCAGATCGGTAACCAGCTTCTGATGCTCCCGGTCCAGCTCGTCCAGCAGGCGCTTGGTGGCGGCATAGCCCAGCAGGGTGGGCATATGCTCCTTGATGATTTCGGCCAGATGCGTGGTGATGACGCTGTCGGGATCGACCACGGTAAAGCCCTTCAACTCCGCCTCCTCCGCCTGCACCGGGTCGATCCAGCGGGCCGGCAGGCCGAAGGTGGGCTCGCGCGTGTCGGTGCCGGGGATGTCGATGCCCTGGTGGCGCGGGTCGATGGCCAGCATCTTGCGCACCTGCACCTCCCCCTTGGCGATCATCACGCCCTGGATGGAAATCTCGTAGGCGTTGGTGGACACCGACGCACTGTCGCGCAGCCGCACCGACGGCAGCAGGAAGCCGAACTCCGTGGCAAAGCGCTTGCGCAGCCGCCGCACCTTGGCCGACAGGCCCGTGGCCGGGTCCAGGATCAGCGGGACCAGACCGCTGCCCAGTTCCACCCTGATGTCATCCACGCGCAGCATGTCGGCCACCGGCTCTTCCGCTGTCGGCGCCTTGGCTGCCAGCAATTCGTCATGGCGCTTTTGTTCGGCCAGCCGCGCGGCATTGCGCGGCAGATGCCACGCCAGCCCGCCCGCCCCCGAAGCCAGGATGAAAAACGGCAGGAAGGGCAGACCCGGCGTCAGGCCCAGCAGCAGCAAAAGCCCGCCCGCCACGCCCAGCGCCTTGGGATATCCGCCAAGCTGGTTCAGCAATGCCTGATCGATGGAACCCTGATTGCCGCCCTTGGAGACCAGCAGGCCGGCGGCCAGCGACACGATCAAGGCCGGGATCTGCGTCACCAGCCCATCGCCGATGGTCAGCACCGTGTAATTATGCGCCGCCTCCCCAAAAGCCAGATCATGCTGGGCCACCCCGATGATCAGGCCGCCCATGACATTGATGGCCGTGATGACCAGCCCGGCGATGGCATCACCGCGCACGAATTTCGACGCACCATCCATGGCGCCGAAGAACTGGCTTTCCTGTTCCAGTTCCGACCGCCGCCGCCGCGCCTCCCCCTCGTCGATCAGGCCCGACGACATGTCGGCGTCGATGGCCATCTGTTTGCCCGGCATGGCGTCCAGGGCGAAGCGGGCGCCCACTTCCGCGATGCGGCTGGCGCCCTTGGTGATGACGATGAAATTCACCAGCATCAGAATGCAGAAGACGATCAGTCCGATGACGAAATTGCCGCCCATGACGAAATCGGCAAAACCCATGATGACATGGCCGGCCGCATCGGTGCCCGTATGCCCGTTCGACAGGATCAGACGGGTCGAGGCCAGGTTCAGCGCCAGCCGCAGCATGGTGGCGACCAGCAGCACTGTGGGAAAGCTGGAAAAATCCAGCGGCCGATTGATCCACAGCGCCACCATCAGGATCAGCACGCTGATCGCCATCGACATGGCTAACCCCATGTCCAGCATCCAGGTCGGGACCGGCAGGATCAGCACGCTCAGGATGAAAACCAGACCCAGCGCGAAGAACACATCGCGGTGGCGCAGGCCGTCGGACAGGGTGGTGGCGGCAGACATGGGCGAGGGATCTCCGGGATATGTACGGCAAATCTAGGCGAGCGCGGTAAAACTGGGGTTCAAGGCCGTCGAAGCATATTTCCGGTGAATGGCCTCAAACGCCGACGCCGCAATCAGGATTTGTGTCACAAATGCTCTTTCCGGCAACGCATATGGCGGGCAACACCGTCGTCACGCACAACCAATGTTAAGTCATTAATACAGAAAAATTTTTCATAAATTGCGCATAATATTACGCACCAAACCCTACAACCTCAACATTAATGCATTCATCATTGACTGGATCACGAGACATATTAGTAATATGACCACCTATTGATTTTTTATGGATACATTGGCAAATGCCCCCTTCCAATCATCCGCGCCGTTTCCATGGCGCCCTGCTCGGGTTACTCTTGTCCGTCGGCTCCCTCGTCACCGCCGCACCTTCCGCGCAGGCGTCGTCATACACCATCGTGGAAATTGTGCTGAGCAATGAGGATGCGTACCCGCTGACGATCAAACAGCCGACGCATGTCGACGATGGCGATTATGCGTTCGCCCCGATCATCGGGACCAGCGCCGGTCGTGCCGAAGGCGATCTGGTCATTCCGGGCGGCGGCATTGCCGTCGTGTCCGCCGGAATCCGAAAACCGATTGTTGATCCGTTCGGCTGGTTCTCCAACGACTGGGGTTTCAATCTGATCGTCTGTCAGGAAGATGCCGGCTGCGACGAAGCCCGGATCGGTGGCCACACCTCCCCCGATGGGGTGACCACGGATTGGCGGATGATAAGCAGCAACTATTTCACGTCCAAGATTCAGTCCTTCGATGACGATGGCTGGGCCAAATACCGGGACACCGCCGCCAACCTCAATGACATCCTGAAACTTGTCTCCAAGATCGCCAAGATCCCGATGCTGGACAAGCTGATGGGCCTGCCGAACGAGCAGGGCTACAAGGTCACCTTGAAGCAGAAATGTCCTGCCCGCTTCGAAATGGGGCTGGATCTGGCACAACCGGTAGGAAAGCCGCCGCAGGTGCTGATGAATATCCACCGTTTCCTGCCGACCGGCGCCACGAACTTCGATAAATTCATCATCGACGATGACAAGATTTTCACAGGTCCGTACAAGCTGGTCGACAATCAGTGCCGGGTGGGAAACACCAGCCAGTGCCAGATCACCCTGTCCAGCACCGATGGCCAGTTGAGCTATGCCGGCGCTGTTGGCGTCACCAACCGCGGGCGCTGCTCTCTGTCGGAAGCCATCGGCTATTCCCCCGGCACCTTCCGCATCCGCAATGGCAGCGGCGCGCCGCTGCGATATACCGCCTTTGTCAATAACCGCATGGTCGCCAATGACGAAGCGATGCCGGGCCAGGATGTGAACCTGCGCGATACCATCGTTCAGGTCATGCAGACGGTGGGTGACCAGGAATGCCCGCAGGTGCAGGACCCGTTCATGCCGGGCCGGCGCATGGGGGCCTGCCCCTTCCGGCTGTCCTTCCAGGGCGACGGCGCCAGCGGCACGCTGAATTGCGTTCTGTCGGCCCGCCAGGGCACGGTCCAGACGCCGGGCGAGGATAAGCTGAACCTCTACCTGCTCCGCTCCTGCCAGCCGCAATTGCCCACATCGGTGAGTGACCGTACGCAGCTTCGCCTGGATCAGTTCGTCCTGATGTCAGGCATGTACAAGATGGTGTCGGTGACCTTCGCGCCCTTGCAGAAGGATTGACCCCCCGCCGGCGTGGTTTGCGATCAGCCGCAGACCACGCCTATCCCATGCGGGGCGGCAGGGCCCAGGGATCGGCCGGCGGCGCGGGCCTTTGCGGTCGCGGCAGCACATCGGCCAGATCATGGCGGCGCAGTTGCACCAGCCGCAGATTGGCCGCCACCCGCTTGAAATAGATATCGGCCTTGTCGGGCGTGCTGGAATGATACTGCTTGATCGACCGCGTCCAGTTGCGCAGATCGCCATGGAATTCCTTCAGCAGGCGGGCGGCATAGGCAACGTTGGCGGCGGGGTCAAGGGCAGTCTCCACATCCTTGAAGGCCGTGGGGTGCCATTGCAGATTGATCTGCATGCAGCCCACATCGATGGAGCGCACGCCGCGCTTTTTCAGGGCCCGCACATGCGCAACGGCCGACGTCTTGTCCGGGAAATAGCGTCCTTCCCCCTCGGCATTGACGGTCCAGGGCCAGACGGTCAGCCTTTCATCAACCTCACGCCCGGATTCGGTGACCCCGATGGCCATCAGCAGGCGGGTGGGGATGCGCATCTTGCGTTCTGCCGCCCGGATGGCCGACAGGCAGGCCGTGGCATCGGCCGCTTCGGCGGGCATGGCCCCACCCAGCAGCGCCATGGCCAGAAGGGCGATCGTCATCCTCATGGTGGGGCGCCGCCGATGCGGGTGACGATCTCCGTCCAGTAGCCGGCCAGCACATGGAACATGAAGGGCAGCGCCAGCACCACCGTGATCATGATGGTCACGATCTTGGGCACGAAGGACAAGGTCGCTTCCTGCACCTGTGTCAGCGCCTGCAACAGCGAGATGCCAAACCCCACGATCAGGGCCACGGCCAGGGGTGGCGTGGCCGCCCAGATCACGGCCCAGATGCCGCTGCGCAACAGATCAAGGACATCGGCCTGGGTCATGTCTACGTATTCCCTCGGTCGCCCGCCTTCACGGGTGTCAAATCGGCATGCGCATGATGTCGAGATAGGCGTTCACCAGCTTGTCGCGCACGGCCGTGACCGCCTGCACCGTCAGTTCGGCCGACATGGTGGCCTGCACCACCTCCTGCGCCGTGGCCTTGCCCTGAAGGCCGGAAGCGGCCACCTGCTCCCCGTTGCGCATGGTGGCGATGGCGTCCTTGACCGCCTTGCCCACAATCTCCGGGAAGGAACCGCGCACGGGTGTGGCGGCATCGGTGGCCGGACCGGCAATGCCGGGCAGCTTGCCGGCGGCATAGGCATCGGCGACGCCGGAGACGGGAATGACATGCATGATCGGAACTCCTGTCGCAGGGCGGCGTATCAGCCGCGCAGCATGTCGATGGTACGGCCCAGCATGCTGCGGGCCTGCTGCATGACATTCAGGTTGGCGTCATAGGATCGGCCGGCCTCCCGCATGTCCATGGCTTCCACCAGGCTGTTGACATTGGGCAGCTTCACATAGCCATCGGCGTCGGCGGCGGGGTGGCTGGGGTCATATTCCAGGCGGAAATCGCCCATGTCCCGACCCACGCGCTTCACCTCCACCGTGTCGGCCTTCAGGGCGCGGTCCAGCACGCTGGAAAACACCACCGTCTTGCGGCGATAGGGGGCGCCGCCGGCAATTTCGGCGGTGGAATTAGCATTGGCCATGTTCTCCGCCACCACACGCAGGCGCGTCGTCTGCGCCTTCATGCCCGATGCGGCGATCCCGAAGGAGGCGGCCAGATTATCGATGCTCATGCTGCCCTCCCCCCTCAGCGGCCGATGAAGGCATAGCGCAGCATGCCGACATTCTTCTGGAACAGGTTGGCGGCCAGATCATATTGCTGACGCACTTCCGCGGTCTTCATCATCTGTTCCTCCAGCACCACGCCATTGCCGTCGGGTGCCGTTTCATAGACGCTGGCGCCGCGATCCTCCCGGAACGCTGCTGCCTGATGCAGCGGTTCCAGGTGTGCTGCGTTAGTGCGGACCTGCTGCACGCCGGCCCCTTTCAGCGCTTCGGCAAAGCTGAACGGCTTCAGATCGCGGGCGCGCACGCCGGGCGTGTCGGCATTGGCGATATTCTCCGCCAGCACCTTATGCCGGGCGGACAGATAGTCCATGCGGCGGCTGGCCAGGTTGAACAGGCCGATGGCGGAAATATCCATGTCAGCATCACTCCCATTGGGGCCGGATACGGGGGCGATGGTTCCATGCGGACTTTAAAGCGGCGTTTAAGCGCCCTGACAGCACGGGCATCGTTTAACCGGCTTTAACCGCCGCCGCCAAGGATGGGCCGTCACCCAAGCCCAGCATCGGGAACCCCATCATGACCATCCTGGCCGGCCTTCTGGCCGATATCCAGCAACTGCCCGGCCCCCGCTTCCATGGCCAGGTCGTCACCTGTTCCGGTCTGGCGATGGAGGTGGAGGGGGTGGAACGCCGCCTGTCCGTGGGCGATGGCTGCAAGGCGCTGACCCGCGACGGCCGCGCCATCCCGTGCGAAGTGGTGGGCTTCCGCCAGGGCCGCGCCGTGCTGCTGCCCTTCGCGTCCATGGAAGGCATCGGCCTGGGATCGCGGGTGGAAGCGGGGGCGGCAACCGGGCTGGTCCGGCCCCGTGAAGCCTGGCTGGGCCGGGTCATCGACGCCTTTGGCCGGCCCATCGACGGCAAGGGACATCTGGGCCTGGGCGATGCCAACCGGTCCTTGCGCGCCCAGCCCCCGCCCGCCTTCGAACGGCGACGCATCGGGGCCCGGCTGGAAGCCGGCATCCGCGTCATCGACGTGTTCACACCGCTCTGCCGAGGACAGCGCCTGGGCATCTTCGCCGGGTCGGGCGTCGGCAAATCCACGCTGCTGGCCATGCTGGCCCGGTCCAGTGCGGCGGATGTGAATGTCATCGGCCTGATCGGTGAGCGCGGGCGCGAGGTGCAGGAATTCATCCAGGATGATCTGGGCCCGGAAGGGCTGGCGCGCAGCGTCGTGATCGTCGCCACGGGGGATGAACCGGCCCTGGCGCGGCGGCAGGCGGCCTATATGACCATGGCCGTGGCGGAATATTTCCGCGACGCCGGGCGCGATGTGCTGTGCCTGATGGACAGCGTCACCCGCTTCGCCATGGCCCAGCGGGAAATCGGCCTGTCGGCCGGCGAGCCGCCGACCACCAAGGGCTACCCGCCCAGCACCTTTGCGGAGTTGCCGCGTCTTCTGGAACGCGCCGGCCCCGGCGTGGATGGCACGGGCGACATCACGGGCGTGTTCACGGTGCTGGTGGATGGCGGCGACCATGACGAGCCGGTGGCCGACGCCGTGCGCGGCATCCTGGACGGCCATATCGTCATGGACCGCAAGATCGCGGAACGCGGCCGCTATCCCGCCATCGACGTGCTGAAAAGCGTGTCGCGCGCCCTGCCGGGCTGCCACAGTCCGGCGGAGAACGAAACCATGGCTGGCGCCCGCGCCCTGCTGTCCCGCTATGACGCGATGGAGGAGATGATCCGCCTGGGCGCCTATCGTGCCGGCAGCGACCCGGAGGTCGACCGCGCCATCAAGGCCAATCCGGCCCTGCAGGAATTCCTGCGCCAGGGCAAGGGAGAGGTGACGGCCACGGCCCAGGGCTTTGCCGTGCTGGACGCCATCCAGGCCGAACTTGCGGCCCCTTCCCCGCCCCCACCGCCGCCTGAACCCGCGAAGAAACCAGCCGTGGTGGCCAAGCGGCGGGGGTAGAAACAGAACGGCCCCGCACGCTGGCGGGGCCGCCTTCCACCAAACAATGATGCCTTCGCTACCACCGCCGCGTGGTCGCCAGTGCCAGCAAGGTGGACGCATCAATCGTCGTGCGGCCGCTACCTGACAAAAGCTGCACGGCCGGATTGCCAGCCGCAGCACTGCTGCCGCCATTCTTGACGTCGTACATCATCATGAACTTCTCAACCAGCTTCGACAGTTCCGCAGGCTGCTTCAGCTTCTTGATGTCGAAGCGGCTGGACAGGATGCCGACCTGCCGGTCCACATCGATCTGGGCCGCCTGATCCGGCAGTCCCAGTGCTGTACGGGCGAATTCCGCCAGGGCCTTGTCGGCCAGCACCTGATACCAGCTGGTGATGCCGGGCGCCTTGCGTTCGAAATAAAGGCCCAGGCGCAGGGCCTCATTGGCATTGCCCGCCGACACCTCAAAGCTCTGCGTCTCGTAGCGCTGGACGATATCATTGATGAAGGCGGGGCTGCCGCGGCGTTTGGCGCCGGTATTGCTGGTGCTGAAGGCCAAAGCCAGGTTCTTTTCCCGCTCCCCCGCCTTAGACGCGAAACTGTCGGCGTCGGCGGGATTGCTGTTCAGCACCTTGCGCAGGTACGTGGTGTCGCCAGCCTTGTCTTCCAGATCAAAGGCTTTCAGCACCACCGCCAGGGTTGTCCGGTCGCGCAGCAATTCATCCGTGCTGTCCAGGCCCGGCAGCTTCTGTTCTACGGCGCTTAAGGTCCGCCGCACCTGATACCGCGCGGCCACGGCCGCCTTGTCGCGGTCATAGGTGCTGGTCATCATCTGCCACTGCACCTTGGAACTGACGGAACTGCCGCGCGGGTTGCCGTTATAGTCCCAGATATCCAGGAAATTGTTGCGGAACTCCGTCTGTTTCGGCCCCAGCTTCATTTCGGCAAAGGGGATGGTGTTCTCCAGCGCCTCGGCCTGGCTGGCCGCGTCGGCGGGGCCGATGGGCGTGGGCAGGCCATAGACGGTTCGCACCACCGTAGCCATGTCCGGATCGTCCATGACATCGGCCCAGTCCGTCTTCGATGGCAGCTTGCGGGTGAAGTCCAGCATCATCTCCAGCGCCTTGTTGCGCTGGCCGATCTCCTGCTCGAACAGGGCCGAGACATAGCGGTCGGTGATCTGGTCAATGAAGGACGTGCCGGTCTTGTCGCTGTTGGGGCCGAAATTGAACGCCCCGGCCAGTTCCCGGAAGCGGGCATCGCCCATCCGGTTGGCGACCGACGCGCTGTCCGACATGTCGCTGGCCAGGACCTTGCGCACCAGTGCCTGGGAGTTGATCTGGTCCTGCAACCCGAAAGCCCGCATCACATAGGTGTAAAGCCGCCTGTCGGACATCAGTTCGTCCACCGACCCCACCTGCGGCAGCCGGCTGCGCGCATAATCGGTATCAGCACTGTTGACCGGATCGGCCATCATCGCGGCCTTCTGCCGTTCCTCCGTGCGCGACAGCAGCCGCCATTGCAGCAGCGACGAACCGGAGCCGCCGGTAATCAGCCCTGCGCCAAAGCCGGTCAGGCTCATAGCTCGACCTCCCGCCGCCGGGCTGAAATATTGTCCGTTTCCTCATCAGGTGGGACATAGGCGGGGGGGATGCGCAGCAGCACGTCGCCCGTCTGCTTGTCGATGACCTCGGTGTAAAGACGCTGCGTTTCCGGGTCCAGCAGAACGCGGTAGGGCCGATAGGCCGGGGACGGTTCCACGGGCGGCGCCGTGGCCACCGGCGGCACTTTCAGGCCCTTGTCAGCCTCACGCTCGGCGGCCCGGTCCATGGCGGCGACCGGTTCTGCCAGCCGCCGCCGCGCCGCCATTTCCGCGGAGGATACCGCATCGACCTTCTTCTGATCACTCATGCTCGCCTCCTGTCGTGCGGGGGTGCCTACGCACCGGCCGCTTGTTCCGGCAGCGTTTCGACCGGACTGACCGTCCGCGCGGACGGCAGCAAGATCGCCTCGTAGCTGATGACGGGCCGCAGCGCGGCCAGCGCCTTGTAGTAATCGCCGTCCCGAACATGACGGTCGGCATCGGTCAGATGGAAGCTCATGGCCGGGTCCAGGATCGCCGCATGCAACTGCGCGATCAGTGTGTCGTACACCATCCGCTGCCGGCCCGCATTTGGCGGGTCCAGCAGCATGGCCTGCACGGCGTAATAGGTCCGTTTCACGGGCGTGGTTGCCTCCTCCGGCTGAAGGATGCTGCGCCCCGTCATCACCTGGGCATGGTTGGCGACCGTCACGGTATTACGGTGCCGGCCATTCTCGATGACCACGCCGTTCACGATGAACTTCTCGAAAGGTTTCAGTTTCAGTTTCAGCCCCATGGAACACCTTCCAGGTCAGCTCGTGGGAACGGCGCCCAAGCCCTGCATCACCGCGCGGTTGACATCGACCAGCGGGGACAACGGGCGATCGGACGACAGGGCATTGCCGCTATAGCGGTCAACCCACAGGCCAAGCGAGATCAGCCCAGCCTTCAGCGTATCGGGCAACAGGTTACCGGGGTCCGACACATCGGCGACCAGCGTCATCCACAGCCGCCTGTTACGGTCGATGGCGCGGATGCGCGCATTGGCGTCATTGCTGCGCGTGGCCGTCTCCAGATCCAGGGTGACCTGCTGAAGAACCTTGCGCTCCAATTGTCGGGGGCTGGCCGTATCCATGACGGATTGCCGATAGGCTGCGACGCTCATTGGGTAATCGTCCCCATAAAAACTTCGATGAAGACAAAATAACACCCGGCGATTAAACGGCAGTGAAACGAATAATATCAGGTAATATTCTGATAAATATTTACACATATACAAAGAAAAGGGGCCGATCCGAAGATCGACCCCCTTGCCGAAATTCCGCGCTTAACGGAACAGCGACAGAATGTTCTGCGGCGCCTGGTTGGCAATCGACAGAGCCTGGATGCCCAGCTGCTGCTGGACCTGCAGGGCCTGCAGACGAGCCGATTCCTCGTTCAGATTGGCGTCGACCAGCGTACCGATACCTTCATTCAGGCTGTCCACCAGCTTGCTGGTGAAATCAGCCTGAAGGTCCAGACGCTTGCCGACATTACCGAACTCGGCCGCGGCGCTGATGACCGTGTCCATGTGGGCTTCCAGCGCCAGCAGCTGGGTCTGGGCGGCGGCGGCATTGGCCGAACCGTCGGCACCACCCGTGATCGCGGCCGACAGGCCCGCCACGAAGGTCTGAACCGCCGTCATGTCCTGTCCGTCGATGCTGTCCGTCACGGCCGTGATGGCAGCGCCGGAACGGTTGATCGACACCGTCAGGGTGCGGGTATTGGCGTTGTTCAGCAGGTTCTCGCCATTGTAGCTGGCACTGTCGATGGTGTTCTGGATGTTGTCCGCCAGGCTGTCCAGTTCATCACCGACCTTCGCATGGTCAACCGACGCGGAGGTGGCGAGCGAGAGCTGGTTCTTCACCTCGCTGAGCAGCTTCTGGATGTTTTCAGAACCGACGCGGGCCGTCTGCACGGTGGCGGCGTTGATGGCGATGTTTTCGTTCAGCGCCTTCAGGGCCGACACGTCGGACTTCATGGTGGTGGAGATGGCCCAGTAGGACGAATTGTCCTTGGCCGTCGCCACCTTCATGCCGGTGGAAATGCGGTCCTGAACGGTTTGCAGATCCTTGCTGGTCTTGTTCAGGGTCTGCAGCGCGACCATTGCGCCGACGTTCGTCAGAATAGAGGCAGCCATGATCATTCTCCTTCGTGGATGGATATGGATCTAAGCGCCTTCTGACGCAGCCGCTTCCGGGTCACGGGGGCAAACCTTGGCCAAGCCCGGAAGCTGAAGACACTGTGGCAGACCGAGATTAAAGCCGCTTAAAAGTCGGCACTTACCACCGGGATACATCTTTAGGATGCTTGCTCACCCGGGCCGTTGACCGTGAACGATCACCGGACGTCAGTCGCCAGCGCCTGCATCTCAAAGATTATGCTCGATCCGGCCATAGCCGGGCACGGCGCGCTTGCTGGCCGTTCCGCCACGGCCATAGACGCCGTCGGCACGCTGCCGCTCGGCCACGCGGCCCAGACGGCGGGCGACGGCGGTCACAGCCTCCTGCGCCGCTTGCAGGGCAATGGTGTTGGCGCGCGTCGCCGCGCACAGCCTTGCGGCGGCCACTCGCACCCGTTCCGGCGGTGCCGGGTCCTCAACCATCGGCGCGTCCCCCTCACCAGGCGCGCTATCGTCGGCAAAGACCGGTAGCAGCGGCGCCCGGTTGGCCTCGCGCAGCAGGATGCCCAACTGCTCGAACAGCCGGCGTTTGGTGCTGAAATAAAGCTCCAGCCCATCCGACTGCGCCTTGGAGACAAGGGATGTTTCCTCGTCCAGCAAGGCCGTCAGCATCTCGAACGCCTCTGCCAGGCGCAGGCGCATATCCGGGGTCAGGGCTTCCACCTTCATGGTTCAGCCCTCCTGCGACTGGCCATATTGCGCGATCTGCGCGCGAACAGGGCCGGCGATGCCAAAGCCACCATGGGCGGACGCCATATTGTCGGCCACCGTCTCCAGCATCATGCCGCGAAACACCTCCTCCGCATATCCGCCGCCAAAGGGGCCATCCGTGGCGACACCTTCGAACATGGAATCAAGCGCCTGCTGCAACAGCAGCGCCTCGAACTTCCGGGCCGCCTCTGTGGCATCGTTGCTGGACAGCGCCCCCACGGCCGGGGCCGGGCGGCGGTTCGGTTGGATTTTAGCAATCTCCATCACATGACCTCCAGTTCGGCATGAAGGGCACCGGCGGCCTTGATCGCCTGCAAAATGACGATGATGTCGCGCGGCGTGGCGCCCAGCCGGTTCAAGCCATTGACCAGTTCATTCAGGGAAACCCCGCCATCCAGGATGTTCAGGCGCTTGCCCTCCCCCTCATCCACGGCGATCTTCGTGCGCGGAACGACAACGGTCTGGCCCTGCTGCGCGAACGGGCCAGGCTGCGAAACCTGGGGCGTTTCCTCCACCCGCACCGTCAGATTGCCCTGGGCAATGGCGACGGTGCTGATCCGGACATTCTCGCCCATCACGATGGTGCCCGACTGTTCATCAATGACGACGCGCGCCACCTGATCGGGCTTGATGGCGATGGTTTCGATGCGCGTCAGCAGGCCAGCGATATCCCCGCGATAGGCCGCCGGGACCAGCAGGTCAACTGTGGTCGGGTCGGTCGCGCGTGCCGTATCGCTGCCCAGGTTCTGGTTGACGGCGGTGGCGATACGGTTGGCGGTGGAAAAATCCGGGTTGCGCAGCGCCAGCCGCACCCGCTCCAGGGAGTCCAGATCGAAATCCACTTCCCGCTCCACGATCGCCCCGTTGGCAACCCGGCCGGAGGTGGGCACGCCCTTGGTGACGCTGGCCGCCGCCCCTTCCACGGCGTAACCCGACGTGGCGACGGGCCCCTGGGCCACGGCGTAGATCTTGCCATCTGCCCCCATCAGCGGGGTGGCGATCAGATTGCCGCCGGCCAGGCTTTTGGCATCCCCCATGGTGGAAATGGAAACGTCGACACGCGTGCCCTGGCGTGGGAAAGGCGGTAGTTCCGCCATGACCATCACCGCCGCCACATTGCGCGTCTTCACATTGAGGCCGGTGATGTTCACGCCCAGCCGTTCCAGCATGCCTTCCAGGCTTTGCTGGGTGAAGGGGGAGTTCTGCAACCGGTCACCCGTGCCGTTCAACCCGACAACGAGCCCATAGCCCAGAAGCTGATTGCCGCGGACCCCCTCGACCTCCACCAGATCCTTGATGCGCATCTGGGCAAATGCGGCGTCCGGCTGGGCCATCAGCATGGCGGCGGCAAGACAGAGAAAGCTACGGACATGGCGGCGCACAACCATTTCCGACCCCTTAAGATGTATCCAATGTCGTCACCATGGCACAGCAGGGTTAAAGCGGCTTTTCCAAGAGGTTCTTACTCGCGGCGTTAATATCCATTTAATTATCTGAGTCACTATCATCTTGACTGCAACGTTCGTCGTAGACATTGCTCTATTCGAGCAGAACGAAAGGCGAATATAGAGTGGAAATACAAACAAATTAGAAGTTTTTCTTCTGCTTTCAACAGTTTCGTAAAATTCCTGTAGAATTTTACTCAAATCAGGAGTGGGGCAATGCGTGTCTTGTTGATCGAGAACGATCAGACCATCGCCGGTGCCATCAGCCGTGCCATCAGCCGCGTCGGCGTTCGGTGCGAACAGCAGTCACAGAGCAGCGTGGAAACGCCGATTGCTGAAAGGGACGGATCACTGGAGAACTATGACGCGATCCTGGTCAGTGGTGTGACCGGCGCCGAAACCCTGATCTCACGCTTGCGGGCTGTGGTGGGGCCGATGATCATTGTCAGCCTGCTGGAACATCGCTGCGTCACCTCGACCATCCAGCACCTGCGGGCGGGGGCCGACGATGTGCTGGTGAAGCCCATCAATCCGCAGGAGATCGAGGCGCGGCTGCACGCCGTTCGGCGCCGTTCCCACGGCCACAGTTCCCCGGAACTGACCGTGGGCCGCCTGACCGTGTTTCTGGACGGCCGCGACCCGGCGGTGGATGGGCAGCGCCTGCGGCTGTCGCACCGCGAACATGCGATCTTCAGCATTCTGGCGCTGAATGTCGGGCGCGTCGTGTCCAAGGAAAAGATTTATGAGACGGTCTATACCTTGTCCGGCTCCGATCCGCTGGACAAGGTGATCGACGTCTATATCTGCAAACTGCGCAAGAAGATCGCCGAAGCGACCGGCGGCGACAAATATATCGAGACGGTGTATGGCCGCGGCTATAAATTCGAAGCCCCGGTCGAAGATGATCGCGATGCCGGCGAGCCGGCGCTGATCAAGTCCGTCCCTTCCATCCCTGCCGCCCTGATCCGTGCCGGGGCCCGTTCGGGAGCCAGTGCCAGCGCCTGATTGCCGTGAATGAAACGCCGGGGCCGCAAGCGCCTGGCCCGGGCGGCATTGTTGATCGTCCATGGCGGTTGCGCCGAGGAATAGGGAAAGCCGGCCGGTCGAACCGCCGGTTCGTACCCATGACAAGGGCTGGGGTGACGGCAGAAGCCTCCCCCGGCCCGATACAGCGCTTGGCTTTTCACGGGCAAGCTTATATATGGTTCATATATGAACCATATATGGAGCCTTCAATGGGCATCGTGAATATCGAGGATGACCTGCATGATCAGCTTCGTCGGGTCGCCAAGGTCACCTACCGGTCGATCAATGCGCAGGCTGCCTTCTGGATCAAGATCGGCATGCTGTGTGAGACCAATCCGACGCTGAGCTTCACCCAGATCATGGAACGGGAGCTGAACGCTGCGGGCGTGTCGGCCCCATCGCTGTCCGTCAACGCCGCATGATCAAGGAACCCTGGGAACTGGCGCTGCTGGCCCAATCCGGCCGGCTGCTGGCATCGGTCTTCGAATGGCTGGACCGGACAGTGCTGATCGGCAAATCGACGCTTGAAATCAATGACCTGGTCGAAGATTTCATCGTCTGCGATTTGCAGGCAAGGCCGGCCAGCAAGGGGCAGTACGGCTACGGCTTTGTGTTGAACTCATCGGTGAATGAGGTGGTCTGCCACGGCGTGCCCTCTTCATCGACCGTGCTGCGCGATGGCGACATCGTCAATTTCGACATCACGCTGGAAAAGAACGGCTATATCGCCGACAGCAGCAAGACCTACCTGGTCGGTACGGTCGATCCTGCCACCAAAAGGCTGGTCCAGACCAGCTATGACGCCTTGTGGATGGGGATCAAGGCCGTTCGCCCCGGCGCCCGGCTGGGTGATATCGGCCATGCCATCGAACGCCATGCCAAGCGCGCCGGCTATTCCGTGGTGCGGGAATATTGCGGCCACGGTATCGGCCGGGAGATGCATGAAGACCCGCAGATCCTGCATTTTGGCAGGCCGGGTACCGGCCTCACCCTGCGCGAAGGTATGGTCTTCACCATCGAACCGATGCTCAACCGCGGTGGGCGGGCTGTGCAGACCGAGGATGATGGCTGGACCGTCGTGACGCAGGATGGATCCTTGTCGGCGCAGTTCGAACATACGGTGGCCGTCACCGCCACCGGCGTGTCGGTCCTGACGCTGCGCCCGGATGAACGCAAGCCAGGACCGTCCGCCACCGATCACAGGTAATTGGCGAGCGACAATTTACCCAGGCTGCTGGTCACCGCAAAGGTGGCTTCCAACTGGTTGCGCAGCACATCCAGCCGCAGTGTCGCCTCATAGGGATCGGCTTCCTCCAGCTTCACGATCTGGGTGGCGACCAGGGTCTGCTCCACCTCCAGCCGGTCCTGCGTGCGCTGGATGGTCTGCTGTTCCAGGCCCAGGATGCTCTGCGTTTCCGTCAGTTGCGCCGTGGCGCCGTTGATCATGGCCCAGGCTCGTTCCGCCACCCGCTGATAGGCTGCCTCCGGCACACTGTCGGACGGCACGGACCGCAGCAGATGCAGCCCCTTCAACAGGTCGCGCACCGCCTGATCGCCGGCCGTGGCGCCATAGGTGATGGTGACCGACCCTTCCGCCCGCGCCACCACCGTAGCGGTGGACCCATGGAAGAAGGTGTTGGAGAAATTGCCGGCCGCCGGGACGCGTGTATCATTGAACAGGGCGGTAAGGCCATTGGGCCCGTCGATCATGGCATCGACATCAGCGGCCGTCGTCAGGGGCCCGGCCGCCGTCAGCACCTGCTGAACCGCCGCATTGGGCGACAGGCCGGAAGCGGCCACCTGGTCCCCCGCCTGGATGGGTGCCTGATCGAAACGCGTGCCGCCGAACAGGAACCGCCCGCCCATGGAGCTGTTCAGCATGTTGGTGACGGTGCGCAGCGCGTCCTTGGCCGCATTGTCGATGACGGCCGACGTGGTCTCCGATCCCCCGCCCGAAGCGGCCAGCGCCAGATCACGGACCTTCGACGTCGTCTCCCCCACCACGGTCAAGGCGTCCTGCATGGCCACCATCCGCGATGCCTGTGACGCCATGGCGGTCTGGAACTGGTCGATCTCATTGCGGACATTGTGCAGGTCCAGCAAGGCAGCGGCACGGCTGCCCAGGCTGCCCGCCACGTCGATCTTGCGACCGGTGGACAGTTCCTGCTGCAGGGTCTGCATCTCCGTCTGTGTCACCCGGACATTGTTGCGGGTCTGGCGGGCCAGCGACAGGGTCGAAATGGTGCTGAGTGTCATGGATCAGATCTCCAACAGCTTGTCGAGCATGCGGCTGGCCGCCTGCATGATCTGGGCATTCGCGGCATAGCTGCGTTCCAGCACGATCAGTTCCTGCAATTCCTCGTCGATATTCACACCCTCCCGCCCTTCGCGGGTGGCGCGCACCGTTTCAAGCTGGATATCCAGGGATTTCGCGTTGCTTTCCGCCGCCGCGCGCACCGTGTGCTGCTGGCCGATGGCGGCGTTGGCGAAATCCTTGACGGTGCCGCTGGCCATCAGCCCGGCCGTGGTGTCGAAGCTCACAATGCTGCCGAACACCCCCAGGAAGGCCCGGACCTGCCCTGTGTCGCCGACATTGCCACCAGCGCTGTGCAGGCCCGTGCGGACCAGCACCGGATCACCGCCCTGATCCAGCCGCACCCGGTCATTGACCTGGATGCGCCCGGCCATGCCGGTAATATTGCCCGCGGCCCGGTCATGGGCAGTACCATTTTCCGTGAACAGGCCCGTATCGGCCGGGGCGGTCCCGGTAACCGATGCGTCGGCCTGTTGGAACCGGTCGGTCAGGACGCTGGCAATCTCATCAATCTGGCGCTGCATCTCCGGCATGATCTGGTCACGGACAGCGAACAGACCTTCCAGCTTTCCGCCCTTGACCGCGTTGGGATAGCCGCTGCCAGGGGCAATGTCGATGCCGTCAACGGTGAGGCCGGACAGACCACCCCCGGGATATCCGGCACTGGCGCCAATCACTGGCGTGCGGGAGAAGTCGATCTGCCGCGCCTGTTCGTCCAGCAGGGTGACGCCACCCGTCGTCATCACGACGACGGCATTGGCATCGCGGGTGAAATACTGGATGTCGATCTGCTCCGACAGCCCGTCCAGCAGACGGTCACGCTCGTCATCCAGTTCAGAAATGTCCTGGCCGCTGCCGGTCCGCACGGCCACCTGCCGGTTCAGTTCCTCCAGCCGGCGCAAGGCGCCGTTGATGCTGGTGACCGCATCGCCGATGCCGGCATCGGCCTGTTCGCGGGCGGACGCGACGGCCGTGTTGGCATCACCCAACCCGCTGGCCAGATTGACAGCGGCATCGACCACGGCGCGCTGCTGGGTCGGGCTGTCGGGCAGGTCTTCCAGACCATAGAAGGCCTGTTCCAAGGCGGCCAGCCGGGAACTGAGGCTGCGTTCCTCCTGCGGCTGTCCGATGGTCTGGGTATAGACCGACAGGATTTCCGCCCGCGCCGCCTGCGCGGCGGCAGCCGACGCCTGCACCCGCTGCTCGCGGGCCAACGAGGCATCGGCGCTGCGACGCACGTCGCTGACCTGCACGCCCCTGCCCTCCCCGCCGATGGAGACGGAGGTCAGCACCGCCTCCTTGCGGGTATAGCCCGGTGTGGCGGCATTGGCGATGTTGCGGGACAGGATGGCCGACTTGGCCTGATTGGCCTGCAGGCCGCTCAGCGCTGTCTGGAGAGCAAGACCGATGCTCATGGTCGCTGCCTTTCTGACGAAATTGGACGTTGGCTCAGCGCATCAGGCGCGTGATCTCATCCATCATCTCGTCGGCGGTCTGGATGATCTTGGCGTTGGAGGAATAGGCGCGCTGCGTCTCGATGATGCTGGTCAGCTCCTCCGCGATATCGACATTGGAGCTTTCCAGCGCCCCGTCATCAATGGTTCCGGCCGACCCGGCCCCACCATCCCAGAGGTAGAAATCGCCGGACTCCCGGCTGACCTGGAAGGCATTGCCATCCATGCGCCGCAAGCCGTCGGGATTGGTCACATTGGCGACAGGGATCTGATAGACGGCTTGGCGCAGACCGTTGCGATAGATGGCGGTCATGATGCCGTCATCACCGATTTCCACCCGGTCCAGCGGCGCGTAGCCGGCCCCGTCCTTACCGAAGGCGCCCGGCGCATATTGGTCACCCCATTGGGTCAGGCCGCCATTCTCCCCGATCTGCCCCATGGACAGCTTGATCGGTTGCCCGGCCACCGTCAGCGAAATGGTCCCGTTGTTCACGGTGACGCCGGAACCCGCCGTCATGGAGGACAAGGTACCCGCCGGAATGGTGGAGGAGATGCCGTTGCTGAATTCCATATTGACGGTGCCCAGGGACACGTTGTTGCCATCCTTGATGTTCAGGGTCCAGCGGTTGGCAACGGTCGACGGCTGCCATTCCATCGTCAGCTTGTTGGTGAAGCCCAGCGGTGTGTAATAGTCGATGGAGGTGGAAAACGGGGCCGCCGCCGGGGTCTGGCCCGTCATGCTGGCCGGCAGGTTGGCGGTGAAATTGATGGCCGTCGTCGCCTTCGCCAACCCGGTGATCTTGCCCAGGCTGACCGTTTCCAGGCCGTCGAAGCTGGTGCGCGACGGGTTTCCGCCAACGACATTGCCGTTGGTATCCAACGGCCAGCCTTGCAGGTAATAGCCACCCGTATTCACCAGATTGCCGCTGCTGTCTGGGCGGAAGGAACCGCCGCGCGTCAGGAGATGCGTGGTGCCCTGCACATCCTGGCCATCAGCTTCGGTGCCGACCACGAAGAAGCCATTGCCGGAAATGGCCAGATCGGTGGCGACCGTGGACCGGGTGACAATGCCGCCGCGCGACACTTCCGTGCGCAGCGAGGCTTCGACACCACCGGCAGAATAGGTGCCGGCGCTGGAATTGTTGGTGACCAGGGTGGCGAACTGCACATTGGTGCGCTTGTAGCCGACGGTACCGGAGTTCGAGATATTGTCGGAAATGGCGCTGAACTTGGCGCTCTGCGCCGCAAGACCGCTGACTCCCGAGTTCATTGCACTGAAAATGCTCATGGGGACGGACTCCGCTTGGCTGGTCGGTTAAAGGTGCCGTGGCATCGGGGATGATGTCCGTTACAACGACCATCGGGGCCCAAGCGGGGCCGGGTCGCGCAACAGGGCCGGGAGGCGCTTCAGCGCCGACGTTCCGCCCGGTGGGTTCTCCCACCGCCCTTCACGATAAGGCGTCACGCTTAAAACCGGATAAAACCGGCGACGATGGTTCAGTTCACTTTTACGCCCGTGGGCAACGGCACGCGGCGCAGCAGGGTGATGGAAATGCGACGGTTGCGCGGATCTTCCGGCGCCTCCGGGAACAGGTACAGCGTATCGGCCAGCCCCTCGACCCGCGCCATCCGCGAGGACGCGATGCCATTGGCGGCCAGGATGCGGCGGGCGGCGTTGGCCCGGTCGGATGACAGTTCCCAATTGCCATAGCGGGCGCTGGCCGCGAAGGCCCGCCCATCGGTGTGGCCGGCCACGGCAACCGGGTTGGGCACCGGGGCCAATGCCTGCGCCACCACCTGCAACAGGGCGGCCGCCCGGCTGTTCAGTTCGACCGACGCCACATCGAACATGGAAAAATGCGGCCGGTCGGTGATCTGGATGCGCAGACCCTCGGGCGTGATGTCGAAGATCAGATTGTCGGAAAGCTCGGCCAGTTCCCCGGCCAGCGCCAGCGCGGCGCGCAGATCCGTCTCGATCTTCTCGAACGCCGCCTGTTCGGCGGCCACACCGGCCAGTTGCTGCGCCAGCCCGGGATCGATCTCCTCGCCCACGGGGATGGCACCGTTGGCCACCTCCCCCAGGTTCAGGTCACCCTTGCCGGCATCCGTTCCGGCCTGGCCCGCCTTGCCCTTCCCGGCCTCGCCTTCCAGCACCTGCGCATCCGGACCGGGGGGTGACAGGGCGGGGACGCGCGCAGCCGGAATGCTCTCCCAGGCGCTGCTGGCACTGCTGGTCAGGGCGCCGCTGGTGGCAACGCTTCGGCCGCCCAACTGCCCGTCCGCCCCGGAATTGCTGCTGGAAACGCTGATCGGGTTGAAATAGTCGGCAATGCCTTCCTTCTGTTCCGGCGACGTGATGTTCACCAGCCAGAGCAACATGAAGAAGGCCATCATCATGGTCGTGAAGTCGGCATAGGCGATCTTCCACGATCCGTTTTCCTGGTCCTCGTCATGGACATGATGGCGGCGGCGGATGACGATGCTGGTGCGGGGAAGCCGTCCGGTCGTCGCCATGGTCAGGCCGCCCGCTGGCGCTCGCCCATGCGCTGGGCGGCGTTGGTGGTGACATTCTCCACTTCATGGAAGGTGGGCTGCACTTCGGCGAACAGCACCTTGCGCGCATGTTCCACGGCTACGGCCGGAGCTGATCCGTGCAGGTGCGCAACCAGGGCCGCCTTGATGCAATGGAAGAATTTCATCTCCTCGTCCCGCATGCGGTTCATGGCGCTGGCCAGCGGTCCGATGACGCCATAGGACAGCAGAACGCCCAGGAAGGTGCCGACCATGGCCCCGCCGATCAGTTGGCCCAGCACCTCCGGGGCGGCGGAAATAGCGCCCATGGCCTTGATCATGCCCAGCACGGCCGCCACAATCCCCAGCGCCGGCAGCGCCTCCGCCATGGTGTGCAGGCTGCGCGGCGCCCGGTGCAGTTCCTTGTGCAGGGTCACCAGTTCCTCCTCCATCAGCGCCTCCATCTCCGTCGCGCGGTCGGCGCCCAGCGACATCAGCCGCAGATAGTCGGTCATGAAGGTGACGGCACGTTCCTGTTCCAGCGTGCGGGGAAACTGCTGGAACAGGGCGCTTTCCGTCGGCTGCTCGATATCCTTTTCCAGGCCCATCAGACCCTTGGTCCGCACCGTGCGCAGCACCGTATAAAGCAGGGCCAGCAGTTCCAGATAATCGGCACGGCGATGGGCGGTGCCCCGGAACAGGGCGCGCAGGCTGGTGCCCGTGTCCTTGATGATCTGCCAGGGATTGGCGATGACGAAGGCGCCCAGGGCGGCGCCGCAGACGATCAGCACTTCAAATGGTTGCCACAGAACCGTTATGTGTCCACCCAGGGCGAGGAACCCGCCCAGGACGGAGGCGAAGACGATGGCAGCACCGATGAGAAGGTTCATCGCGATAACTCCAGGGCAAGGCGACGTTCAGGAGGCCCCATCCTGACAAGGCCGGGTTAAACCCGGTTTTCAGTTGGGGCCGGCCGGCCGCACCAGCCGACCCAGCGCCTGCGCATCATCCAGCAGGCCGCGCAGGTCGCGTTCACCCGCCTGTGCCCCCGGCACTGGCCGGGCCAGCAGCAGCAGATCGTCGCCCCATCGGCGCCCGTCCAGCGCGTCCCCCTGCCCTTCGATGACGGACCCGGCTGCCGGATCACCGGCCAGCATGGCGGCCAGGGCATATCGCGCCGCCGTGTCCGGCGACAGGGGGCGCTCGGCGGCCAGGGCCTTGTAATTCCGCGCCGCCTCGCCCCATTTGCCCTGCTGCCACAAGCCATCGGCGCGCACGGCCAGGGCGGCCGGGTCCTTGCCATCGGCCATGACCGCCATGGCCCCGGCACTGTCGCCCGCCATCAGCAGGGCCCGGGCGCGCAGCTCCTTGCCGCGCTGGGCTTCGGCGGGTGTTGGGTCTTCCACCCCCTCCAGGGTCACCAGCGCGGCCGCCGCGTCGCCGGCCGCCAGCTCCAGGGCGGCAAGATCATGGAGGATAGCCGGCCGCTCCCTCGCCGGCAACGGCGCCACCAGCGCCTGCAATTCCTCCATGGCGATGCGCTGCGCGCCGGCATCCGACAGCATGCGCGCAAAACGCCGACGCACATCCCAGCCCACCGGCTCCGACGGCAACAGGTCGCGGTGGCGCTGATAGGCAGTGATACGGTCAGGCAGGGGGATATCTTTCGCCGCGGCGCTGGCCAAGTGGTCGAATATCTGCACCGCCAGATCGGCGGCGGCTGCCCGCTCGGCCGGGGACCGGTCGGGGAAGCGCAGGGCCAGCAGACGCAGCTTTTCCAGCGCCGTCAGCGGGTCGTATCGCTGCTGGGCCAGCAGGGCCAGCTGCCACAGGCTTTCCGCCTCGATCGTCGTTCCGGGCCAATCCCGGACGGCCGCATCCAGGGCCGTGACCCGTTCGGCCTGCGTCCGCTCGCCGCGCTCCACCCGCATCGCGATGGCTTCCAGCCGGGCGCGGGCGGCATCGGTGCCGGCCAGGGCCGCCGCCTGATCCCATTGTGTCAGCGCCAGCGTGGCCCGGCCGGCCGCCGCATGCAGGCGTCCCACCGCCTCGTGCAGCCTTGCCTTGATCACGGGATCGTTGTCATCGGCTTCGATGCTGCGGGCGATGACCCTGGCCATGCCGTCCAGGCCGGCATCGGCCGCGATGGACAGCAGGTCCAGCCCCAGATCCCGCCGCATCTCTGCCGGCAGGGCGGGCAGCGCCCGCAAAGCCTTGGGCAGGTACAGAACCGCCTCCCGCCCCTGACCCCGCCGTTGCAGCAGCACGGACGCCCACAGGGGGCCATCGGCGGCCCGCAGCGACTGGTTGGTCAGCAGCCGATCGGCCTGTGCGTCCTGCGGAGCGGCCAGGACGGCGGCAATAGCGGCCAGCACCTGATCCTCCTCCGTGGCGGCGCGCCCCTGAAGGGTGGCCCGGACTTCCGGCGCCATGTTCCAGGCAAGCTGGAAGCGCACCAGATCGCGCAGCGCCGCCGGATCATGGTCCGACAGGGAAAGGGCCGACCGCAACCGGTCACGATGCTCCAGATAGGGCGCCTGACGCCAGCCGCTCAGGTCGACCAGCGACGGCCCGCCGCCCCAGGCTGGATCGGGTCGACGCGCGTCACGACCACTGGTGGACGCGCTGGCGGTTCCCTTGGGGCGCTTGCCGGCGGGTGGTGTGGCCGCCTCCCGTGCGCCATCGACAACGGCCTTGCGGGCGAATTCCGCTTCTGCCGCCGTCAGGGCCGGGACCGGCGGCTTGCGGCCCGGCACCACCATGGCCGTAACCGCCGGGGGTGTCGGGGCCTGTTCCGCCAGACCAGGGGCGACCAGGCCCGCCCCCACCGGCACGGACGTCAGAAGGACACGCAAAAACTGTCTCATGGCCCCACCGCAGCCGATCTTGAACCCGGATTTAACCTAGCCGCTGCACATTAAAGCCGGTTCAAAGCGGCGCCCCCTCGCATCGGGGATTGCAGGGCGCCAGCGAAGCCGGAGGGTTCCCCCCGTGGAAAACGCGCTTTATGTCGCGCTGTCGCAGCAGATGGCGCTGCGCCGCATGCTGGACGTGACCGCCAACAATGTGGCCAACATGAATACCCAGGCCTTCCGCGCGGAACGGCCGGTCTTCGACGATTTCGTCAGCCGCATGGGCCGTGGCGCCGATCCGACGGCCTTTGTGATCGACCGCGCCACCTATACCGACACGCGCGAAGGCGCCCTGACCACGACGGGCAACCCATTCGACATCGCCATCCGCGGCGATGGCTGGTTGCAGGTCGAAACGCCAGCAGGGGCGCGCTACACCCGTGACGGGCGTCTGGGCCGGTCGGCGGACGGCGATCTGGTGACCGTAGACGGGGCCCCTGTGCTGGATGATGCCGGCAATCGCATCACCGTGCCGGAGGATGTGGGGCCGCTCACCATCGCCGCCGACGGTACCCTGTCCTACAAGGTGGAAGGCAGCGAAGGCGCCCAGTCGGTGGAACTGGGTCGCATCGGGCTTTATTCACTGCCGGGGGCGGAAGGGCTGCAACGCGGTGGCGACGGGCTTGTCACCGCCAGTGGCCAGGCCCTGCCGGCGATGGGCGTCACCATCGTGCAAGGCGCCCTGGAAGGTTCCAATGTGCAGCCCATCGTGGAAATGGTGCGGCTGATCGACCTGACGCGCGCCTACGGCCAGTCCGTGAAACTGACGGAGGCGGAGAATGACCGCCAGCGCGGCACCATCAACAAGCTCGGCGGGCCCGCGACCTGATGGTCAGCCATCCACCCAGAATGCTGGCGACCGCCGGCCCGGCGCCTGATGGCGCACGAAAAGGATCACAAAATGCGCACGCTCGACATTGCCGCCAGCGGCATGATGGCCCAGCAGATGAATGTGGAGGTCATCTCCAACAACATCGCCAACATCAACACCGTCGCCTTCAAACGGTCCCGCGCGGAATTTCAGGATCTGATGTACCAGTCGCAATTGCGGCCGGGCGCCACCTCCTCCGACCAGGGGGACATCGTGCCCACGGGCATCCAGTTGGGTCTGGGCGTGAAGCCCGGCACCGTGGCGCGCCAGCATGTGCAGGGGCCGCTGACCAAGACCGAAGGCGATTATGACCTGGCCCTGGACGGGCGCGGCTATTTTCTGGTGACGCTGCCCACGGGGGAGACGGCCTATTCGCGCGCCGGCAATTTCAAGCTGTCGCCCGAAGGCACCATCGTGACCACCGACGGGCACGAGGTCAGCCCCGGCATCACCGTCCCGGAAAATACCCGCGACGTGATGATCAACAGCAATGGCGAGGTGCTGGCCTATATCGAGGGCCAGACGGAGCCGCAGAATGTCGGCCAGTTCGACATCGCCATGTTCGTAAACGAAGCCGGTCTGGAATCGGTGGGCAGCAACCTGTACCTGGAAACCCCCGCATCGGGTGTGCCGATCCTGGGCCTGCCGGGCCAGCCGGGCTTTGGCACGGTCCGCCAGGGCTATGTCGAATCCTCCAACGTCAATATCGTGCAGGAAATCACCAACCTGATCTCTGCCCAGCGGGCGTACGAGATGAACAGCCGCACGGTGGAAGCCGGCGACCAGATGCTGAACACCCTGGTCCAGATGCGGTGAGGACGATGATGCGCAGGCTGTTCCCCCCGTTGGCCGTGACCGGATTGCTGCTGGCCTTCTGCACCCCGGCCCTGGCGCAGAAGGACGCGGCAGAGGCCTTGTTGCGCCCGGCCCTTCAGGAACGCCTTGGCCCCACGCTGGGCCAGGGGGAACTGCACCTGCGCATCGCCACGCCCGTGACGGGAGAGGTTGCGGCGGTGGAGACGCTGACTATCGACCGCAGCGGCCGGCGCTTCGCCGCCATCCTGGCCGGCCCCGGCCGGCGGCAGCGGGTGGAGGGAGAGCTTTGGACGGAGCTTCAGATCCCCGTCCCCACCCGCCGCCTGTCACCGGGGGAAGTGATCGGGGAAGCCGACCTGACCATGACCGCGATGCGCACCGATCAGGTGGGTCAGCGCACCATCACGGACAAGCACGCCCTGTTGGGCCAGACGGCACGGCGCGTGCTGTCGCCCGGCCGGCCCGTGCCCGACAATTCGGTTGTGGCGCAGACGGCTGTCATCCGCAACAAGCCGGTGACCCTGGAATATCGCCAGGGGGCCTTGCTGATCACGGCGCGGGGTCGTGCCTTGGCGAATGGCGCGGTGGGGGACCAGATCCGGGTGCAGAACCTGGACAGCAACCGCACTCTGACCGGGACGGTCACGGGGCCAGCTACCGTTTCGACCACAGAATGATCAATCGATACGATAGAGGAACGGTATCATGCCCTTTCCCCGCCGTACGGGCCTGCTGGCCCTGCTCCCGCTGCTGCTGTCGGGTTGCACCGGGCATTTCGACCATCTGGGCCGGGTCCCCGACATGACGCCCATCGATAATCCCCGCCGTCAGGCCGAAGCCACGGGCGTCACCATGCCCATGCCGGAACGCTCCACCACCATGCGCCAGGCCGCATCGCTGTGGGAAGCGGATGCGCGTGGCTTCCTGCGCGATCTGCGGGCCAGCAAGATCGGCGACATCGTAACAGTAGAAGTGGACATGGCCGAACAGGCGCGGATCAGCAACCAGACCTCCCGCTCACGCGGGGCCGGCGAGGCCATGGGCGTACCCAACCTGTTCGGGCTGGAAACGGCCCTGCCCAACAGTGTCGACCCGGACAAGCTGGTGAACCTGAATTCCAGCGGCAGCAGCAATGGCGCCGGGGCGGTGAACCGGCAGGAAAATATCAGCCTGAAGGTGGCGGCGGTGGTGACCGACATCCTGCCCAACGGCAATCTGGTCATCGCCGGGCGGCAGGAAATGCGGGTGAATTTCGAACTGCGGGAGTTGCGCATCGCCGGCGTCATCCGTCCCCAGGACATCACCACCCGCAACACCGTCTCTTACGAAAAGATCGCGGAGGCCCGCATCACCTATGGCGGGCGCGGGCAGATCACCGACATGCAGCAACCCCGCGTCGGCCAGCAGGTGCTGGACGCGATCCTGCCCTTCTGACGTAACGGGTTTGCCCATGAACAAGATGCAGCTGACCATCCTGGCCGCCGTCGCGGGCCTTACCGCCTTCGCCGGCGGCTATGGTGCCAGCACGGTCCTGATCGACCGTCCGCAAATGGTGGCGCCTGCGGCCGCCCTGCCCATCGCCATGATCGTGCCTGTCTGGGGCCAAGGCCACATCACAGGCTTCGTTGCGGTGGAGATCAGCCTGGAACTGACGCCGGGCAGCAATGGCGCCCCGCTCCTTCCGTTGGTGCGGGACCGGCTGCTGGGCGATCTTTACGATATCGGCGCGCAGGGGGGCATGCAGCCCGGCATCATTGATCCACCGGCGCTGCAGGCCCGGCTTCTGCATGCAGCGAGCGAGGTGACGGGTGGCAATATCCGCAAACTGACCCTGACCAAGCTAATCTTGCAGGAAAACCGGCGCAAGCCAGCCTGACGCCCCGCCGCCGGGACCAAAGCAAAGGGCCGATGGAAAGGGCATCCCGCATTCCACCGGCTCTTTGCTTTGGGGACGCCTCCCTCAGGCAGCGGAAACAATGTCATAGCGATCCACCCGCGCCCCGCTTTCCAGCTCAAACACGGTGCCCGCCTCCTCCCGCCGGACGCGGGCCACCTTGGACAGGGTGCTGACGGACGTGTCCAGGGTTTCACCATTGGCGTCGCGGGCATCGACCGCCAAGGTGTAGCTGCCGTCCGCCACGGTGCTGCCATCGGCCTTCACCCCGTTCCAGGACAGATCATGCGTGCCCGCCGACATGTCGGCATCGAAGCTGTGGACAAGGTTGCCCTGGCTGTCCAGCAACATCATCTGCACGGTGCTGGCCCCTTCCGGAATGGTGTAGGTGGCGTTCAGCTGGCCGTTCTTCACGCCCACCTGATCGCTGACCACCTCCACCGTACGCCCGATATAGCTCATATCCGCGCGGTCGCCGCCGGTGCGCAGCTCGGACAGGACCTGGCTCATCATGTTGTTGGAGGAGACCTGCTGTTCCACAGAGGAGAACTGGGCCAGCTGCGTCACCCATTGCGTGGGATCGACGGGCTGCAACGGGTCCTGATTGGTCAATTGCGCGGTCAGCAGCCGCAGGAAGGATTGCGTGTCCGTGGTCAGGCGGGCCTGGGCCGCCTGGGTAGCCGCGCTGCTGGTGCTGTCGACGCCGGTAACGGTGCTCATGATGGCAAACCCCTCAGATCTGGATATCCACAAGACTGTCTGTGCAATAAAGGACGGGTGTCAGCGGGTCGGGCCTGGGCGCGGCCAGCGCCTGCTGACCATAAAGCTGCGCGCCGCGCCGCCCCTGCTCCGACATGGTCCATTGACCACCGCCTTCCCGCAGCGAGAAGTGCAGGCCGTCGGGCTGCACCTGCATGCCGCCCTGTTGCAGGGTGCGTTCGATCAGCCGGGCATCCCGTTGCAGCAGGTCCAGCGTTGCCGGCTTTTCCGCCGCGATCATGGCCGTGACCCACCCATCCTGAAGTTCCAGCTTCACCTCCACCCGGCCCAGATGTTCGGGGTCCAGTTGCACGGTCAGCGTGGTCTGTTCCTTGGCGATGGCCTGTTCGATCCGCCCGACCAGTTGCAGGCCGGGGCCACCCTGCGCACCCGTCGCATGACGGGACGCCAGCACGGCAGGGGGTGGCTGGTCGCGCGGGACCACCTGAAGGCTATCGGCAACGGCCGGCGTCATCAACGACGGGGGCGCCGTCCCGCCCGACGGCAAGGGGACGGCGTCGGTCGCCGGCGCCGCAGCGTCACCGGATGCGCCGTGCGCAGACGCGAGTCTGGTAACGGGCGGACGGAATTCGACCGCGGCCATCGGCTTCGGTGATTTAACCCCACCGGTAACCGCGGTATTCATGCCGTCGGGGGTTTCCCGGCGATCCGGTCCTGTCTCCTTTTCCCCCGGCGGCTCGTTCGCCGGGAGGGGGATGATTGGTTGCGATGTCGCATCGGTCCGCAAAGCCGTTGCCGCCGGCTGTGGCGGGGTTGCCGGTGGCGCCGACACCGTTTGTGCAGCAACCACGGCCGGAAGCCCGGACAGTGTGATCATATTGGGAATGGTGGCGACAATCGCCGCATCGGCCGCATCGCCACCGCCAGATTCCGCAACACCCGAAGCCGGCCCGCCGGGTCCGAATCTGGCGGCAACGGGTGCGGCACCCGATGCACCGCCGCTATCCGGCATGCCAGGGGTTGCGCCGGTCAGTACCGGCCGCAGGCTAGGTTGCAACATACCGGTGGCCACCTCACCCGCACCCAACAACGGCCGGGTCGTTCCGTCCCCGCCGGCTGGCGTGCCCGCCACCACCCCCGAAACGGAAAGGTCAGACGCCAGCGGTGTCGGCTGCATCGGTTGGGCAACCAGGCCCATCGCCTGCATCAGCCCTGCCAGAACGGCATCGTCGGTCGATAGGCCGGGTGACGCCAACTCGACCGCCTGCTGCGGGCCGGCCGGTTTGACCAGCCCCGCCCCCAGACTGCGGACCATGTCCTCGACAATGCTCCCGAAGGCTCCGGCCGGGGTCGCGGCCACCATCGGGCCCGTCCCGGCGCCGGGCGCCGGTGTAGCCGCAAAGGACAACAGGGACTGGAGTTGCATGGGGTCCACCCGGATGGTCGTTCTGGACCATCAGGATAGACCCGCATGTTTAAGTGCGGTTTTACAGCGGCCCCGCAGGCCCGTCACAGCACCTTGAAATAATGAATGCGGTTGGCGCCGGGGATCTTTTCCGCCACGCCGACAAAGACATATTTGGCCAGCCAGTCATAGGGGCCGGCCGGCACGTCGAACTTCGGCGATACACGCATGTAGTATTCAGACGGGTCCACAGGTTCGTTGCGGGACATCCGCTCCGCCACCTCCGGCGTGTAGGCCCAGCGATAGCCGCGGTTCTGCAGATAGATGATGGTCCCGTCGTCCAGTTCCAGCAGATAGCGCGCATCGAAATCGATGACGCCGTCGGGGCGCAGCAGCGGCCAGTCCCCCCCGCTCATCGGCACGACCCGCCCCTTGATGCCGGGGCCTTCCACCGTGCCCTCGGCGGCATAGATGGCAGCGCGGGTTGCCCCCATGGTCGTGGGGCGCAGCCAATAGGGCTTGGTCAGGGTTATGCCGATGGAGAAGGCATATTCGAATTGCGGGGCAAAGGGATGGGGCACAGACATTCTTCTTCCTTTCAAATCAGGGAACGGTCGGCGGGAATGACGGGGACCAGAAGGTGGCTGTCATAAGGCCCGCCCGTCTTGATGATATGCTGGCCGTGATTGCGCAGATCCTCGTGCCGCGCAAAGGCCAGACCATAGCGGTCCTGGTCATAGATATCGCCCCCCTGCACGGTCAGGCGCAGCCCCTCCCCCGCTGCGAAATGCACCGACGTCGGCCAGATCTCGATCTCCACCGGCACCGGGGTTCCGGCGGGCAGCGGCTCCTCCCGGTCATGGGGATGCACGGGCTGCCAGGGCGTGGATTTCACGTCATCCAGCGCGCGGTGCGACGCCCGCAGCCAGCCCAGCGCCAGGGGACCATCATCATAAAGCGCATAGAAGGTGAAGGGGACACGCGCGCCAGACTGGTCGATCTTGTCCAGGCCGACAAACAGGTCCATATCGTCGGCCCCATCGGCCTGCACCCACAGGCGCAGCTTGAAATGGCCGGTCAGTTCCGTTTCCCGATCGAACACGATGTCGAAGCGGGTACTGCCCGTTTGCGCATCGTAGCGGGCTTCCGCCGCCTCCGCTGCCGGCTCAACCGCCATGACGCCGCTGCCGGCATCCAGATAGAGCGGCCGGTACTGCGTCCGGGTCAGGGGCCATTCAGCCTCATCCCGGAACGCCCCCTCGCTGCCATTCTCCCGCACCTGGATGCGCACGCGCGGCCATTGCAGGACGCCCGTATCCTGCCCCTTCAGGAAATGGTCGAAGAACTGACGCTGCAGCTCCACATTCTCCGGCGTGTAATAATGCCGCCATTTTTTCTGGCCATGCACCAGCAGCCATTTCTGGTCCGTCGCCATCTGCTTATAGGCTTCCAGCGTGCCGCGCGTATGCAGCCCATGGTCGGACCAGCTGGCGACGATAAAGGTCGGCAGATCGATGGCCGACAGGTCCGTCTCCTTGCTGTGCCAATAGGCGTCGATCAGGGGATGGGCCTTCACATTGCCGGCCGTATCCTCCGTCCGCGTCGTCGACCAGTTCACGCTCATCGTCGCCCGCTCGACAAAATTCGTCTCGCGGATACCGCCATGGCAGGCGAACTCACGATACCAGTCGGAAAACCCCTCCCAGGGGTTCAAGGCGGCGAGATGCGGCGGCTTCAGCGGCGCCACCAGATATTGGATACAGGCCAGATAGGAGACACCGGTCATCCCGACCTTGCCGTTGCACCAAGGTTGTACGCCCAGCCATTCGATCAGGTCGTAGCAATCCTCCCCCTCCCCGATGCCGTTATGGCGCAGTTCGCCTTCCGACAGCCAAGCGCCGCGCGGATCGGGATAGCAGATTGCATAGCCATGCCGGCACCAATAGGCGGGATCTGGCGCCTCGAACGCGGTATGGCGGGAATTCCAACCATTCTCGATCCCCGCGGGCGGCCAGAGATTGGCGGATTTGCCATGCTTGCCATAGGGGCTCCAGCCCAGCAGCACGGGCAGGTCACGCTCCCCCGCCGGGCCTTGTGGGCGGTACAGGTCCACATAGATGGTGACACCGTCGCGCATCACCACGGGCAGGTTGCGTTCGAAAACCAGCCCGTCCTCCTCAATCCGGGCATAATCCTTGGGCGGCAGCGGCGGCTTGTAGGGGTTTTTCGAAGGGTCCCGGCCAGGGAGCATCTTCAATTCGAAAGCGTCGGGCATGCCCGTCTCCGTCCCTTGTCTTTTCAGCGTCTTTTCGGCTTTATCCGGGCGGTGACAGCGCCGGCCGCCCATCATTCATTGATTAATCATCATAATTGAAAATCACCCCCTTGCAAGCGTCCATCGATGATAATATTGATTTCTCAACGAATGACGGGAGGATACGCACCATGACGGATCATGATCCGCTGGCCCTGCGCTATGAGCATGTTTTCGACATCCGCATCAATTTCGACCGCCGCTGGGCGACGGGCGCCATCCATCAGGGCGGCCCCAACCACGGCTATACCTCGGTGGGGGCGGACTGCACCGTCAGCGGGCCCCGCCTGAATGGCAAGCTGGTCGACCATAGCGGTGCCGACTGGCCCGTGATCCGCACCGACGGCGTGGTGGAACTGAACGCCCATTACATGATCCAGGCCGATGACGGGGCGCTGATCTATATCCGCAACCTGGGTTATGTGCACGGACCCCTGAAACGGCCGGGGCATGAGCCGCTGACGCCCTATTTCCGCTGCACCCCCTATTTCCGCGCGCCGGACGGCCCGCATGAATGGCTGAACCGGACGGTCATCGTGGGCGTGGGCCAGCGCCGGCCGAAACTGACGGAAGATGACGCGCCCGACCATTCGCTGTTCCGCTATTACGCCATCCTGTGACCAAACCGGCGGAGCGGCAATGATGACCGATACCGATCAAAGGGACTGGTTCAACCGCTATATCGATGCACAGAACCGCGGGGATCTGGCGGCACTGGCCGGTTTCCTGGCCCCCGACCTGCATCTGACAGAAGACGATATGGAATACCGGTCGGCCCAGGCGGTGCTTGATCATTATCGCCAGTTCCAGGGCCGTGTCCGCCGGACACTGACCGTGCTGAACTATGTCGACCGGCCCGGCCGCATCGCCGCTGAAATCAGAACGACACTGGAAGCGCCGGGGGATGCGCCCGACTTCCCGGACGTGCTGCTGGACGATGGGGGATGGCGGTCGGTTGTCAGTTTCGTGTTTCATGACATTGCCGATGGCCGCTTCATCCGTATCCGCTCAGCCCCCTGCAAGGCAGCGCCATGAACCCGCCCGTCAGCTTTATGCCGGATGCACCGGCCGCCTTCGCCCGCTATATCGCGGCCTTCAACGCCGGCGATTTTGAAACCGCCTGTTCCTACTATGCCGACGATATCTGCCTGACCATCGGCAACGGCCGGGTGCTGCGTGGTCGGGAACAGATTGTGCAGTTCTATACCGGCGTCCGCCGCGTGACCCGGCGCACCATCAAGGTCCTGGATTGTTTTGCCAGTGACGCCATGCTGGCTGCCGAGCTGGAATCCGAATTCCTGGCCGTGACCGATGTGCCGGACTTCACCTCCGGCCCGATGCGGCAGGGCGACCGCATGTATATTAACAGCTTTGCCTTTTACGACCTGGACCAGGGCCGGTTCAGCCGCATCCGCGCCACCGTGTTCCGGCGGGTATGGAAGCGTTTGGACGATGCAGGCTGACGGCATCGACCAAGGCAGACCTGTATACAGATCGGCTTTCATGCCATGATGCCTCGCAGATCAACCGACGATGGCAAGGGATCCCGCGTGCCGCGGGCAACAGGATGAACGACACAGACGCCTTCCAGATCGCCCAGCACGACATGCTGTTCGCCCTTCGTGTGGCCGGGGGCCCGGCGGAGGCCGGCGCCATCCTGGTCGACTTGCTTCCCCCCGCCGCCAGGATGGCGGAAGCGGAATTGGCGCCGCTGGACCCGGTCGGCGACCGGATCGGGGTCCACTATGCCAACGGCACCGTCACCATGCCGCAGGGCTTCGTCGCGTTCTACCGGCAATGGGTTGAAGGCGGCTGGAACAATGTCGACGTGCCGGAGGAATGGGGCGGCATGGGCCTGCCCGTATCGGTGGCGGCCCCGTTGATGGAGGCCTGGACGTCCGCCTGCATGGCCTTCGGGCTGGCCCCGGTGCTGACCCAGGGCGCCATGGAAGTGCTGCTGGCCCATGGTGATGATGATTTGCGCCAGGCCTGGATGCCGCCCTTGGTGGCGGGCACCTGCATGGCGACCATGGCCCTGACCGAACCGATGGCAGGGTCCGACCTGAACCTGATCCGCACCCGGGCGGAACGGACGGAAGATGGGCTTTACCGCCTGTTCGGCCAGAAGATCTTCATCACCTATGGCGAACATGACCTGACGGAGAACATCGCGCATCTGGTCCTGGCCCGCCTGCCCGATGGCCCGCCGGGCAGCAAGGGCCTGTCGCTGTTCCTGGTGCCGAAATGGCTGCCCAACACGGCCGGTGGCCCCGCCCGACGCAATGATGTGCACTGCCTGGGTATCGAACATAAGCTGGGCCTGCACGGGTCGCCCACCTGCACCCTGGCCTTTGGCGAAAAGGACGGGGCCGTCGGCTGGATCATCGGCCAGGAACATCAGGGACTTGCCTGCATGTTCACCATGATGAACCGCGCCCGTCTGGGCACGGGCCTGCAGGGCGTAGCCGTGGCAGAGCGGGCAACCCAGGCAGCCTATGCCTATGCGAAGGCGCGGCAGCAGGGCAGTCCCCGGCGCGGCGCCCCGCCATCCCCCATCATCGCCCATCCCGACGTGCGCCGCATGTTGACCGACATGCGCGCCCGCACCCTGGCCATCCGCCTGATCGCCTATACGGCGGCCGTGGCCATTGATGCAGCACATGGTGCCGCCGTTGCCGGGCAGCGCCGCGCGGCACTGGAACGCGCGTCGCTGCTGACGCCCATCGTCAAGGCCTATTGCAGCGACAGCGCCATCGCCATCGCTTCCACCTGTATCCAGGTCCATGGCGGGGCCGGC
The DNA here is from genome assembly GCF_057809655.1 of Niveispirillum sp. FG148. NCBI lineage: Bacteria > Pseudomonadati > Pseudomonadota > Alphaproteobacteria > Rhodospirillales > Azospirillaceae > Niveispirillum > Niveispirillum sp. FG148. The sequence goes on from NZ_JBMDKJ010000002.1 coordinate 211,011, forward strand.
TATGTGGAAGAAACGGGCGTGGCACGGCACCTGCGCGATGTCCGCATCACCGCCATCTATGAAGGCACCAACGGCATCCAGGCCATCGATCTGGTCCAGCGCAAGATCGTTGCCCCCGGCGGCGCGGCTATCCGCACCCTTCTGACGGAATTGCAGGTCGACGCGCAGACGGCCACCACGGCCGACGCCCCGCTGTTGCGCGCCTGCGCCCCCCTGCTGACGGAAGCACTGGCCGCCCTGACGGGGTGCATCGACTGGCTGCTGTCACCCGACCGCAGCGAGGTGGAACGGCTGGCCGGGGCCACCCCGTTCCTGGAAATGGCGGGCCACACGCTGGGGGCGGCCCTGCTACTACGCGGGGCCATGCTGGCGCACGATGACAGCACGCCGGACGATATCGCCCGGCTGGCCGCCAGCTTCTGCTGGACGCATCTGACCCATGTGCCGGCGCTGGCCCGGCTGGTGCGCAACAGCGCTGCCCTGCTGCCGCCATCGCCATAAAAGAGAGGGGGGCCGGTTCAGCCCCCCTCCTGCGCGCGCCGCCCGTCCGCCTCGATCCAGCGGCCAGCGATCCAGAACAGCAGACCCGCCGCAATAGCCGTGAACACCAGGATCAGCATGGAATAGCGGATGGCCACCTGCCCGAAGCTGGGGGCCAGCAGGTCGTTCAGGGTACCGACGAACAGCGGCCCCAGCGCCTGACCCAGCATGCTGGCTGAAAAGACCAGGATGGCCACCGCCACGGCCCGCATCCGAACCTTGGCCACGCTGACAGCGGCGGCGAAGATGGGCCCCTGGTGAATCAGGGTCAGAAAACTGCTGAGGCCATAGCCGGTCATCCAGGCCAGCTTGCTTTCCCCCAGCAGCATCAGCACCTCTGCCGGCCCGACCAGCAGGCAGGCGATGGCGGGCAGCCGCACCCGCAGCTTGTCATCATATTTGGCGAACCGGTCGATCAGGATGCCACCGGCCAGCACGCCGGCCGCCCCCAGCACCCCGCGCAACGGGCCGATGCTGGCCGCGATGTCCAGCATGCTCAACCCATGCACCCGTTGCAGGAAGGTGGGGGTCCAGGCGCTGGCCGCGAACAGGTTGGCGCCCATCAGCATGGCGCCGGCGACCATGGCAAGGTAGGCGCGGGAGCCCAGCAGGAAACGGAACGTCTCTGCGAACCCTACGGCTACCGTCGCCGCCTTCCCGCCCTCCTTGGCCCCGCGCGGCGGTTCCTTCACCGTCAGGGTAAACAGCAGCGCCAGCACCATGCCGGGAAGGCCCGCTGCGAAGAACATGGCCCGCCAGCCATGATGTTCCAGCACCCAGCCTGCGATGGGGAAAAAGACGATGAAGGCCAGCGCGGCCGCGGTGCCGAAGATGGAGAAGGCCAGCGGCCGCCTTTCCTTGCGGAACAGATCGGACAGGATGGCGTTGGACGGCGCCAGCCCGCACGCCTCCCCCGCCCCCATCAGGAACCGGGCGATGGCCAACTGCCAGATATTGCCGACAAAGCCTGTCAGCGCCGTCATCAGGCTCCAGAACCCGAAGCCGATGGCGATGATGTTCCGCCGGCTCCAGCGGTCGGCCGCCCAGGCGATGGGAATGCCCAGGAAGGAATAAAACAGGACGAAGGCCAGGCCGGACACCAGCCCCAGCACCATGTCGGAGACGACCATCTCCCCCTTGATCGCCGGCAGGGCCAGGCCAAGGATGGCGCGGTCCAGATAGTTGAAGGTGGAAATCAGGGTCAGAAAGCCGAGCGTATAGACGGTCGGCAGGGACCAGTCGCCACCGGCGGGGGCGGCGGCCGGGCCTGTCACGGCTTCGGTCTTCGTCTGTTCATGCATGACGCTGTTCCTGCTAAAGCCGCGAGGCGCGGGTTTCCTTGGTGGTGATGAATTCCAGCAGGGCGGGCTGGCCGCGCTCCGTCGCTTCGATCCCGCGCAGGATGGCCGGCACGATATCCTCCACCTTCTCGATCCGCTCTCCATAACCGCCGAGCGCGCGGGCGAAGGCGGCATAATCGCCGGAAATGTCGGTGGCGCGATAACGCTTCGTCGCCTCCGGCATGATGTCCAGTTCGATGGCCATCGACGAATTGTTCAGCAGGATGGACAGGATGGGCAGCCGTTCGCGCACCGCCGTTTCGAAATCCATGCCCGTGAAGCCGATGGCGGCATCGCCCCAGACATTGATGCACAGCTTGTCCGGGCAGGCCAGCTTCGCCCCCATGGCCAAGCCCAGACCATAGCCCAACTGGGTCGACTTGCCCCAGCCGATATAGGTCAGGGGGGCGCTGGACTTCCAGAACGGGGTCAACTGATCGCGCGGACTGCCGGCATCATGGGTGATGATGGTGTTGGCCACATCCACCGTCTGTTGCAGATCCCACAGCACACGGTAGGGGCTGATGGGGCTGTCGGGACTGGTCAGCAGGGGCATCCATTCCGCCAGCCATTCCCGCTCCACCGCCTTGATCTCCGCCACCGTGGCGCTGCGGTCGCGCGGCTCCCCGATGCGCTGGCGGACGGCATCCACCAGCAGCGACAGGGTCAGCTTGGCATCTCCCACCAGCGCATGCTGGCAGCGCACCGACTTGTTGAGGTCGGCCGGGTCCAGCGTGGCATGGATGATGGTCTTGTCGGCCGGCATGGACACGCCGAACACGGTTTCGGAGAAGCTGCAGCCGATGCCCAGGATCAGGTCCGACCGGTCCAGGAAATGCCGGACCGTGCGCGGGATGGCCGCCCCGCCCGACCCCAGCGCCAGTTCATGCGTCTCGTCAAAGGCACTCTTGCCTTCCAGGCTGGTGGAGACCGGCGCGCCCAGCAGTTCGGCGAGCGTGCGCAGTTCCTCGTAAGCCTCGGCCCAATGCACCCCCTGCCCGGCATGGATGACGGGCCGGCTGGCGGCGACCAGCATGTCGGCCGCCACCTGCACCGCGTCGGGATCGGGCGCCGACCGGGTGCGCACCACCGGCTGGTAATCCAGCGGCCCCGGCACCTCGTCCTTCAACAGGTCGTAGGGCAGTTCCACCAGCACGGGGCGCAGCCGTCCGTTACGCAATTGCGTAAAGGCGCGGCGCATCACGTTCGACACTTCGGCCACCGACGTCAGCGGCTCGGCATGTTTGGTGATGCCCCGCATCGATACGCTGGCATTGTAATTGTCAGGAACGAAGGCGAGACGCCTTGCATAGCCCTGGGGTAGCACCAGCACCGGCACGGATTCCGAAAAGGCCTGGGCGACGCCGCCATAGGCGTTTTCGGTGCCGGGGCCATGCTGCATGGCGAAAACCCCCATGCGGCGGCCCCGGCTCATCCGCGACAGGGCGTCCGCCATATGGACGCCCGTCCGTTCCTGCCGGACGATGATGGGCCGGATACCGGCCGTCGCGGCTTCTTCCAGCACGGCATTGCGGGGATAGCCGAAAATGACGTCCACCCCCTCGCGCCGCAGGATCTCGGCGATCACGCCTCCGACCTTGCTCATGGCGTCTGCGTCTCCTTTTCGCCGGACAGGCCCAGGGAGGCCAGGTCGCGCGGACCCAGCGGGCGTTCACCGCGCACGGTAGTGCGGATCAGATGGCGGCGTTCCATACGGTAATCATGCACGCCGCGATGCAGCAGGAAGCGGTTGTCCCAGACGATCAGCGTGTCCTTCTTCCACTTCACCCGGCAATGAAAGTGCAGATGCTGGGCCAGCGACTGCAGGTAATTGACCAGCGCCCGGCTGTCCTCGTCATTCCAGCCGACGAAGCGGCGGAAATAGGAGGTGGTGGCGAACAGGGCCTTGCGGCCGGTTTCCGGATGGATGCGCACGGCCGGATGAATGTTCTCCAGCTCATGTTCGGAGAAACCGTGGGTTTCGCGCAGGCGCAGGCGCTTTTCCGGCGGCAGCCGTTCATTGCGTTCCCAGATGTCGCGGCCGGAATAGACCACGTCCAGCCCGTCCAGCAGCTTCTTCAACCCTTCCGACAGGCTTTCATAGACCAGATAGCCGTTGGAAAAGGCCGTGTCGCCGCCGAATTTCGGCACTTCCAGCGCCCGCATGACGATGCACAAAGGCGGTTCTTCCAGGAACGGGCTGTCGGTGTGGAAATGTTCGAAGGACGGGACGACGGTCGACGGCTCAAACGCCTCGCGCCGTACCTCCTGCATGTCGTTCTGGCCGCCATAGGTGGGGGCCTGCGGCAGTTCCATGCGCGGACCGAACAGGTCGGAAAAGGCCTTGTGCTGTTCGATGGTCAGATCCTGGTCGCGGAAGACGATGACCAGGAAATGCTCGAACGCCTTCATGATCTCCTGCCGGGTTTCGTCATCCAGCGGCTGGCGCAGGTCGACGCCGGAGATTTCGGCACCGCAGGCACCGGTGATCGGCTCCACAATGATGCGGTTGAAGCGCGGCATGGGCAGGCCGGCGACGACAGTTCCTTCCCCGCGATTGGGCAAGGGGGCGCCGTTCTGCGCCTTCAGGGCAGTTTCCATGATGATCTCCGTAGATAAGGTAGGTGGGTAGTGACGGGCGGACGATGCCGCCCGTCCGTCAGAAATTGCGCCGCAGGCTGACCGCCCATTCACGCGGCCGGCCGGGGCGGCCCTGGATGGAGTAGGTTGAGGCGCGGTTATCGAACAGACCGTCGTAATAAAGCTTGTCGGTCAGGTTCGTGACCTCCAGCGACACCTGCCAATCCTTGTCCGGGTCGCGGTAGGTCAGGCGGGCGTTGGCCAGCGTCCGGCCCGGCACCAGATTGAACGGCGGCCGGTTGATGGCCTGGGAGAAATAGGAGCTTTGGTGAGAGACATCGACGCGCGGGGTCAGCGACCCGATGCCGCCCAGGTCGATCTCGTACTGTGCACCCAGGCTCCAACGCCATTTCTGGACAAAGGGTGCGTCCATGCCCAGCGTAATGCCGGCACTGGCGGCGATGGGCGCAATCGACTTGTATTTGAAGTCGAGATAGCCCAGCGAACCGTCGACCTGCAAGCCATCGACCGGTTCCCAGGTCGTCTCAGCCTCCAGCCCGCGCAGTTCCGCCTCACCGGCGTTCAGCGGCAGGGCGCAGGGTGTTGCCGGCACCGTCGGGCAATTGGCCACCGACACCAGGATGTCGTGGTACTCGTTCTGGAACGCAGAAACATTCAGCCGCAGGCTGCGGTTGAACAGGTCGCTCTTGAAGCCTGCTTCATAAGCATCCAGCGTCTCCGGATTATGGGTCAGGGCCTGCGACGGATAGAAGGGACGCGGGTTGGCCCCACCGCTCTTGAAGCCGGTGGAGAACTGGGCATAGGTCATGAATTCCGGTGACCAGCGATACTGCACAATGCCGCGATAATCGAAATGGTCGCCGCTGAAGGCGGCCTTCAACCCGTTCAGCGGGGCCAGCGACGGCGGGGCAGCACCATTGTAGATATTGCCGGGCGTGCCATTGCGGTAATAGGTGAAGTCCTTGCTGATGTCGGAATAGCGGGCACCGGCAACAAAGGTCAGATCTTCGGTTGCATGCAGTTCGACATTGGCAAAGGCTGCCTTGGTCTTCGACTTCACATCATCGATCTGGCGGAATTCCAGCGTAGGCAGCTGCACGCGCGACCCGCCCTGGCTGTGGGCATCCAGATAGAAGCCGCCGACGGTGAAATTGACCAAGGTGCCGATGGCCCCGGACAGGCGGAGTTCCTGGGTCGTCTGCTCATGCGTGACATCATTGGCCGTCAGCGCCGTGGCAATAGGGGAGGATTCCGCCGAGGTGTAGATGGCGTTGTAATGGCGATAGGCGGTGATGGAGGTCACCGACAGGCTGTCGGTGAAATGATGCTCGATATTCGCCGACGTGCCCCAGGTATCCAGCGAATTGCGGGCCGGTGCGGCGTAGGGGGCCGTGCCGTCACGCGGGGCATAGTTCAGGTAGTTCTCGTAACTGACATAGGGGCTGTTGGTGAAGGTGTCGCGGGCATAATCGCCATAGGGCGAATAGCTGATGAAGGCCGACCCGGTGGCCGTGCCCAACGGCACCCCGTCGATCGTATAGGGCGCCGTGGTCGGCGAACCGGGCGCCGTGGTCGATCCGACATATAGCAGGGTGGAGGGGGAGGATTCGCTGTCATCCTGGGTAACGTCACCGGTCAGCAGCACCTCCGTATCCGAACCGGGGGTCCAGCGCACGGAGGCTCGGCCGGCGGCATAGGACTTTCCGCCTTCGGTCCCCAGCTTGCAATTGTCCTTCAGATTGAAGGAGCGCACGGTCGAAGTCGGATGCGTGCAGCGATAATCATAGCGGGTGACATAGCCGTCGCGTTCCACCGACGTGCCGCTGATGCGGGCGAAAAGCTGGTCCGGGGCGATGGTGAAATCGGCCCCGCCCCGGAATTCCGTGCGGTTATAGCTGCCATAGGTGCCCTGGACATAGCCGCCGCCCTTGCCGTCAGGCCGCTTGGAATAAAGCCGGATGGCGCCGCCGATGGAATTCTGCCCCGCCAGTGTTCCCTGCGGACCGCGCAGGATTTCCACACGCTGCAGGTCCAGAAGGTCCAGCATGGAGCCCTGCAGGGTGGAATAATAGACATCATCCACATAAAGGCCGACGCCGGGTTCCAGCGCAAAGGTGCTATCCGCCTGACCGACGCCGCGGATGAAGGCCTGGATGGACGGGCCGTAGGTGGCAGGCGCTTCCTGCAAATTGACGTTCGGCGCCTGCGCTGCCACCTGGGCGATGCTGGTCTGGCTGCGTGCCTCCAGCATGTCGCCGGTCATGGCCGTGATGGCGATGGGCGTATCCTGCAGGCGCTGGGTGCGGAACTGCGCCGTGACGACGATTTCCTCCAGCAGTTCAGTCTTGGCCTCGCCATTGGCGGCGGCCTGCGCTGCGGCCGGGCCGGCACAGGCGAAAAGCATCGCCGCCACGAAACCGCACCCGGTCGCGGCGTGGGGAATTTTGGGAAATGACTTCCGCATTGTTTTTCCTCCCTGATGTTGTTGTGCGCTGTTCTGGCTTGTTCTTATGCTGTGAGGCCGGCCCTGCCCGGACACGACCATCGTCACCATTCCGCGGAATGGAATTTCCATCCCGTAGAGACAGACCCGCCCTGTCCGCGCCGGCAGGCCGGTCACGGTGGCAGGATACGGAACCGTTTGAAGACACAGGACGCGGTTGATCCCGCCGTCCTTAAGCGAGGGTGATGGTCCTTCACCCTCCCACCCGAGAAATCACTGCAACCGGAACACCCGCTCTGCATTGCCGTGGAAAATGGCTGCGCGCTGCTTCTCCGTGATCTCGACCTTGTCCATGAAGGTGACGGACGGTTCCATCGCTTCATAAGGGTAATCGATGGCCCACATGATCCGGTCTTCGCCCAGCACCTCGATGGCATAGCGCAAGGCCGGGCCATGTTCGACGCCGCTGGTGGTGATGATAATGTTACGTTTCATTACTTCCGATGGGCTCAGGGACGAGCCATAGGCCGCCCGCCGCCGTTCAAACCAATGGTCGCTGCGCCACAGGTGGAAGGGAATATTCTCCCCCATATGGCCGATGATGATCTGCAATTTCGGGAACCGGTCGAAAATTCCCGACGTGATCATGCGCATGACATGGGTGCCGGTTTCCACGGCAAAGCCCCAGATGGCCGATTGCAGCCGGGTGCCCCGGAACGGCCCTGCCATGGTGTCGGCCGGACAGCGGGGATGAATATAGATCGGCCGGTCCAGCGCCTCTGCCGCTTCCAGGATGGGCCAGAATTTCTGCTGGTCCAGATATTCATTGTCCGTGTGGGAGTTGACGATGAAGCCATTCAGGCCCAGCGTCCGCACCGCGCGTTCCATCTCCCGCGCTGCCGCCGCCGGGTCCTGCGGCGCGAAAGAGGCCAGGCCGCCAAAGCGCCCCGGCGCTGATCGCACCACGTCGGCCAACCGGTCGTTGGCCAGTGCAGCCAGGGCCACAGCCCGATCGGGGCGCAGAAGCTGAACGCCGGGCGCTGTCAGCGACAGGATGTGGACATCGACACCCAGCCGGTCCATTTCCCGCAACCGGCCTTGCGTGTCCATCAGATTGACGTACAAAGGCTCCGTCGCCTTTGAGCCGGCGGGATTGACCACCTCCACATCCAGATTGTGCCAGTTGCCCTGCGCAAGTGCGGCCAGGGCGTCCAGATGCTCCGGAAAGGACCAGGCCTCTTCCGTCGCGATCCTGCGATGACGTGGTGACTTGACGGTCGCGGCCGGCTTTGCCTGGGTTTCCGATACAGCACCCACGGCGGATGCGACAAGGCCGACACTACCCGCGACGAACCCTCTTCGGTCGATGGGCATGATCACCTCCCCCCGTATGACCCTCTGCCGGGGTCATTACGTTTGGCAGGCTATCCGTTCGCCTGGGGAAGTCAAGCAGATTCCATTATGAGAAATAACGATTTCATTATACGGAATTTTTGCTCTATGAATGATCCATCGACCGCCGCAATTTGATAGCGGTGGCGGCACAGCCAGGACGGAATGCGACATGTCGATGGATGATCTGGAACGGGGGTCGGGTGCGCGGCTGATGCTGCTGCTGAACGTCATCGCGGACCAGGGGGGTGACTTCGCCCTGAAGGACCTGGCGGAACGGGCTGGCCTGCCCATCAGCAGCGTCCATCGGCTTTTGCAGGTTCTGGTCCGCGCCGGCATGGTGGAACGGTCGAAGGGTACCGCCTACCGACCCGGCCGCGAACTGTTCCGGCTGGCCTCGCAAGTGCTGCGGCACATGGATTACCGGACACTGGTCCGGCCCTATCTGCGCAAGCTGTGGGACCGGTGGCAGGAAACGGCGGTCTTCACACTGTATCGGCCGATGACACACAAGGCCCTGGTGGTGGAAGTCATCCAGACGCCCCACCCGCTGCGCCATGTGCTGGAACCTGATACGGAACTGTCTTTGTTCTGGGGTTCCCTGGGGCGGTCGATCCTGGCCTTCCTGCCGGAGGAGGAGTTCGCCGCCGCCTATGCCGAAGCGGGACCGGGCCCAATCACCCACGAACCCCCGGCGGAAATGGCCACGCTTGGCGCGGAGATGGAGAAGATCCGCAGCGACGGCGTGGCCTTCTTCTTCAGCGAGGCGGCGGAAATGGCCGGCGTCGCCGCCCCCGTCTTCGGCCCCCGCCGCTCGCTGATCGGCTCTCTGGGCCTCACCCAGCCGGCATACCGCTTTGCCCGGCTGAAGGCAGACGATGTCGCCGCCGATGTGCGCGAACAGGCGGCCGCCTTCAGCGAGATGCTGAGTTTCCGTCCCACCACCCCTCCAACCGACACCGTTTGAAGCGTCCCCTTTAAGGGGGACAGAATTTCCCCTTTCCCTGCCGCATAGTTGGCCCATCGAACCGGGGCAAAGTTCCCGGACAGCCACAAAATGGGGAGGGGGACGTGACCGGGTTGTCACCCGCAGGCTATGACCTGCCCGTTTACGAATATGTTCGGCCACCGGAAATGTCCGGACGAGCCGCCCATCGCCATCAGGTGGCGATCGTGGGGGCCGGTCTGGCCGGCCTGACGCTGGCTTGCGATCTGGCCAGCCGGGGCATTTCCACCGTCGTCCTGGACGAGGATGACACGGTGGGCGTGCGCGGTGCCGCGAGCCGCGGCATCTGCTATGCCCGGAAAAGCCTGGAAATCTTTGACCGTCTGGGCATTTACGACCGCATCCGTGACAAGGGCATCACCTGGTCGGTTGGCAAGGTACTGCGCGGGCATGACGCGCTGTACCGGTTCGACCTGGCCGAGGGCAACATGTCGGCCCAGCCGCCCTTCATCAATATCCAGCAATTCTACATCGAATGGTTCCTGGTGGACCGTATCCGGGAACTGGGCCGCACCGATCTGCGCTGGCGCAACCGGGTGACGGATATCCGCCAGGATGCAGGCGGCGCCACGCTGACGGTGGAAACGCCCGATGGTGGCTACATGCTGGAAGCCGACTGGGTGATCGACGGCTCCGGCCATGCCAGCCGCGTGCGGCAAGCCTTGGGCCTGACGACGCGCGGAGAGCTGGGAGAGGATCGCTGGTGCATCTCCGACGTCCGTTTCGCCAAGGATTTGCCCATTGAGCGCTGGACCTGGGTGGAAGCACCCTTCAATGAGGGACGCGCCGTCTGGCAGCATCTGATGGCGGATGGCGTCTGGCGCATCGATTACCAGATGCTGCCCAACACCGATCCGAACGAGGCCAGCCGGCCAGAGACCGCCGCCCGGCGGCTGCGCGACCAGTTGGGCCCCGATGTCGATTTCGAACTGGTGTGGGTTGGCGCCTATTCCTACCGCACGCAGTTGATGGATGATTTCCGCTGTGGCCGGGTCTTTTTCATCGGCGATGCTGCCCATGTGAAAAGTCCGTTCGGCGCACGCGGCGGCAATAGCGGCATCCAGGACGCGGAAAACCTGGCCTGGAAGCTGACGCTGGTCCTGAATGGTCAGGCCCCGGAAACGCTGCTGGACAGCTACAATGCCGAACGCCGCCCGGCCGCAGAGGAGAATATCCGCGTCACCCGCCGGTCCGGCCGGTTCCTGGCCCCGCGCAGCGAGATGGAGCGGATGATCCGTACCGCCGTGCTGGATCTGGCCCCGGACCATGCCTTTGCCCGGCTGCTGCTGAACACCGGCCGGATGTGCGTGCCCCACCGCTATGCGCCTTCCCCCCTGACCACAGGCGATGCGGGCGCCGCCCTGCCCAACCTGCCGCTGGGCAATGGGCGCCTGACCGACCTGCTGGCCGGTGACGGCGCGCCTTTCCTGGCCCTGTGGCGACCACGCGACGGCGCCGACGCGCTGGGGGCGGGCCTGTCGCAATTGGTCCGCGATGGCTGGCCCTTGCGCGTGCATGGGCTGGCGGCGGACGATCTGGCCGCCCTGAACCTGTTGCCGGGCGATGTGCTGCTGGTTCGTCCCGACCTGCACGAAGCCGCCCACCTGTCCGACGCCACCATCGCGGATGTGCGCACCGCCCTGGCGCAAGCCAGCGGCCGCGCCTGATCCCCCGGGGAGCTATCCCATGCAAAGCACATCTAATTTCACCGATTCCGATGGCTTTTACGAAGCGCTGCTGGATGCGCATGCGGGTCTCAGCACGCCGGAAAGCCACGCGCTGAATACCCGCCTAGTTCTGCTTCTGGCCAATCAGATCGGCGATCAGGCGGTGCTGACCGCCTGTCTTGCCGCCGCCCGCGCCGCCGCCAACCAAGGGACCGCCCCGTGACCCAATCCTTTGCGTCCGCCGCCGACAATGCCCAGCAAACCCCGCGTCTGGTCGAACTGGCCCGCGACGTCTATGGCTATGTCAGCGATTTCGACCCGAATTGCGGGTTCGTCGTCGGGCCGGACTATGTCGTGGCGATCGACACCCGCGCCACTCCCACCCTGGCACGGGAGATGCTGGCCGCCATCCGCAGCGTCACCGACAAGCCCGTGAAATATGTCTTCCTGTCGCATTACCATGCGGTGCGGGTGATGGGTGCCTCGGCCTTCACCGACGCCGCCCTGATCGCCAGTCAGGCCACGCTGGACCTGATTACCGAACGCGGTCCCGATGATTTCGAGTCCGAAGTGCGCCGCTTCCCCCGCCTGTTCCGGGGCGTGGAGGAAATCCCTGGCCTGACCTGGCCTGACCTGGTGTTCGATCAGGGGCTGACCCTGCGCTTGGGCAACCGGGACCTGCATTTCCGGCATCTGGGCCGGGGCCATACGGCCGGCGATTCCGTCTGTTGGATTCCCAGTTGCGGTGTGCTGTTCTCCGGCGACCTGGTTGAAAACCGCTGCGGTGTCTATGCCGGCGACGGCTATGTCGCCGACTGGATCGACACGCTGGGCCGACTGCGCGACCTGCCGGCCACCACCATGGTGCCGGGCCGCGGTGCAGCCTTGCAGACACGAGAGGCGGTGACCGCCGCCATCGACGCCACGCAGGGCTTCCTGACCACCCTGCGCGACACCGTAGCCGCCGCCCACGCGCGCGGCGCCGATCTGAAAGCCTGCTACGCGGAAGCCGAACGGGTCATGACCCCGCTTTATGGCGACTGGCCCGTCTTCGCGCATGTCCTGCCCTTTGACGTGGCGCGGATGCTGGAACAGTTGCAGGGCGGTGAACATCCCACCCCCTGGACGGCCGAGCGTGACCAGGCGCTCTGGTCCCTGTTGCGGGGCTGACGCCATGCCACGCTCAGGGGGACCGCATCAGCCGGGGCAGGTTGCGCAGGCACAGCGCGAACAATTCCGCCTGCGAAGCGATGCCCAGCTTCTGGTAGGCCCGCTTGCGCAGGGTCGTCACCGTGGACGGGCGCACGCCCAGATCGGCGGCGATCCCGTCCGTCTGATAGCCCAGCACGATGCGGCAGCACACGGCCAGTTCCCGCGTGCTCAACGTCTCCTCCGCCAGTTCCACCAGCCGTTCGACAAACGGCAGGGTACGGCCGGCATTGATGTCCGACTGCACGATGTAATGGGCGCAATGCTGGCGGACGATGCTGGTCAACAGCGGGGTCAGCCGGGACAGAAGATCGACCTCCCCCGCCTCGAACGTGCCCGAGCGCAACGAGCGGTAAAAGTTCAGATAGAAGGCCAGATCGGAGGTGCGCCAGATATAGGACACCTTATCGACGATACCGACGGTCGTGTAGAAGCGGCGCAGATAATCCTGAGTGGTGAAGCGCGCCGGGTCGTGGCGGCGGAAGATCACCTTGCGGCTGCTGGAGAGGCGGGCCAGTTCCGCGAAATTCGGGTCGAATTCATGCAGGCCGGCGACATAGTCGCGGCCCAGCGACAGCACCGTCGCCCGGTCATGCATGCTGGACCCGCCCACCTGCTTCAACCCACCCGCCGCCGAATAGCAAAGGATGGTGCAATGGTCGACCGGGATCACCCGCGCCACGGCCGTCAGCAGCGCGTCATCGAACCGCGGACGGCCGATGGCGGCCACCGCTTCCGACAGGGCGCAAAGCCGGTCAGTGATGTCGTCCTGAACGCCGTTACGCATGTTGTGATCCGCCAAGAACTATAAATAAATCAAACCGTTGGGGAGGAAGTATGAACCTGGAACTCGTCGTCATCGATGTGCGGCCGGGGGCCGCCATGGAAAGCCAGTCGGGCCTGCAGATGCTGCGCCCGCGCATCTATGGCGCCTTTGCCCGGCCGCCGGGGGCCAGGACCGCCGCCATCATCATGCATCCGACCAGCAATTTCATGGGCCATTATCTTGTCGCCCCGTTGGCAGCGCGCGGCATTGCCACGCTGGCGCTGAATTCGCGCTACATGGGCAATGATGCCGTGCTGCTGCTGGAACAGGTGATCCAGGATATGGGGGCCGGTGTCGCCTGGCTGCGCCGGCAGGGGTTCGACCGCGTGGCGCTGATCGGCAATTCCGGCGGGGCGGCCCTGTCGGCCTTCTATCAGGCGCAGGCCGAACGGCTGACCATCACCGACACGCCAGCGGGCGACCCGATCGACCTGCGCCCTGAAGACCTGCCGCCGGCCAATGGCATTGTCCTGGCGGCGGCGCATCTGGGCCGGTCCCGCCTGATGGAAACCTGGATCGATCCCGCCGTGGTCGACGAACATGACCCGATGCCGTCCTGCACGCAGTTGGACATGTTTAACCCGGACAACGGCCCGCCCTACAGCGCCGCCTTCATGGAACGCTATCGCCGGGCACAGCGCGCGCGCAATGCCGGGATCGAGGCCTGGGCCCGCGACCGGCTCAGCCAGTTGCGCGCACGGGCCGACGGCATGCGCGACGAAGCCTTCGTCATCCACCGCACGCTGGCCGATCCGCGCTGCCTGGACCCAAGCATCGACCCCAATGACCGCGTCCCAGGCACGACTGTCTGGGGGCCGCCGCGGGCGCAGAACTATGCCGCCAACAGCATGGGGCGCTATACCTCGCTGACCGGATATCTCAGCCAGTGGTCGCCCAGCAGCCGGGGCGACGGTCCGGCCAATCTTGCCCGGACCAGTGTGCCGGTCCTGCTGCTGGAATATACGGCCGATCCGTCGGTGTTCCCGTCCGACAATGCAGCCTGGGCAGAAGCGGCACAGGGCCGGGTGCAACGGCACGCCATCAAGGGCGGCAACCATTATCTCAGCGGTCAGCCCCATCTGGTTGACGAGGTTGCCGACCATATTGCCGGCTGGTGCGGCCGGCTTTGATCCAGGAGACGCAGCATGCAGCCCCCTGTTCCCATCCATGGCCTTCACCATTTCGCCTGGCGCTGCCGCGATGCGGAGGAGACCCGGCATTTTTACGAGGAACTGCTGGGCCTGCCGCTGGTGCATGTCATCCGCAGCGACAATGTGCCCAGCACGGGCGAATATTGCCCCTATGTCCATATCTTCTTCCAGATGCGCGACGGCTCCTACATGGCCTTCTTCGATCTGGGTGATGATGTGGCCGCCGCGCCCTCGCCCAACACGCCGGCCTGGGTCAACCACATCGCCCTGCGCGTCGGCAGCGTGGCGGAGGTGGAACAGGCTATGGCTCGCCTGCAGGCCGCAGGGGTGGAGGTCATCGGCGTCACCGATCATCACATCATCAAATCCATCTATTTCTTTGACCCCAACGGCTTGCGCGTGGAACTGACCACCCCGACCGTGCCCGACGACCATATGCAAGCCGTCGCCCGTACTGCGCATGGGGAACTGGCGCGGTGGGTGGTGGAGAAGGAGAAGCGGCTTGGGTAGCGTCCAGCACCGTCGGTCGGGGTGAGGCCCATACCTCGCCCCGACCGACGGATCAGCGCCCCCTACCCGGCCACCCTTTCCACAAACCGCGCCAGAACCGGCCCCAGCATATCCACGGACGACCGGATCTGATGCACGGGGCTGATATGATTGTGCCCCTCCAGCCAGTGGAAATCCGGCCAGCGGCCCGTGGCCGCCACCCGGCGGGCCACCAGCAGTGACGCCTGACGCTGGAAATCCGCCGGATCGTTTTCTGATACGGTGAACAGGCAGGGTACGGCCGTCATCGCCAGCTCGTCGACGCTGGATTGCGCCGGGAACCGGGCCGGGTCGGTGCCGAAATAGGCATCCTGATACGGATTACGCGCTGCGCTGGGCACATCGTACAGACCAGACAGCATGATGGCCCCCGCGATGCAGGCAGCCGCCGCGTCGGCAAATCCCTGTCCGCCGACATAAGACGCGACATGCGCCGCGCCGGCCGACTGTCCCATCAGCACGATGCGGCTTGAGTCCGCTCCCCAGCCCCGCGCCTGGCTCCTGACCCAATTGACCAAGCGGGCCACATCCTCCGCTCCTGACGGCCAGGGATGGGTGGGCGCCAGCCGATAGGTGGCGGTGATGCCCAGCCAGCCCTGATCGGCCGCCCAGGCGCCGACATTATTGTAGAACGGTGCCCCCGGCGCGCCCTTGTCGCCGCCAACGAATCCACCGCCATGCAGGAAGATCAGGATGGGACGGTCGCCCACCTCCCCCTGTCCCGCATCGAACACATCCAGCCGGTGTCGGGCGTCGGGTCCATAGGACAGGTCGCGGCGAACCCAGGACTCATCGACGGGCGGCAGCATCGGCGCGAACAGCGCGATGGAGGCCTGGATCTGCGATATTGAGAATTCCGTGCCCAGCGCCCGGACGCGATCATGAATGGACATCCTGCCCGCCCCTTTCTTTACCACGGGTCTTGCGACTGCACGCTGAAGGGGCGGCAATCCACGGGTGGCGGGGCATTGAACGGGCGCGGCACCATGGTGCGTTCACCCTTCCACGGCACCTGGTCCGCCTTGGTCCAGGCATTGACGAACAGGCGATAGAATTTCCAGCGCCCGTCACGCTTCACCAGCCGGTCGTCGCGCGTGCCGATGCCGAAGATGAAGTTGGTGCCGTAATCGGCATTCCATTGCACGATCTGGAAGAAGCAGCGCACCCGTGCCCCTTCCGGACGCGGGTCCATGATGAAATGGTTGAACAGGTGCTGACGCCCGAACCACCAATGCTGGCGGTCATACCACAGGCCGCGCAGATGCTCGCGGATGGCCTCGCGACCCTGGGCCTTGCCCTGCCAGAGATGGTCGAACTCCCCATCCTCCGCAAAGGTGTCCAGGACCTGTTCCTCATCCGCCAGATCCAGGCCCCAGGCGTAGCGGGCGAACAGTTCGGTGATTTCGGCGCGATCCTCGGCGGGCATGACCGCGGGAACGCCATCGGGCCAACAAGTCTCGGCCATTGTTTCCCCCTTCCGGAGATGGCCCGCGCGTTCATCGGCTGCGGGCGGAAGCTGGGGCAGAAATATCACCGACTCGTTGATCAATCAATGATCTTTCACATTGACGAATCAACAAGGTTTAAAATCAACCGGCCGGCAGAATCAATTCTTCAACAGATGGGCCAGCCGCTCACCGATGCGCGACAGCAGATCGTCCAGCACGACCCTTTCGTCGGCCGATAGATCGGCCAGCAGCGACTCATGAAAGGCGATGCGTTCTTTCAAGGTGGCCTTGTAAAGCTTCATGCCGGCCTTGGTCAGATACAGGATGGGGGTGCGCAGATCGTTGGGATTCTCCCGCCGTCTTGTATATCCGCGCTCCTCCAGCGAGCGGGCGGCCCGGCTGACCTCTGCCCTGTCAACCCAGGCCAGATCGGCCACCTGGCCCACGGTGCCGCCGTCCGGCATGGTGCCAAGCCGGGCCAGCACCCGCCATTCGGCATAGGTCAGTTCGCCGCGTTCCGCCAGGCGCCGAATGGTCACCCGGTCGATCACCTTGGCGATCAGGGTGACGCGAAAGGTGGAAAATTCCAGATGTGGAACGTTCCATCCCGGCAATTCAAGCTTCGTGCGCATGGGCGCCGTGTCGTCCCTACCCGTTGCCTCGGCTTCCCCCTCGCTGCGGGCCGGGTCCGCATCCGATCTGGCCTGCCTGGTCATATGTCGTCTTTCATCCTGATAGAGTGCGGGCGGTCGCTGACCCGATTTCATTGTTAATTGATGGTTCAACCTTATTCCAGCCTTCTGGCGATGCTGGCATGGCCCGGAACCGTGATTTTTCGAACATGCATCCAAGAAGGCTGGCGCGCAATCATCGTAATGGATAATAATGATTCCTCAAAGACCGGTCGGAAAGGACGGCGACCGCCGTACCCCGCAGAAGCCGGCACCCCATCACAGACCATAGGCCGGACGGCGGTCCGGCACCCTTAAGGGAGGGGCGGAACAGCATGTCCGCATTCGACGTCCAGACATTCATCGACCAGCGCCGCATCGGCCTGCCACAATGCATCGTGCTGTTGCTGGCCACGCTGGCGATGTTCTTCGACGGGTTCGACATCTTCATGGTGGGCAAGATCGCCCCGGCCATCGCCAAGGATTTCGGCGCCACGCCCGCCAGCATGACCACGGTCTTCGTGCTTCAGCAGACGGGGCTGGCCGTGGGCGCCTTCTTCATCAGCCCGCTGTCGGACTATTACGGTCGCAAGCGGATGCTGATCATCGCCTTCATCATTTTCGGCATTCTGACGACGCTGACGGTGTTTGCCACCTCGCTGATGATGGTGGCCATATTGCGCGGCCTGTCAGGCCTGTTTCTGGCCAGCGTGGTGCCCACGACCATGGCGCTGCTGGCGGAATTCACGCCCAAGCGCTGGCGGTCGCTGTTCATCGCCATCGGCATCGCGGGCTACAGCGCCGGCAGTGCGGCCGGTGCGGCCGTGGCCCTGCTGATCCCGGATTATGGCTGGCAGAGCGGCTTCTGGCTGGGCGGGCTGATGCCGCTGGCGCTGGTGCCGCTGCTGGCGTTGTTCCTGCCGGAATCGCTGACCTACTGCGTGGGGCGCAATCCCGCGGACCCGGCCATCGCCCGCACCATCCGCTGGATCGACCGGTCGATCACCCTGTCCGGGGAAGAACGTTTCGTGACGGCGGAAACCGGCGGCAAGGCCGTGAAGGCTCACGTCATCGATGTCTTCCGCGAAGGACGGGGCCGGACCAGCGCCATCATGTTCGCAGCCTGCGTGCTGTCCATGGGCAATATCGCGCTGCTGGCCGCCTGGCTGCCCACCTTCTTCCAGGAAATGGGCGGCATTTCCATCCAGCGCTTCGCCATCGTCTCCATGACGGGCTTCGTCGGTGGCATGGTCGGTACCGTCACCATCGGCTTCCTGATGGACCGCATCGGCCCGACGCGCCTGATCCCCGCCTATTATATCGGTATCGCAACGACCCTGATCCTGATGGGTCATATACCCTTCGGCACAGCCGGCTTCGTGGCGCTGCTGATCTGCTGGAGCTTCTGCCAGTCGGGCGGTCAGGCGGGGCTGAACATGCTGCTGACCCAGGTCTATCCGACGGCGCTGCGCAGCACGGGCGTGGGCTGGGCCGGTGGTGCCGGGCGCATCGGCGGCATCATCGCCCCGCTGTTCGGTGGCATGGCCCTGTCGTCATCCTTCACCCTGCCGGTCACGCTGAGCATGATTGCCGTGCCCCCGGTTGTCGTGGCGCTGCTGGTGCTGACGCTGAAGCCGATCCGCCGCGAAGGCGCCCCTGCCGGCCGCCCCGCTGTGGCCTGAACCAGCCGGTGAGGCGACTTGCATTGGTCGCCTCACCGGTCAAGCATATCAGTCATTGCGCGCCCGGCTGCGCAGCGCCGGACCCGGCACCCAGGTGCCATGGAAGGTGGTGCGCACCCGCATCGGCATGTAAAGCCGGGCTACCGGCCCCGCCTCGATATTCTGCGCGTCCAGGATGGCCAACTCACTGAGATTGGCGTTCAGCCGGTTGACGATGACCAGCAGCCAGCCATCCCCCTCCGGCGCGTCCGGTCCCCGCGGCACGAATTGCGGTTCATGGACCGAGGCGCCGGGACCAGGGTGCCAGCGCGTCACAGCACCCGTATGCAGATCGACGCGGCCGATGGCCGACGATCCATCGGGGCTACGACCGGTGATCAGGAAGCCGTGACGGCAGTCCAGTCCCTGATAACGGTCGTCGGTGCGCGGCATCTCCCCGGGCATGGCGATGATGGGGCGGCGTTCGAAATGGTCGCCCTCGCCGGCCAGATCGAACGTCAGGCGGGACAGGATGGGCGGACAGCCTTCGACATATTGCCCGTCCGGCGTTGGAAAGAAGGGGAAGCAATTGCCATCATAGTAGCAGGCATCCAGATGGACCCTCTCCCCGTCCTCCCAGGCATTCATCATATGGCTCAGGCACCCGGCCGGCCCGCGGAACCAGCGGATATCCTCGCGCGTGCCGCCCCGCTTGACCAGGGCCACGACCACCTGCTCGTCTGGATGCCATTCATAGAAGGTGCCGCCGCGCTTCAGATTCTCAACATCGGTGATCAGCGGCATGAACGGGAAGATGGCCCAGTTGGGCGTCACGGAGAAATCATGGACCAGCGACGCATAGGGCATCTCGAACCAGATTTCGTCCAGGATGCGGCCGTCATCGTCAATATCGTAGAAGACGATATCGCGCGTGCCATCACCACGCGCCTGATAGGCATAGGTCAGCAGCCGGCCGTCATCGGGATACCATTTCGGATGCGCCGTCAGCGACGTGGCCCGGATCGCACCGCCATAATCATAGCGCCCCACCGGCTCCAGCGTGTCGCGATCCACCTCGAACGGCAGGTCATCCTCCTTCAGCACCAGCAGACGGCCATTATGGAAGATGACATTGGTGTTGGCGGTACCGCCGCTGACGCCCTTGACCGACGGATCATCGGTGAACCGGTTGCGATAAAGGCCGAACAGCGATCGTCCCGCCTTGGCCTGGGCCATGAAACGGTCATTGCGCACCCAGCGGCTGCGGTAGGAGACGCTGCCATCCTTGATGCGGAACATATGCGCCATGCCCTCGCCATCGATGAAGATGTCGGTGCCCCGCATGGGCGGGTACTGCCGGTCGGGCCCGGCCCGGTACCAGGTGCCGTCCAGCCCGGGCGGCACCGTGCCTTCGATCGTTTCCAGTGCGTCGACGGTTGATTCCAGCCGCAGCGGCTTGGCCCAGCCCTGGTAGGCCTGGATGTCGGGAAAACGGACTTCCATCGGATCTCTCCCCTTCGCCCTCCGCGAATGCGCAGCAGCGGTGTTCCGGGCGGCCGGTGCTGTCAGGCACATACCCCGGAACAGGGGCGGTCCGCCTCGATTTATGGTGTTTGTTGATGAATCAATATGTAAGTCTGACTGTCAATGCGCAAAGCGCTGAACGCCCGCAGTTTCTTGACGATGGCTGCCCTTTCTTCCTGCAGGGCCGCTTTTGTCCCGCAGAAGGCCTGGCGGAGAGAAACTGTGCGGCGCACAATTGAGAAACTCCTGGCGGACGGCGCCACCGATGGGCGGGCACTGTCAATGCCACACTGCCCAGACACTCAAAAATATTGAATAAATACAATATATTCCTGGATGTTCACCGATGGTCCTTGACTGCCCTTCCACGGCTGACATTTGCTGCAAGCCATGTGCAGATGTTCAGGCGAATGCCGGTCGATTTGCCCGAACAACCTATTGCCAAGCGCCATATCATTGAGCTATCAATAATCTCATTGATAAATCAACAAGCGCATGTGACCCGTGTCTGTCCCGGCCGGCGCATCGCAAGGGGGAGGAGTTTCGAATGAGGCATTCACTGCCGCACTGGCTGGCCCGTGCAAGCACCGTGGCGATCCTTGCCGCCCTGGCCCAGACCGCAACCGCCAATACAGCCCCACCCCAGGGCGGTGCCAGCGATCCGCATTCGACGCTGGACCAGCTGGAAGAAGTTGTCGTGACCGGTACGCGCCTGCCCGTTACCGGCTTCACGACGCCGACCCCCGTGACCGTCGTCGGCGAGGTGGACCTGCAGCGCCAGGGTGTGGCCAGCGTGGCCGACATGCTGAACACCCTGCCCTCGTTCCGGCCGCAATCGACCCCGGCCACGGTCGGCATCTTCTCCAGCAATGCCGGCGCCAACCTGGCCGACCTGCGCGGCCTGGGTGCCCAGCGCACGCTGGTGCTGGTCAATGGCCGCCGGTTTGTCGCCAGCACGATCGCCGGCAGCGGCAATTCGCCGTCCGGTTCCGTCGACCTGAACCTGATCCCGACCGCCCTGATCGA
The DNA here is from genome assembly GCF_057809655.1 of Niveispirillum sp. FG148. Taxonomy (NCBI): domain Bacteria; kingdom Pseudomonadati; phylum Pseudomonadota; class Alphaproteobacteria; order Rhodospirillales; family Azospirillaceae; genus Niveispirillum; species Niveispirillum sp. FG148. The sequence continues at coordinate 232,065 of NZ_JBMDKJ010000002.1, forward strand.
GCGTAGCGAGGTCGTCACCGGCGGTGCCTCCGCAGCCTATGGCTCCGATGCGGTTGCCGGCGTCGTCAACGTGATCCTGAACACCGATCTCGATGGCGTGCGCGGCAGCCTGCAGTATGGCATATCGCAGGAAGACGACAATCGCGAAGTCTATGCGACACTGGCCGGCGGCACCGATTTTGCCGGCGATCGCGGGCATGTCGTTTTCGGCGCCGAATATTCCAACAACAAGGGGGTGGGCGATTGCTATACCCGCGACTGGTGCGCGGAAAGCTACAACACCATCTCCAACCCCACGCCGCAGACCAACGGCCTGGCGCGGACCATCCTGCTGCCCAATGCCCGCACAGCGACATCGTCCTTCAACGGCCTGATCACCACCGGCGTGCTGCGCGGGATCGAATTCCGTCCCGATGGCAGCTATTTCAACCATGATTACGGCACCTATTACGCCACCGGCCCCGCCTATTCCAATGGCGGCCTGTTCCAGTCCGGCGGCAGCGCCGATCCGGTCAATGGCTTCTACAACAACTTCCCGCTGGTGGCTCCGGTCGAGCGCTTCTCCAGCATGATGCACGCCAAGTATCAGGCGACCGACAGCACCCAGGTGTTCCTGGAAGCGTCCTATGGCCGGGCCGATGCGGAAACGATCGGCGCTTCGTCGCGCAATACCGGCAACATCACCATCCAGCGCGACAATGCCTATCTGCCGGCGGCCCTGCGGTCACAGCTGGTGGCCGCCAACCAGACCAGTTTCTCCTTCGGCCGCGTGTCGAACGATATCGGGCCACCTGTCGCGGAAGTCAGCCGCGAGACCTACCGTGTCGTTACCGGTGCGCGGGGCGATCTTACCGACGACTGGCAATGGGATGCCTATTACCAGTATGGCCGGACCAACTATGAGCAGGAAACCCGCAACACCCAGATCACCGACAATTTCGCCCGCGCAGTGGATGCGGTGGATCAGGGTCTGCTCCAGAACGGGGTGGCCAATGGCAACATCGTCTGCCGCTCGACCCTGACGACGCCGACCAATCCGCTGGTGGCGGGGTGTAAGCCGCTGAATCTGTTTGGTGAGAACCGCTTCTCCAAGGAAGCCGTCGCCTATGCCTATGGCACCGCCTGGCAGCACACGCATCTGATCCAGCAGGTCGGCTCGCTGAACCTGCAGGGCACCGTGGCGGAACTGCCGGCCGGCCCCATGTCCTTTGCGACGGGTGCGGAATATCGCGTGGAAAGCGTGGCCGGCAGCACCGACCCCATTTCCTCGGCTCTGCGCTTCATCACCAGCTCCGGCCAGTCCATTTCCGGCCCCAATACCAAGGTGAAGGAAGGCTATGCCGAACTGGGCGTGCCGCTGCTGAAATCCGTGCCGTTCGCCGAAAGCCTGTCGGCCAATGGCGGCGTGCGCCTGACCGACTATTCGACCAGCGGCTCGGTCTGGAGCTGGAAGGCCGGTCTGTCCTGGGAACCGGTGGATTTCCTGCGCCTGCGCGGCACCCGGTCGCGTGACATCCGCGCGCCCAACTTCTTCGAACTCTACGCCCCGGCCAGCACCAGCTTCCAGCTGCTGACCGATCCCAACAATGGCGGCAGCGCCCTGACCTCCGTGGTGTTGAGCGGCAATGCCAAGCTGCGGCCGGAAATTGCCAAGACCTGGACGGCAGGTGCCGTCGTCACGCCGATCGACGGTCTGCAACTGTCGGCCGACTATTTCGACATCAAGCTGGACGGTGCCATCACGACGCTGGGCGGTCAGGTCATCATTAACCGCTGCAAGGCCGGTGCGACCGATCTCTGCTCCCTGATCACGCGCAACGCCGCCGGCACCATCACCAGCGTCAACAACGCCAACCTGAACCTCAACACCCTGACCACGCGCGGCGTTGATATCGAAGCCCGCTACAAGTTCGATCTGGGTGAAGGCGACCTGACCCTGCGGGCGCTCGGCACCTATCTGTTTGACCTGATCACGATCGACGCCACCGGCACCTCGGTCAACCGCGCCGGCATGAACGGGGCACCCACCTCGCAGCCGTCGGGCCTGCCGACCTTCACCGGCACGCTCAGCGCCACCTACGCGCTGGGTGATTTCACGGGCACGGTTCAAAGCCGCTACGTATCGCATGGTGTCTACAACGCCACGCTGATCGGCCCGCACGAAGCGGGTTACAGCCCGACGGCGGCCAACAGTATCAGCGACAATTATGTCGGCTCCTATTGGCTGTTCAACCTGAATGCCCAGTATGATCTGACCTTCAACGACACGAAGGTGCAGGTATACGGCATCGTGAACAACCTGTTCGACCGCGATCCGCCCAACGATCTGCCGTCCAGCTTCGGGGTGACCAATCCCGTGCTCTATGACAATATCGGTCGCTCCTTCAAGGCCGGCTTCCGCTTCTCCTTCTGATCTGCCGCGGGGAGGCCGGACGGCCTCCCCGTTTCCCAGGAAAGAGAGCGGGGCCATCCATGACTTCTCCTGAAAGCGCGAAAGCGGCTCCCGAACCCAGCTTTGGGCGTGCCTATCGCGCGATGTTGCTGGTCCTGATCCTGCTGGTCGCCGCCTTTGCCTATGTCGACCGGGTCATCGTCCAGACCCTGGCGGAACCCATCAAGAAGGATCTGGGCTTGACCGATTTCCAGTTCGGTCTGCTGGGCGGCCTGGCCTTCGCCATCCTTTATTCCACCCTGGGCCTGCCCATCGCCCGGCTGGCGGAACGGCGGGACCGCGTCACCATCATCTCCGTCTCCGTGGCCGTCTTTTCGGTCATGAGCCTGCTGTGCGGCATGGCGACCAATGTCTGGACGCTGTTCCTGTGCCGCATCGGTGTGGGCATCGGTGAAGCTGGGGTGCAGGCGCCCAGCACCTCGCTGATCGGTGACCATTTCCCGCCGCACCGACGTGGTTTCGCCCTGACCATCATGCGTCTGGGCGCCCCCGTCGGTTCCTTGCTGGGCTCGGTGGTGGCGGCCTGGCTGGCCAAGGATCATGGCTGGCGTGTGGCCCTGATGCTGGTCTGTGCGCCGGGGTTGATCGTGGCCGTGCTGTTCCGGCTGCTGCTGCGCGATCCGCCGCGGGGATGGAGCGACCGGCAGGCCGGAACCCCCGCTCCGGCAGTGAAGGCCGAGCCGCCCCGCACGCGGGAGGTGTTCGCGCAGATGTTCCGCCGGCCGGCCTTCCGCCACATGCTGGCCGGGCTGGCGCTGACCAGCATGTCCCTGTTCGCCGGTGGCGCCTTCACCGCCCCCTTCTTCATGCGCGTCCATGGCCTGCCCTTGACCACCACGGCGCTCTATGTGGCGATCCTCAGCACCACGGCGTCGACGGCGGGGATGAGCCTGGGCGGCTTCGGCATCGACTTCATCGCCCGGCGCGGTGCGCGCTGGTACGCGCTGCTGCCCTTCTGCGGCATCGCCATCAGCATTCCGCTCTATCTGGCCGGCTATGCGGTTGGCAACCCAGTGGTGGCCGTCAGCCTGATCACCATCGGCGGCGTGTTCCTGTTCTTCCATTCCGTTCCCACGCTGGTCGCCTTCCAGAACATGGTGGCGCCACAGCAGCGGACGACGGCGGCCTTCGTCTATTTCTTCGTCTCCACCCTGGTGGGGGTCGGGTTCGGGCCGCCGCTGCTGGGCCTGCTCAGCGACTTATTCGCGTCTGCCGTCCCGGCCGGCGAAGGGCTGAATGCCTCGGCCATCGGGGTGCGCAGCGCGCTCCTGTCCAGCATTGGTCTCTATGCCTGGGCCGCCCTGCATTACTGGCTCGCGTCCCGTGCCATCATGGCCGAGACCGCACCCGTCCTGAATGAAACGCTCTCTGCACGAGGCACATCATGAAGTTTCCCAACACCCCCAATTTCACGGGTTTCTTCGCCCCCTCCGGTGTCGAGGCCACTGTCCATGACCTGCCCGTGCTGACGGGTGCGGTGCCGGCCGACCTGGATGGAAGCTTCTACCGCGTGGCGCCCGACCCGCAATTCCCGCCGCTGGCCGGCGACGATATCTGGTTCAATGGCGACGGCATGGTCACCCGCTTCCGCTTCAAGGACGGCAATGTCTCCCTGCAGCAGCGCTGGGTCCGTACCGACAAGTTCACGCTGGAACGCAAGGCCGGCCACGCCCTGTTCGGCGCCTATCGCAACCCGCTGACCGATGATGACAGCGTGAAGGGAGAGGTGCGCGGCACCGCCAACACCAATGTCATCGTCCATGCCGGCAAGCTGTTCGCCCTGAAGGAGGACAGCCCGCCCGTCATCATGGATCCGGAAACGCTGGAGACGCTGGACCCGACCTATGATTTCGACGGCACGATGCTGTCGCAGACCTTCTCCGCCCATCCCAAGATCGACCCGCGCACGGGCGAGATGCTGAGCTTCGGCTATGCGGCCAAGGGTCTGTGCACCCGCGACATGGTCTATTATGCCATTGATGCAGAAGGGAAAATCACCAAGGAAGTCTGGTTTGAGATTCCCTATTACTGCATGATGCATGATTTCGGCTTTACCGAGAATTACGTGATCTTCCACGTCGTTCCGATCGTCGGGTCGTGGGAACGCCTGCAGGCCGGCCTGCCGCATTTCGGCTTCGACCGCGGCCGCCCCGTGCATCTGGGCATCCTGCCGCGCAATGGCGAAGCGGCGGATATCCGCTGGTTCTCCACCCCCACCTGCTTTGCCAGCCACGTCATGAATGCGCATGAGGAAGGCAGCAAGGTGCATTTCGATGTGCCCATGGCCAAAGGCAACATGTTCCCCTTCTTCCCCGATACCGAAGGGGCGCCGTTCCAGCCGCAGGAAGCGGCCGCGACCATGACGCGCTGGACCGTGGACATGAGTGCGAACAGTGACGACATCCAGATGGCGCCGCTGGCCAAGCTGGTGGGCGAATTCCCGCGCATCGACGATCGTTTCGCCGGGGTGAAGAACCGCTATGGCTGGCAGCTGGTACAGGACCTGAGCAAGCCTGTCGACCTGCCGGGCGGGCGCAGCGCGTCTGGTCTGATGATGAACACGCTGGGCCGCATCGACCTGGAAACAGGCGAGACCGACACCTATTGGGTCGGCTCCACCTCGTCGCTCCAGGAACCGGCCTTCGTGCCGCGTCCCGGCTCCACCCAGGAAGGCGACGGCTACATCGTGGTGCTGGAAAACCGGCTGATTGAGCAGGCCTCCCGCCTGCTGCTGTTCAAGGCGCTGGACCTGGCCGCCGGCCCCATCGCCACGATCGGCCTGCCTTTCCGCATCCGTATGGGCCTGCATGGCAACTGGGCACCGGCCCAGACCACCGCCGCCTGATCTGCTATCCCGCGCGATCGAAAGGGATCGACCTTGGTTGACCAGAATTCCGCCGAGTATCCGAAGCTCGGCATGTATATCGATGGCGAGTGGATCATGCGGTCCGACCGCACCCACAGCGTCATCAACCCTGCCAGCGGGGATGTGCTGGGTGAGGTGCCCCTGGCTGGTGCTGCCGACCTGGACCGGGCGCTGGCCGCCGCCGACCGCGGCTTCCGCACCTGGAGCAAGACGCCGGTCGAGGAACGGGCCCGCGTCCTGCGCGGGGCGGCCCAGTTGCTGCGCGAACGCGCCGATGTCATCGCCCGCAACGCCACGCGGGAGGAAGGCAAGACCTTCGCTGAAACCAGGATCGAGGCATATGCCTGCGCCGGCCTGTTCGATTTCTATGCGGAGGAGGCAAAGCGGGTCTATGGCCGCGTGCTGGTGCGGCCGGCCGGGGCGCGTTCCCTGGTCATGAAGGTGCCGGTGGGACCGGTGGCAGCGTTTGCCCCCTGGAACTTCCCCATCCATAATCCCGGCCGCAAGCTGGGCGCGCCCATCGCGGCCGGCTGTTCGGTGATCCTGAAGCCTGCGGAAGAAGCCCCGGCATCGGCCATGGCCGTGGTCCAGGCGCTGATCGATGCCGGCTGCCCGTCCGATGTCGTGCAGCTTGTCTTCGGTGTCCCGGACGAGGTGTCGCGCCACCTGCTGGCCAGCCCGATCATCCGCAAGCTCAGCTTCACGGGATCGACATTGGTCGGCAAGCATCTGATGCGGCTGTGCGCCGACACGATGAAGGTCACCACCCTGGAACTGGGCGGGCACGCGCCCGTCATCATCTTCGATGATTGCGATTTCGACCGGACGGTGGAGATGCTGGCCGGGTCCAAGGTCCGCAATGCCGGCCAGGTCTGCGTTTCCCCCACCCGCTTCTATATCCAGGAAGGCATCCATGACCGGTTCGTGGAAGCCTATGCCAGGCGGATGTCGCAGATGAAGGTGGGCGATGGGTTGCTGCCGGACACCAATATGGGTCCGATGGCCAATCCGCGCCGGCCGGCCGCCATCGCCGACTTCATCAAGGATGCCGTCAGCCATGGTGCGCGCATCCGCACGGGTGGGGAAGGGATCGAGGGCAAGGGCTTCTTCTGGCAGCCGACCGTGCTGTCCGATGTGCCCAACAGCGCCCGCATCATGAACGAGGAACCGTTCGGCCCCATCGTGGTCACCACCCCCTTCGCCACCCTTGATGAGGCCGTGGAACAGGCCAACCGCCTGCCCTATGGCCTGGCTTCCTTTGCCTTCACGGAGAATGCGCGCCGGGCCAACCTGATCGGCGACGCCATCGAGGCCGGCATGGTGGGCATCAATACCACGGCGCTGGCCGCGCCCGACGCGCCCTTCGGCGGCGTGAAGGAAAGTGGCCACGGGTCGGAGGACGGGCCCGAGGGGCTGGCCGCCTGCCTTGTCACCAAGACCATCCATCAGCTTTGAAAATAGGGGCAAATCCCATGACCACGCCCAAGACCGGCGGCGCCCAGGGTTATCTGCGCATCGCGACCGAAGAAGCCTTCACCACGCCCGAACTGATCGCGGCGTTTCGGGAGGAACTGGCGGCCCCGGATGTCGATCCGGGTTTCCTCAGCCTGATCGGCTATTATCTGGACCATCCGGCCGAACGCCCGCGTTTCGTGGCCAATGCCCTGATGGATCTGGGCGAACAGCGCATCGCCCATATGGATGAACGCGGCATCGACCGGCAGATCCTGGGCCTGACCGCACCCGGCACGAACGTCATCCGCAATGCCGACCGGGCAACGATGATCGCGGAGACGGCAAACGACCGGCTGGCCGAAGCCATCGCCAAGTACCCCACGCGTTTCAGCGGCATGGCCGCCTGCGCGCCGCAGAACCCCAAGGCGGCAGCGCGGGAGGTGGAGCGCGCCATCAGCAAGCTGGGCCTGTCCGGCGTGCTGATCAACAGCCACATCCTGGGGGAGTATCTGGACAATCCCAAGTTCCACGAGGTTCTGGAAGCCATCGAGGCGATGGATGTCCCCCTCTATATCCATCCCAACACCCCGCCTGCCGCCATGATCGGCCCCCTGCTGGAAGCCGGTCTGGACGGGGCCATTTTCGGCTTTGGCGTCGAGACGGGCATGCACGCGCTGCGCATGATTACGTCCGGCGCGCTGGACCGGTTCCCCAAATTGCAGATCATCATCGGCCATATGGGCGAGGCCCTGCCCTTCTGGCTTTACCGTCTGGATTTCATGCATGGGGCCGGCGTGCGCACGGGCCGGTACGAATGCATGAAGCCCCTGAAGAAGGGCAAGGTCTCCACCTATCTGCGCGAACATTTCCACATCACCAATTCCGGCGTGGCCTGGGACGAGGCGATCAAGTTCACGCAGAAGGTGATGGGCGACGATCGCGTGCTCTACGCCATGGACTACCCCTACCAATGCCCGGTGGAAGAGGTGATGGCCCTGGACGCCATGGACATGCCGTTGGAAGTGAAGAAGAAATTCTTCCAGACCAATGCGGAGCGGCTGTTCAAGATCAAATAGTATCCGTCAGCAGCGGCCACGCCATGCTGACTTGTCATCGCCGCCGAACCGGCTCCCGATGAATTCAGTTCATCGGGAGCCGGCATCAAAGCGCGGTGATGATGCTTTTCGTCTCGGTGAAGGCGGCCAGCCCCTCGGCACCGCCTTCACGGCCCCAGCCCGACTGCTTGAACCCGCCGAACGGCAGGGCCGGGCCGACGATCATGCCGCTGTTGACGGTAATCGTGCCGGCCTTGATTTTCTGCGCTAGGCGGTAGGCCGCGCTGACATCCCGGGTCCAGATATTGGCCGACAGCCCATAGACCGTGTCATTGGCAAGCCGGGCCAGATCGGCCGGATCGTCATAGGGCGTTACCACCAGTACCGGTCCGAAAATCTCCTCCCGCGACACCGTCGCCGCCGCACCCGGGTCAAGCAGGATGGTGGGTTCGACGAAATAGCCCCGGTCGCTGGCAGCATGCCCGCCGGTCACCACACCCGCCCCCTCGCGGCGCGCCTGCTCAATATAGGACAGTACGCGGCGCTGCTGTGCCGCCGATACCAGCGGACCCAGCGTGGTCGCCGGGTCGATGCCGGGGCCGATCCGCAGTGCGCGGGCCTGCTGCACCAACCCGTCAAGCACCCGATCCACCACCGGCCGCGCCACCAGCAGCCGTGACCCCGCCGCGCACATCTGACCGGCGTTACGGAAGATCCCCCCGGCAATGCTGGGAATGGCCCGATCCAGATCGCCATCTTCCATCAGGATCGTCGGCGATTTGCCCCCCAGTTCCAGTGTCAGGCGCTTCAGATTGCCCTGCGCCGCAGTCAGAAGCGTCTTGCCAACGGGGGTGGAGCCGGTGAAGGAAATCTTGTCGACATCCCCATGCGCGGCCAGTGCCGCACCGGTGACGCTGCCCAGGCCTGAAACAAAATTGACCACGCCCGGCGGCACGCCCGCCTCCAACAGCACTTCCCCCAGCCGCAGCAGCGTCAGCGAAGTCTGCTCCGCCGGCTTCACCACCATCGTGCAGCCGGCCGCCAGCGCCGGGGCGATCTTCACGACGGCCTGAACCAGGGGAAAGTTCCAGGGCGTGATGATGCCGACCACGCCCACCGGCTCACGCCGCGTCATCGCCATGAAATTGCCCGGCATGTCCACGGTCGGCGCCTCGCCCGTGATCTTGGTGCACCAGCCCGACCAGTAGCGGAAGGCGCCAATGGCCAGGGGCAGGTCCACGGCGCGGGCTGCGCTGACCGGCTTGCCATTATCCAGCGTTTCAAGCTCGGCCAATTCCTGCGCGCGCGCTTCCAGCAGATCGCCGACCCGCCACAGGATCTGGGCGCGGCGGCCAGGCGTCAGCCCGGTCCAGACCGCATTGTCGAACGCCCGGCGGGCGGCGGCGACAGCCCGATCGATATCGTCCGCCGTGCCCAGGGGAATGGTGGCAAAAACCCGTTCGTCCGAGGGGTTGACGACATCCAGGCGCGCGCCGTCGGACGCCTCGCACCAATCATCCCCGATCAGCATCCGGAATGGTCGGGACAGCGACGCCCGCGTCGCATCGGCAATATCGGTGCTCATCCGGCCTTCTCCCTCGAACGCATTACAGCAACGGGTGGTTGGGCCACCCGCGTTCAGGGCGCCGCTGCGGATTTTTACGGGAAGCGGGGAAGCAACCCGCAATTCCTTCTTGGATGGCAACATTCCGCCAACGCATGGTGGCCGCCGGCAGACGCGCAACATTCCTTGCAGGAATAAAGGGCCAGGAAATTGAATTTTACAATCACCCGCCCGCCGCCTTTCCTCTCAGGAACAAATTTATGAACAAGCTGCCCGCCGGCCGACGGCCCCAGGGCGGTGGCATCGCGGGCAACCGGCCGCGGTGCGTCAAGGGAGGAAGAGATGAAGCGTAACCATGCCCGCCGATCCGTCCTGATGATGGCGACGGCGTTGAATTCCATCCTGTGGCCGTCCGTCTCCATGGCCCAGGCGGCCCCGGCGCCGGCCACCACCGGCGGGCAGGACAGTGCCGTCGTGCTGGAAGAGATCATCGTGACGGCGCAGAAGCGCGAACAGTCGCTGAATGACGTGCCCATGTCGATCACCGCCATCACCGGTGACGATCTGGCCGCGCGCGGCATCACCGATGTGGAAGATCTGGCCAAGGTGACGCCGGGCCTCAGCTTCACGGAAAGCGGTTCGGGCACGCCGGTCTTCACGCTGCGCGGCGTCGGCTTCTTCGACACCACCCTGGGCGCCAAGCCCAGCGTCGCCGTCTATACCGACGAGGTGCCCCTGCCCTTCTCCATCATGGCGCAGGGGGCCGCCCTGGACCTGGCCCGCGTGGAAGTGCTGAAAGGACCGCAGGGTACATTGTTCGGCCAGAACGCCACGGGCGGCGCGCTCAACTATGTCGCGGCCAAGCCGACGCGGGACTTCGCCGCCGGGATGACGGCCAGCATTGCGCGGTTCAACAGTTTTGAGACATCGGGCTATGTCAGCGGCCCGCTGGTGGGCGATGTCGTCACCGCCCGCCTGTCGGCGCGCGCCGTGCGCAGCGGCGACTGGCAGGAAAGCTACAGCCGCGACGACAGCCTGGGCGCCAAGCGCTTCTACCAGGGCCGGCTGCTGGTGGATGTGACGCCGTCGGACGACCTGAAATTCACGATCAATGTCAACGGCTTCAAGGACAAATCGGATACCCAGGCCGCACAACTGATCGCGCGGGTCTATTCCGCCCCTTCCGCCACCGGCTCTATCCCCAATATCGTGAATTACCCCGTGGCGCCCGACAATAACCGCGCCGCCGACTGGGACCCGGATCAGTCGCTGAAACGGGACAACGACTTCTACCAAGCCTCCCTGCGCGGTGATCTGGACATCACCGACAAAATCCAGGTGACTTCCATCACCGCCTATTCCGACATGGATGTCGACCAGCTTGTCGACCAGGACGGCACCGATCAGCGCGCGTCGCTGACCAATGTCCGGGGCAGCCTGTCGGCCTTCTCCCAGGAACTGCGTCTGACGGGGGAAGTCGGGCCGGCGATCATCGTGGCCGGCGCCAGCTATGCCAAGGAAAAGTCGGACGAAAACAGCCTGTACCAGTTCCCCTATACGACCAGTTCCTTCACCACCATCCCCGGCATGCGCACGCTCAGTTCCGGGCTGCGCGGCCGGCAGGAATTCGACAACAGGGCCTTGTTCGGCAATATCGACATGGACCTGACCGACGAGATCACGGCCCATGGCGGCCTGCGCTACACCAAGGTCGACCTGGATTACCGTTCCTGCGCCGTCAGCGGTGATGCCACATCGGCCGCCACCTACAGCGTTCTGATCAATGTCGTGCGCGGCCGGGCCGGCCTGTCGCCCATCGCCGCCTTGCAGGCCAACCAATGCGTCACGCTGGACGCCACGGCCACCCCCAACGAGGTGCACAAATCGCTGAACGAGGATAACGTGTCCTGGCGTGCGGGCCTGGACTGGAAGCCGCTGCCGCGCACCCTGTTCTATGTGAATGCCAGCAAGGGCTACAAGTCGGGCAGCGCCCCCACCCTGCCGGCCATCGAGGCATCGACCCTGTCGCCCGTCACGCAGGAATCGGTAATGGCCTATGAGGCCGGCTTCAAGGCAACCATCGTGCGTGGTGCCCTGGACGCCAACGGTGCCCTGTTCCACTATGACTATAATGACAAACAGCTTCTGGCGCGCCGCCCCACGGTCCTGGGCAATCTGCCGGGGCTGGTGAATGTCCCGAAATCACGGATCAAGGGTGCGGAAATCCAGGTCAATGCCTATCCGGTCGAGCATCTGCGGCTCAGCCTGGGCGGCACCTGGCTGGACAGCAAGGTAACGGACAGCTTCGTCAATTCCACCATCCTGGGGGTGGCAGCGGATTTCAAGGGTAATGCCTTCCCCTACACCCCGAAATACCAGCTTGTCGCGGATGGGGAATACCGCACACCGGTCAGCGACGGCCTGGACGGCATCCTGGGTCTGAATGTGACCTACCGCAGCGCCACCAATGCCGGCTTCGGTGGCGACCAGCGCTTGGCGATCGACGCCTACACGCTGGTGGATGCGCGGTTCGGCATTGCCGCCAATGATGATCGCTGGGCAGCAACCCTGTTCGTCCATAATGTGTTCGACGAATATTACTGGAACAACGTCGCCCGTCTGTCCGATGTGGTCCGTCGCTACACCGGTACGCCGCGCACCTATGGCATCCAGCTCAGCGTCAAATACTGACAGAAACGGTACCGGGGGGCGAATGCCCTCCGGCCTGCATGGAGGCGGCATGGAAGCCTATATCTACGACGCGGTCCGCAGCCCGCGGGGGCGTGGCAAGCCCGATGGTGCCCTGCATGAGGTGACGCCGGTGGCACTGGCGGCCCAGCTGCTGCGTGCGGTGCCTGACCGCACCGGTATCGACAGCGTGCAGATCGAAGACGTCATCCTGGGCTGCGTCACCCCCGTGGGTGAACAAGGCGCCGACATTGCCCGCACTGCCGCCCTGATGGCCGGCTATCACCAGGACGTGCCGGGCGTGCAGGTCAACCGGTTCTGTGGCTCCGGGCTGGAGGCTGTCAATATCGCGGCCGCCAAGGTCATGGCCGGGGAAGTGGACCTCGCCATCGGCGGCGGCGTGGAAAGCATGAGCCGCGTGCCCATGATGTCGGATGGCGGCGCCCTGGCCAGTGACCCGGCCGTTGCCTACCAGACCTATTTCGTGCCCCAGGGGATCGGGGCCGACCTTCTGGCCACGCTGCACGGCTTCACGCGGACCGATTGCGATGCGTTCGCCGTCGAAAGCCAGCGCCGCGCCAAGCGCGCCTGGGACGAGGGGCGGTTCAGCCGGTCCATCCTGCCCATCCGCGACATTATCGGGCAGGTCCTGCTGGACCATGACGAACATATGCGCCCGGATGCCGACCTGCAGGCGTTGGGTACCCTGAAACCGGCCTTCGAGGAGATGGGCCGGAAAATGCCCGGCTTCGACGCCGTGGCGCTGCTGCGCTATCCGACGGCGGAGCGGATCGACCATGTCCATCATGCCGGCAACAGTTCCGGCATCGTCGATGGGGCCGCGGCCGTGCTGGTGGGCTCGCAGCGGGCGGGACAGCGGCTTGGCCTGCGGCCCCGCGCCCGAATCTGTGCCATGGGCTCCATCGGGTCGGAGCCGACCATCATGCTGACCGGACCTGAACATATTGCGCGCAAGCTGCTGGACCGAAGCGGCCTGTCCGTCGCCGATATCGACCTGTGGGAGATCAACGAGGCCTTTGCCAGTGTCGTGCTGCGCACCATCCAGGCGCTGGACCTTGATCCCAGCCGAGTGAATGTCAATGGCGGGGCCATTGCCATGGGCCACCCGCTGGGCGCCACCGGCGCAATGATCCTGGGCACTGCCTTGGACGAGCTGGAACGCACGGGCCGGCAGAGGGCGCTGGTCTGCCTGTGCGTCGCCGCCGGCATGGGCACCGGCGCCATCATCGAACGCGTCTGACATCCCGTAACGGAGACCCCATCATGACCCAATCCATCCGTTACGCCTTGGACGGGGATGGCATCGCCACCCTGACCATCGATGTTCCGGGCCAGTCGATGAACGTGATCGGTGCTGCCTTCCTGTCTGACTTGGCCGTCCTGCTTGACCGGATCGATAGTGATGACAGCGTGAAGGGTGTTGTCATCACCTCAGGCAAGCAAAGCGGCTTCATGGCCGGCATGGACCTGAAGGCCATGGAGGCCTTGCTGACCGGGGGTGATGGCAGCCTGGCCGGCCTGTTTGAACGGGTTTTCGTGCTGAACAGCCTGCTGCGCCGGCTGGAAACCGGCGGGAAGCCTGTGGCCTGCGCCATTGAAGGGGCCTGCCTGGGCGGCGGGTTCGAACTGGCGCTGGCCTGTCATTACCGCGTCGCCGGCGACGATCCCAAGACGCAGCTTGGCCTGCCGGAATGCCTGCTGGGACTGATCCCCGGCGGCGGTGGAACGCAGCGCTTGCCGCGCCTGATCGGGGTGCAGGCGGCCCTGACCCATATGTTGCAGGGCAAGCTGTTCCGCCCGGCGGAAGGGCTGGCGCTGAAGCTGCTGGACGCGGTGGTGCCGAGGGGTACCGCGCTGGCCGCTGCCCGGGCCTGGGTCATGGCCAATCCCCCAGCACATACCCAGCCCTGGGACCGCAAGGGTTTCAAGGTTCCGGGCGGGGCCGGGGCCATGAACCCGGCCTTTGTGCAGAATTTCATCGGCGCCGTGCCGATGATGGTGAAACAGACCCAGCACAATATCCACGGGCCAGCAGCCCTGCTGTCGGCCGTCTATGAAGGGCTGCAACTGCCCATGGACCTGGCCATCGGCGTGGAATCCAAATATTTCGCCAGGGTTCTGGCCGATCCCCAGGCCCGTTCCATGGTCCGCACCCTGTTTGTGAACAAGCAGGCGGCCGAACGCGGCGCCCGGCGACCGGCCGCTGAGGCCCCTGCCCCCACGCGCCGGCTGGCCATGCTGGGCGCCGGCATGATGGGGGCCGGCATCGCCGCCGTGGCGGCCCTGGCCGGGATGGAAGTCGTGCTGTTGGACCGTGACAGGGCGGCCGCCGACAAGGGCAAGGCGCATGTGCATGCCGAACTGGCGACCCGCGTGGCCAAGGGCGGCATGACAGACGAACAGATGGCCCAGACCCTGGCCCGCATCACCCCCGCCACGGATTTCGCCGCCCTGGCCGGATCGGATTTTGTGATTGAAGCTGTATTCGAAGATCCCGGCATCAAGGCCGAGGTGACGCGCCAGGTGGAAGCAGTGCTGGGCCCCGAAACGATCTTCGGTTCCAACACCTCCACCCTGCCCATCGGCACGCTGGCCCGGGCCTGGTCGAAGCCGGAGAATTTCATCGGCATCCATTTCTTCTCCCCCGTGGAGCGCATGCCGTTGGTGGAGGTGATCCTGGGCCCGCAGACCGGTGACAGGGCGTTGGCCAAGGCGCTGGATTTCATCGCCCAGATCCGCAAGACGCCCATCGTCGTCAATGACAGCCGGGGCTTCTACACCTCTCGCTGCTTCTCCACATATGTGGGGGAAGGCACACAGATGCTGGCCGAGGGCATCAATCCAGCTCTGATCGAGAATATGGGCCGGCAGCTGGGCATGCCCGTGGGGCCGCTGGCCGTTTCAGACGAGGTTTCGATCGAACTGGGCCTCAAGGTCATGCAGGCGACGCGCGAGGCCCTGGGCGCGGCCTACCGGCCCAGTGCCGCCGACGGTGTACTGGAAAAGATGGTGATCGAACTGGATCGGCAGGGACGCAAGAATGGCCGCGGCTATTACGAATATCCCGCCGATGGCGGATCAAAGCGCCTTTGGCCCGGTCTAGCCCAGCATTTCCATCCTGCTGCCGAACAACCGTCAGCCGACCAGGTGCGCCGACGCCTGCTTTACCGGCAGTTGATCGAATGCGCGCGCTGTCTGGAGGAAGGGGTGCTGTCGACGCCCGACGATGGCGATATCGGCGCCATCTTCGGCTGGGGTTTCGCGGCACATACGGGCGGACCGTTCAGCCACATGGACAATGTCGGGATAAAGGCCGTGGTGGAAACGCTGGACCGGCTGGCCGCACAGCATGGCGACCGGTTCGCGCCGACCCAGCAACTGCGGGAGATGGCGGCCAGCGGACAGACCTTCTATCCGGCCTGGCGCGCGGGCACCGTACAGGGGACCGACGTCACCCCTGCGTTTCCTTCACGGCGCGGATGAAGGCGCGCACCATGGGCTTTGGCTCCCAACGCTTGCGAACGGCACAGCACATGGTGGAAGGGGGCAGCAGGTTCATGTCATCCAGCGCGACGAAATCCGTCCGGAAAGCCGGGGTGCCGGCGAAGAATTCCGTGGTGACGCCAATGGCGTTCGTCTGGGCCACGATCTGTCGGACCAGCGGGAAGTAATCCACGACATGCACCCGCTTGTGCCATTCGATATTGGCATCCTCGTAGATCTTGCGGACGGCCACGCCATAGGGGCGGCCGTCAGAAGGGCTGACAAAGTCGAATTCAGCCAGATCGGCCGCTGTTATCGCGGGCCGTTCCAGCAACGGGTGCCCCTTGCGCACGAAGTTGACGGAACGGACAGCGCGGATCGTCTCCCGGTGGATATCCGGCCAGTCGGCATAGGCTGCATCGAACCCCAGGGCGACGTCGACCGTGCCGGCCCGCAGCAACTGCACCGTGCGCTCAAACGTCGATCCGCTGACATCAACCTTGATGCCGGGATGGCGTTTCAGCAGCAGCGCCAGGGGGGCCAGCAGGCGCCATTCCAGCGAGGCGGGGCCAACCCCGATGCGCAGCGTACCGGCATAGTCCCGGTCCTGTTCCGTGGGCCGGCGCAGCAATTCGCGCGTATCATCGACCAGCCGCGAGGCGCGGTCGATGAAATCGCGCCCTTCCGCAGTCAGGAAAGACCCGCGCGGCGTCCGGTAGAAGATCGCATAGCCGATCTGCTTTTCCAGGCTGGCCACGCTTTTGGTGATCGCCGACTGGGTGACCCCGACCGCTTCGGCCGCCGCCGTGATGGAACCGGTACGCGCGACGGCGACGACATAATTCAGTCGGAGGTCCATGGCTGGTCATTCCATCAAGGCATGTTGATGACTTCAAATGAATTTGACGCTTATGTCGGTTCGATCCAAGCTGCAAGCAGAAAATGGAGATGAGGATGCTGACGGGAAAAACCATTGTGGTCACCGGCGCCGGCCGGGGGATCGGTGCCGCCATTGCCAGGCTTTGCGCCCAGGAAGGGGCGCAGGTGCTGGTCAATGACTTGGGCGTTTCGACCGATGGCGACGGCACCGACGCGCGCCCGGCCGACAATGTCGTTGCCCAGATCCGTGCGGCTGGCGGTACGGCCGTGGCCAATCATGCCAGCGTCGCCGATCCGGATGGTGCCGCGTCGATCATTTCCGATGCGATCGGGCATTTCGGCCGCATTGACGCGGTGGTGAACAATGCCGGCTTCCTGCGCGACAGCATCTTCCACAAGATGACCCTGGCCGATTGGAACGATGTGTTGAGCGTGCATCTGACCGGCTGCTTCCTGGTCTCCCGCGCCGCGGCAGCGCATTTCCGCGAACAGGGTTCAGGCAGTTTTGTGCATTTCACCTCGACCACCGGCCTGCTTGGCAATGTCGGTCAGGCCAATTATGCGGCGGCAAAGGCCGGCGTGATCGGCCTGTCCACGTCCATCGCACTGGATATGCAGCGTTTTGGCGTGCGGTCGAACTGCGTGGCGCCCACGGCCTGGACCCGACTGGTCGACAGTGTGCCGCTGGACAGTGCGAACCGCGACCGGGCGGAAAAGCTGAAATCCCTGAAGCCGGAGAAAATCGCCCCGCTGGTCGCCTGCCTGTGCGCGGATGATGCGGCCGACATCACCGGCCAGATTTTCGGCGTTCGCGGGGATGAGGTCTTTCTTTATTCCCGGCCGACCATCCTGCGCACCATGCACAACGCCACGGGCTGGACACCACGGAGCTGTGCGGACACGCTGATGCCGGCCCTGCGACCCAGCATGCAGCCGCTGCGCAGCATGACCGACATCATCTGCTGGGACCCGCTGTGATGGAGCCCGGCATGACAAGGGCGGGCATCACGGCCATCGGTGCCTATGTCCCGCTGCTGCGCCTGCAGCGCCGGGCCATGGCCGCCGCCACCAGCTGGTACAATCCTGCGCTGGCCAGCCTGGGCAAGGGCGAACGGGCCATGGCCAATTGGGACGAGGATGCGGTCACCATGGCGGTGGAGGCGGCGCGCGACTGCCTGACCGGCTGCAATCGGCGGGAGGTGACCCGCCTGATCCTGGCTTCCACCAGCCTGCCCTTTGCCGACCGGCAGAATGCCGGGATCGTCAAGGAGGCCCTGACCCTGCCCGACGCCATCGGGGCAATGGATGTCGCGGGATCGCAACGGGCAGGCACGGCCGCCCTGCTGTCCGCGCTGGAAGCCGCACGATCGGCCGATGCGCCCGTCCTCTGCCTTGCCGCCGACAAGCGGCCGGCACGGCCCGCATCGACGGATGAGTTCACGAATGGCGATGGGGCCGCCGCCCTGCTGACCGGCACGCGGGATCTGATCGCGGAGCTGACCGGCCATTACAGCGTCACCGTCGATTTCGTCGACCATTACCGCGCCAGCGACCGCCACCATGATTACGCCTGGGAGGGGCGCTGGGTCCGGGACGAGGGCTATCTGCGGCTGCTGACGGGAGCCATCCGTGACGGGCTTGACCGCAATAGTGTCGCGGCCGCCGACATCGACCACCTGATCATGGCCCTGCCGGCACCAGGGGTCGACGCACAGGTCGCAAACGCCATCGGCATTCCGCCCGACCGTTTGGTAGACGGCATGCATGGGCAACTGGGCTATACGGGTGCGGCCCACCCGCTGCTGCTGCTGTCCCGGCTGCTGGCCGTTGCCGGTCCGGGTAAGTGCATCGCGCTCGCCGGTTTCGGCCAGGGCGTCGACCTGCTGCTGTTCCGCACTACCGACCGGGTCGGCCGGGGCACCCGCGGCCAGGGGGTGGATGGCTGGCTGGCGCGGCGACAGCCGGAGGAGAATTACCTGAAGCATCTGCATTTCCGAGGAGAGGTCCGGCTGGAAGCCGGGATGCGCGCCGAACTGGACCTCAAGACCTCCCATGCCGCGCTTTACCGTGACCGGAAAACCGTCCTTGGGCTGGTTGGTGGGCTATGCCGCGTGACCGGGACGGTGCAATATCCGAAAAGTACCATCTCCGTGGCCCGCAACGCGCGGATGGTGGATACGCAGGATGACTATCCGCTGGCCGATCGGCCAGCGCAGCTGGTCACGGTCACCGCCGATCATCTGGCCTTCTCCCCCGATCCGCCCAGCCATTACGGCATGATCGATTTCGAGGGCGGCGGCCGGATGATCGCCGACATCGTGGATGTGGGCGACACCATCCCGCAGCCGGGTGCGCGGATGCGGATGATGTTCCGGATCAAGCGCATCGATGCCCGTGGCTTCACGCAATATTTCTGGAAAGCCGCCCCGGATGCCGGGCGAACCGCCGGCCAGGACGGCTGACCGCCGGTACACGGCGGCGACCGCCGCCGCGCGCCTCGTGGCGCGTAAGCCAAGCCGCCGGATGGCGGCGCCCGGCGTCTGAGGGCGCGCGCAAGCGAAAGGACCGACAATGGCCAATGGGATCAAGGACAAGGTCGCCATCCTGGGCATGGGATGCGCGAAGTTCGGGGAACGCTGGGACACTGACGGCCCGACCCTGATGGTGGAGGCGTTCGAGGAAGCCATCGCCGATGCCGGCATCGACCCGTCGGAACTGGAGGCCGGCTGGTTCGGTCATGCCGGCAATGCCGTGGGACCCGGCGCCATTCCGCTGGCCCTGGCGCTGCGGCTGCACAATATCCCCGTGACACGGGTGGAAAATGCCTGCGCCACGGGAACGGAGGCGCTGCGCGGGGCCGCCTATGCCGTGGCCAGCGGCGCCTGCGACATCGCCTTCGCGCTGGGCATGGAGAAGCTGAAGGATGCCGGCTATAGCGGGCTTCCCGCCGCCTCACGCGGGCCGTTCTATGATGCCACCAACGCCAACCTGACGGCACCCGGCGCCTTCGCGCAACTGGCCTCAGGTTACGCCGCACGCCACAGGGTGGCAGCGGACGATCTGAAGCGCGCCATGGCCCATATCTCGGTCAAAAGCCACGCCAACGCGGCGAAGAACCCCAAGGCCCATCTGCGCAAGCCGATCACGGCCGAACAGGTGATCAGGGCCCCGATCGTTGCGGCCCCCCTGGGCCTGTTCGATTGCTGTGGCGTGTCCGACGGGGCGGCCTGCGCCATCGTCACCCGGCCGGAGATCGCCCGCGCCCTGGGCAAATCAGACATCGTCACCATCAAGTCGCTGCAGCTGGCGGCCACCGGTGGGTGGGAGGCGCAGGGCAGCGGCTGGGACAGCAGCTATGTGCCGACCACCCGTGCCGCCGCCGCCCGCGCCTATACGGAAGCCGGGATCAGCGATCCGCGCGCGGAACTGAGCCTGACGGAGGTGCATGATTGCTTCTCCATCACCGAACTGGTCACGATGGAGGATCTGGGTCTCAGCGAGGATGGCCGCGCCTGGCGCGATGTGCTGGACGGGCGTTTCGATGCCGATGGCGCCCTGCCCTGCCAGATCGATGGCGGCCTGAAATGTTTCGGCCATCCCATCGGCGCCACCGGCATCCGCATGGTCTATGAGAATTATCTCCAGCTTCTGGGGCGGGCCGGCCCACGCCAGCGCAACCAGCCGGTGGTGAACGCGCTGGCCCATAATCTGGGGGGCGCACCGTTCCACGGCATCTGCTCCATCTCCATCGTCGGGCTGCTGTGACGGGCATTCCGACGCGCCATGTCCGGCACCCTTGCCAAAATGCTTTCACCCCTGAACAGACAGGATCGGCCGTGAGCCCCCAATCATCCGAGCCGGACGCGCGCTACCGCTATGTCGTCGTGGCGGCGCTGGCCTTTGCCTACATGCTCAACTTCGTCGACCGGCAATTGCTGTCGATCCTGGTGGAGCCGGTCAAACAGGATCTCGGCCTCAGCGATACCCAGATCGGCATGTTGACGGGGCTGATGTTTGCGCTTTTCTACACGTTCTTCGGCATTCCGGTGGCGATGATCGCCGACCGGGGCAACCGCACCCGCCTGATCGCCGCCGCCTGCGGCATCTGGAGCATCTTCACCGCCCTGTCGGGATTGGCCACCGGCTTCATCAGTCTGGCCCTGGCCCGCATCGGCGTGGGTATCGGGGAGGCGGGCTGTTCGCCCCCCTCCTACTCCCTGATCGCCGATTATTTCCCGGCCAACAAGCGGGGGCGGGCTTTGGCGCTCTACGTGCTGGGGGTGCCGGCGGGCAGCTTTGTCGGGGCCGTGGCCGGGGCGGCAATTGCACAGGCCTATGGCTGGCGGGCGGCCTTCATGGCCATCGGCGCGGCGGGCCTGCTGTTCGCACCGCTGCTGCTGCTGATCGTGCGGGAACCCGTTCGCGGCCGGTTCGATGCCGACATGGCACAAACGGGGACGGCGAAGGCGGCCCCCAGCCTGACGGCGGCACTGGGCTTTTTCTGGCGGTCACCCGTCTTCATCCTCACAGCACTGGCCTGCGGGCTGACCTCCTTCTGTTCCTTCGGACTGCTCAACTGGACGCCGGCCTTTCTGACCCGGGTGCAGGGTATGTCGCTGGGGCAGATCAGCGGCTATTTCGGCGTCATCGTCGCCGGTTCCATGGTGCTGGCCGCCTGGATGGGCGCCGTGATCGCGGACAGGGCCGGGGCCCGCAATCCGATCTGGTACCCCTTGCTGCCCGGCCTGGGCATGGTGCTGGTGCTGCCCTTCCTGTTCGGCTTCACGATGGTGGACAGCTGGCAGCTGTCGCTGGCCCTGCTGGTGCCGCCGATCACCCTGACCTCCACCTATCTGGTGCCGGCCCTGGCCCTGCTGCAGAACCGGACCCCGGCCCAGTACCGGGCGACGGTCAGTTCCATCCTGCTGTTCATCCTGAACCTGATCGGGCTGGGCTGCGGGCCCCTGTTCGTCGGTGTGGTCAGCGACCGGCTGACGCCGGTTTATGGCAACATGGCGCTGGCCATGGCCCTGCAATGGCTGACACCCTTCATCATCCTGGCCTTCCTGTGCCAGGCGGGTGCCGCCTGGCTGATCCGACAGGAAGCGCGGCGGCGAAAGTCTGGGCTGTAAGGATTTCGGCCATCGGGGCCGTCACCCCGCAAAGGCCGGGGTGACGGCAACGGCGAATGTCCTACCGGCGCTTCCAGTTGCCGGCCCGCCGTTCCTGTACGGCCAGGATACCCTCGGCAAAATCCTCGGTGATGCGCAATTCATGCTGTTTGCGCGCCTCGATATCGGTCTGGCGCCGGATGTCCTCCAGCAGCCCACCGCGCAGCGTGGCACGGGTAGCCTCCACGGCCAGGGGCGCATTTTCGGCGATCTGCCGGGCCAGGGTCACGGCGGCATCGTCCAGATCCTCCTCCGCCACCAGACGATCGGCTAGGCCGATCCGCAGCGCCTCCTCCCCATTGATGCGCCGGCCGGTATAGAGCAGTTCTGCGGCCTTCTGCTGCCCCACCACGCGCGGCAGCAGCAGGGTGATGGCGAAGCCCGGATGGATGCCGATCTTCACGAAGTTCACGGCCATGCGCGTACTGGGGGCAACGACGCGGAAATCGGCTACCAGCGACAGGCCCAGCCCGCCGCCGATGGCCGCACCCTGCACGGCCGCCACGATGGGTTTACGGATCGCGAACAGCCGGTGCGCAGCGGCATAAAGCTGCTCCGGCTCCTCATGCTGCTGCGTCAGTTCCGCGCCGGCGCAGAAATTCCGCCCATCGGCCGCCAGAACGATGGCGTGGATTTCGGGATCGCCATCGGCCGCCTCCAGCGCTGCCGCCAGGACCGTGATCAGGGCGGTGCTGAAATAATTGCCCGGCGGGCGGGCGAAGCGGACAAGAGCCACCTGGCCCGCCAGGTTCGTCACCGAAACGATGTTGCCATCCTGGTCCGGCCCGTCCGACGGCCCGGCATCCCGGGGTGAAAGGGGTTGCTCGCTCATGGTCTGCCCATGCTTTCCGGTGAGAGACGTTCCTGGCGGAACTGGCTGCGGCGGGCCTTGCCCACCTCGTCGCGCAGGTCGGTGGTGACGAATTCGAAGCTTCGGGGAAGCTTGTAGCGGGCCAGTTGGGTGGCAAGATAGGCGGCCAGGGTCTCCGCATCCAAGGGCGGGGCCTGGTCGGGCGCCACCTGAACAATGGCATGCACGCGGTTGCCCAGGTCGTCGTCCGGCAGGCCGATGACCACGCTGCCGCGTACGGCGGCATGCCGGTCGATGGCTGCCTCCACCTCCGCCGGATATATATTGACGGCACCGGAGATGATCAGGTCGGTGCGTCGATCGGAGATATAAAGGAAGCCGTCATCATCCGTGTGGCCCAGGTCCCCCAGCGACGACCAGCCATCCGCCACCTTCATCTCCGATCCGATATAGCGGAAATTCGGGGCAGCACCGGACGCCTGGCGGAAGAAGATTTCCCCCACCTCCCCGGCCGCGCAGACCGAGCCATCGGGGTGCCGGATTGTCATCTCCGTGCCCGGTGCCGGGCGCCCCACCGATCCGCGGTGGCTCAGCCAGTCGACGCCATTGATGATGGTGGCGCCGATCCCTTCCGTCCCGGCATAGATCTCGTACAGCCGTTCCGGCCCGATCCATCCGATCCAGCATTCCTTCAGCCAGGCCGGACAGGGGCCGCCCAGATGGACAAGGATGCGCAGGCTGGAAAGATCGTACCGGCCCCGTACCTCTTCGGACAGGCGCCAGATGCGGCCCATCATGGTCGGCACCATCATGACGTAACTGACGCGGTAGCGTTCGATCAGGGCCAGACAGGTCTCCGCATCGAACCGCTCCATATTGACCACATGACCACCGCCGAACAGACATTGGTGCGCCGCGCTGAAGGCGGCATTGTGATAGAGCGGTCCCGGATTGAGGATCGTATCGCCCGGCCGCTGCAGCGCATAGCCCGGGCCTTGCGGATCGGTCCGCCCGTCGACACCGGTGACGATGACCTTGGGCCGCCCCGTGGAGCCGCCGCTGGTGATTGCCTTCCAGGACGGCGAAACACAGGCCGGCAAAGGCCGGTCACTGTCCTGCGGCTCAGGTTCAGCGTCCAGCGCCAGGGTCGGGCATTGGGCAAAGCACAGTTCCGGCGGACCGAGGATCAGACGGGGCGACACGGCCTCGACAATGGCGGCACATTCCGCGGCCGGCATCTTGGGGGAGATCGGACAGGGCACCGCCCCCAGCTTCCAAAGCGCGAAACTGGTTTCGAAAAAGGCGATGGAATTGGGCAGCGCGAAGATGACGAAATCCCCCTGCCCCACACCATGGCGGGCCAGCAGGCGGGCACGGCGGTTTGCCCGCGCATCCAGTTCGGCCCGGCTCAGCGTCACACCATCCTGGGTCAGCGCCGGACGATCAGGGTCGATGGCGGCATGATAGGACAAGACCAGCCCCAGCGGAATGCGGGCGGACGCCGTGGAAACCGTGCTCATGCGCCGCAACCCCCGCATTCCGCACCGGACCGCGTTACGCTGCTGCTCGACATTCCACCAGGCACTTGTTGCCCCTCTATGTTCCAAAGGACTGATCCGGGATCAGCCTGCCAAGGCCCGGCATTCCCGTCCAATGCTTTACTGGGCAGTTGCATTCCTGATAGGAATGTTGCGACAGCATTCCTTTTGGGAATTCCAGTTCACTACAAGTCATTTGACGCATGATAAGCCACCCGCCGACACTGTCTGAAACCGGCCCCCGTTGATCGGGCCAACCCGGAATAATGAACATTGTGAAGGGAGGGGATCGGCATGGAGCATTTCCTGCGTAATCGCTGGTACCAGTTGGGCTTCAGCCATGAACTGGGGGATGCGGCCCTGGCCCGGACCATCATCGACGTGCCGCTGGTCGCCTTCCGAACCGCCGCGGGTGTCAGCGCCCTGCATGACATGTGTCCGCACCGCTTCGCACCACTTTCCACCGGCAGGGTCGACCAGGGGCGCATCATTTGCGGTTATCACGGACTGGCGTTCGATGGGGCCGGGCGCTGTGCCCTGAACCCGCATGGCAAGATCACAGCGGCGTTGCGTGTGCGTGCGTTCCCCGTGGCGGAACGCCACGGCGTCCTGTGGATCTGGATGGGTGACGAGGGTGGAGCCGACCCGATCCTGATCCCCGACCTGTCCTTCATCGACGAAACTCCGCCAACGGCCCGCATCCACTTCACCATCCCGATCCAGGCCAGCTATCGCCTGGTCACCGACAATCTTCTGGACCTCAGCCACGCCGACTATCTGCATCCGGAAACGCTGGGCGGGGTCATGACCGGGGTCCGCCCCCTGGTGACCGACACCAGCAGCGGTGTGGCGGTGGAGTGGGAGAAGCGGGATGTCGTGCCGCCACCGCGTTTTCGCGAGCGCGTGCCCGCGTCGCAACTGGCCAATGCCTGGACGCGGGCTGAATGGCAGGCACCGGCCATCATGGTGATCAAGACAGCCCTGACCCCGGCCGGCCGGGAGCGCACCCGGGAAGACGAAGTCTGGGCCCTGCACAGCATGACGCCGGAGACGGCGCGGCGTACCCATTACTTTGTCTGCGGCACAAGGCGTGACCGCATGGATGATGTGGAATATTCCGCACGTCTGCGGACAATGCTGCAACACGCGTTCGAGCGGGAGGATAAGCCTATGCTGGAAGACCAGCAGACACGCATCGGCAATGCCGATCCCGACAGTCTGCGGCCCACGCTGCTGCCCATTGATGCCGGTGCGGCCCTGGCACGGCGCAAGCTGAACCGGTTGATTGCCCAGGAACAGGTCGCTGACGGGCCGGTGCCGGCATGATCGGCGGGAATGGCCGGGACCGGCCCGACTACATCATCATCGGGGGCGGGTCGGCGGGGGCCGTCGT
Organism: Niveispirillum sp. FG148; assembly: GCF_057809655.1. Lineage (NCBI taxonomy): Bacteria > Pseudomonadati > Pseudomonadota > Alphaproteobacteria > Rhodospirillales > Azospirillaceae > Niveispirillum > Niveispirillum sp. FG148. Next base: position 257,441 of record NZ_JBMDKJ010000002.1, read on the forward strand.
GGCCGCACGGCTGAGCGAAAACCCCGATATCAGCGTGCTGCTGCTGGAGGCGGGTCCGCGCGACCGCAGCCTGCTGATCCAGATGCCCGTCGCCTTCCGGCTGCTGCGCCAGCGCATGCTGTTTGACTGGGGCTACAAATCAGAGCCGGAGCCGCACGCGGGCGACCGGTCGATCCCGGCTGCCCGCGGCAAGGTGCTGGGCGGCTCGTCGGCCGTGAATGGCATGATGTATTCGCGCGGCCATCCGGGCGATTATGACCAATGGGCACAGATGGGGGCCAAGGGCTGGTCGTTCGACGAGGTCCTGCCTTATTTCCGTAAGTCGGAGCGCAGCGAGCGCGGGGCCAGTCATTGGCATGGTGCCGACGGACCGATGAGCGTATCGCGCATGTCGACGGACGACCCGCTGGTCCAGGCCATGCAGGCCGCCGCACGCAACCGCGGCCACCCGGTTACCGATGATTTCGAGTCCGGCACATCGGAAGGATTCGGCTTGCCGGACCTGACGATCGGGCGGGGGCGGCGGGCCAGCACCGCCAGCACCTTCCTGCGCCCCGCCCGCAACCGGCCCAACCTCCGGATCGAAACCGGGGCGCAGGTGACGCGCCTTCTGTTCAAAGGCTCCCGTACCGTGGGTGTGGAATATCGGCAGGCCGACCGAAGCCATACGGCGCATTGCACGGGCGAGGTGGTGCTGTGCGGCGGGGCCTATGCATCGCCCCACCTGCTGATGCTGTCCGGCATCGGCCCCGCCGACCATCTGCGCGCGCATGGCATCGACGTTGTAGCGGATCTGGGCGGCGTCGGCAGCAATCTGCAGGACCACCCGCTGGTGCCGATGGGTTTCCGCGGTAAACGCGCCTTCCCGCTGCGCGCGGCGCTGCGCGCCGACCGTATCATGCTGTCCGCACTGCGCTGGGCCCTGACCGGCCGGGGCATGATGGGGACCCAACCCCTGACCGCGATCGCCTATTACCGGTCGCACCTGGCGCTGGAACGGCCGGATCTGGAGAATATCCTGATGCCGACCAGCCTGAACGCCCATGTCTGGTTTCCCGGTATAAGGCGGCCGCACGACGACGTGCTGACCTCGCTGAATTGCGTGCTGCGGCCGGGCAGCCGGGGGACAGTCCGCCTGCGCTCGGCCGATCCGTCAACCCCGCCCGAAATCCGCTTCAACCTGCTGTCCGATCCCCAGGATGTCGACCTGCTGCGCCATTCGATCACCTGGACGCGGGACCTGATGGCGACGGACCCGATCCGTGATTTCGTGGGCGAGGAGGCGTTTCCAGGCCCCAAGGTGGCCGACAGGCCGGCAATGGACCGCTATATCCGCGCCATCGCCGTCACCGCCCAGCATCCGGCCTGCACCTGCCGGATGGGGACGGACGAGCAGAGCGTTGTCAATTCCACCTTGCAGGTTCATGGGGTGGACGCCCTGCGTGTCGCCGACGCCTCCATCATGCCGACATTGATCGGCGGCCACACCAACGCCCCCAGCATCATGATCGGGGAACGTGCCGCGGATTTTCTGATGGCAGGTCGGTAACCGCTCGCGCATCCGTGCGCACCCTGGCGACAACTCCGATTCCCGAGATCATCAGCGGCGATGAACTGGTGGTGTGGATGACCATGTCCGGTTTTCGAACCGGTGGCGCTGTTGGAAACCCTTCTGTTAGCGAATGACATGGGTCAATGCCGATGGACGGCTTTATCCGATAATGGCTATCCTAAAGAATGCGGGTGCCCGCCCCCGAAGCAGCCGAAAGCTGGACGGCCCATGACCCCGATCGAACGGATCCGTAATACTACTACCCTTCTCTCCCTTGGCCTGCTGGCGATCCAGATTCCGGTGCTGGTTGTAGCACCCTGGATCGTCACCGGTTCAGTCGGCTGGTTTGGCCCGCTGGGCAGCGCCGTGCTGACCCTGCTGGGGCTGGCCGCGTGGCGTCTCCTGCCACCAGGATGGATACAATGGCTGCTGGCAATGTTGCTGCCCATCGCCGGGCTGGTGGCCGTGGTCACCTTCCGCGGCCAGACCAGCTGGCAGACCGGCATGCAGATTTATGCCTTTGTCCTGCTGGCGGTAATCACCGGCACCTGTAACTGGCGGCAGGTGGCGCTGGGTGCCGCAACGCTGGCGGCAGGTTTCTTCCTTGGCGGGCTGGTGGTGCCGGCGGACCTGGGGGTGGACAGAGAGAGCTTTCTCAATCTTCTGGTCTATCCCTGGTTCGCCACCTTCGAAGGGGCGCTGATGGGCTGGATCGCCGCCACCCTGTCACAGGCATTGTGCCAGTCGCAGGCCGCCCTGGCCGACGCACAGGCCGCCCATGCCGAGGTGGCGCGCGCCGCCGCCGAACGGGAGGCCAGCGCCGAAACAGCACGCCAGGAACGCGCACGGGTATTGCTGCAGGTCGCCAACCAGCTGGAACAGCAGGTGGGCAGTCTGGCCCGCCGGGTGGCCGATGCCGCTGCGTCAGCCGAATCAGATGCAGAGGGCCTGCGCGGGCTGGTGCGGGCCGGGTCCGACCAATCCCACGCCGTGCATCGCGCCGGCGACGATGCCGTCGGCAGTGCCGGTGCCGTGGCCGCCGCCGCAGGTCAGCTTTCCTCCGCCATCACGGAAATCGCCACCCAGGTCGCCCGGTCAAGCGCGGAGACGCGCAGCGCCGCCGCCCAGGCACGCGAGACCCAGTCCATTGTTCTGGGTCTGACGGAGGCTGCAACCAGCATCGAAGGGGTGCTGCGCACCATCAGCGAGATCGCCGAGCACACCCAGTTGCTGGCCCTTAACGCCACCATCGAGGCCGCACGGGCCGGTGAGGCCGGCAAGGGCTTCGCCGTCGTGGCATCGGAAGTGAAGAATCTGGCTGGCCAGACCGCACGGGCCACCGGCGAGGTTGGCGAAAAGGTGCTGTCCATCCGCGAGATCACCGACCGCGCAGGCAAGGCGATCGAAGCCATCGCCTCGGCCATCTTCGATCTGGACAATGTCACTGCCGCCATCGCCGCCGCTGTCGAGGAACAGGACAGCGCCACCCGCGAGATCGCCCGCAGCGCCCGCAAGGCCGCCGAAAGCGCCGAGACCAGCGCCACCGGCGGCAGTGCCATGGTCGATGCCTGGAACGAAACCGACCATTCCGCCGACAGCATCACACGCCTGTCGGAAACCCTGGGGGAAGAGACCCGTCAATTGCTGAACGCCGTGGACGGCTTTGTTCATCAAATTCGCAACAGCGCCGGTTAGTCCCGGCGACCATAATTGATGAGCGTCGGTACGGCGGCGGTAATATCATTGTTGCTGTTGGTGGCGTTTCGGCGTCGCCAACAGCCTTTGTTACCGTCGGCCCGATGGGTCAGGCCGCATCCTGTTCTGCCGCACAGCGGCGCATCAGACTGCGAAACCAGAGCAGAGCGGGATCGCGCTGAAAATGCCGATCCCGACGGGTCTTTCCGAACAAATCGCAAAATCCGCTTACATCGACACCAAGCATCGACCAGGGCGATACGTCGCGCTCAGGCTTTCACGACTTGCTGGTCGATGGCGCCAAAGACGCTCTGCCCATCCTTCAGCACCTCCATGCGCACCCGATCGCCGAAACGCAGGAAGCTTGTGCGGGCCGCTCCTTCATCCAGCATTTCGATGCCACGCCGTTCGGCGATGCAGCTGGACCCCACTTCGCGATAATTCTCGTTGGATACTGTTCCCGACCCGATGATCGTGCCGGCGCACAGGTCGCGGGTGCGGGCGGCGTGGGCGATCAGTTGCCCGAAGCAGAAACCCATCGCGCCGCCATTGGCCGCACCGAAACGCTGGCCATTGCGGTCGACCTGCAAGTCCAGATGCACGCGCGCTTCTGCCCAGTCATCGCCCAGTTCATCCGGCGTCACGGCAACGGGGGCGGCGGAACAGGCGGGTTTGGCTTGGACCCAACCAAATCCCGTCGCCATTTCCGCCCGGCCCGTGGCGCGCAACGACCAGTCATTGATCAGCAGGATCAGCTTGACATGGTCGCGCGCCCTGACTTTGTCGGTGCCCAGGGGAACGTCGTCCGTCACCACGGCAAATTCTCCCTCGAAATCGATCCCGTCCTCTTCAGCCGGGAAAGGCACGGACGCGGCGGGTGCAATGAAGCGATGAGACATGCCCTGGTACATCAAGGGCTTGTCCGTCTGCGGGTTGGAGATGCCAAAGACCCTGGCCATCAGTTCCCCGTGCGCATGGAAAGCCGACCCGTCCAGCCATTGCCAGGCCCGCGGCAGTGGAGCCAGCGCCTGTGAAGGGATAAACGGCATAGTGTCAGTCAGCAGTCCGGCGTTCAGCGCATCCGACAAGGCCTGCAGGCGCGGAGCGATGCCGGCCCAGTCATCCAGCGCCTGCTGCATGGTATTGGCAATGTCGGTGGCGGGAACTGCGCGGGTCAGGTCACGGGAGACGACGACAAGCCGTCCGTCACGCCCGCCAAGGTCAAGACTTGCCAGCTTCATTTCTATTCTCTGGAAATGATGGGGAGACATTGGCATACGGGAACGATGCCCAGGCATAAAGCTGGCATTGCCGATATATGCTATCGGCCGCACCGATATGTTGCGGCAGGCCGCGCAGGCCCGGCAAGGATATGGCCCCGGCTGAAACCGGCATGATATCCCCGATGAACAATGCACTCGGCTGTGTTACGCTTGGCGCGTTGGTCAGGGAGAGCCTATGCAACATTTCTCCACCAGCGGCCTGCCATCGCCGCGTGCCAAGATTGATTACCTGAAACAGGTCCTGTCCTCCGTCTTTACGGATCTGGATGTCGAACCGGACATGCCCGGTGAATTCGACAATCATATCCGCAGCACCGGTCTGGGCGGGCTGTCCATCGCGCACGCCGCCTCGGCCCCGGCACGCATCATCCGCCGCCACGGTGTGGCGGCCGCGGGGGAGCATCTCTATTTCCTGCACACGCAGCTGGATGGTCGCATGCATGCCCTCCAGGATGGGCGGGAAGCCTGGCTGGAGCCGGGCGACATGGTGCTGTGCGACACCGCCGGCCCCTATGATCTGGGCCTGTCCGGCCTGTCGCGGACCCTGATTCTGGGCATTCCGGCCTCTGAGCTGCGCCGTCGGGTGGTGGCGCCGCACAGTCTGTTGGGCCGGCGGTTACAGGGGGCGGCCGGGCCGATGCGCATGGTCCGCACCCTGGTGACGGAAGTCTGGGAACAGGCCGATGGCAACGAAGGCCTGTCCCATCCGGTGGGCGAGCGGTTGGGCGCCACCATCCTGGACCTGTTCGCCACGGCCTGCCAAATGCAGTTCGGGGCCGGCGCAGAGGAACGGGCGCTGACCGATGGCCACCGCGCCCGTATCCGCCGTTATGTGGAGGCCCGGCTTTTCGATGCAGAGCTTGGCCCCGCCAGCGTGGCGACCGCCCTTGGCCTGTCACCCCGCTATCTGCGTCTGCTGCTGGCCGGTGATGGCGAAAGCCTGACGGCCTATATCCTGCGACGACGGCTGGAGGAATGCGCCCGGCAGCTGCGCGACCCCCACTACGCCGGACGCAGCGTGACGGAGCTGGCGTTCGCCTGTGGCTTCAACGATGCCAGCCATTTCTCCCGCGCTTTCAAGGCACGGTTCGGCCGTTCGCCCCGCGATTACCGCCTGGAGAAGGTCCCTGCGGCCTGATTGCCGCTTTCACCAAGTTTCTCTGCCGCTCCGGTCAAGCATGCCTGCCCGCCAAATGATTATATCACAGTACAATTAGCGCCAATAACAAAGGCGCCTCGTACTGGGAGGTACATCATGAAGGGCAGTAAGCGCGCGGTAACCGCGCTGTTGAAGGCATGCGTCTCGGCCTTGCCGTTCCTGGCGCTGGCGGGCACCGCTCAGGCCCAGGACAATGCCGGCCAGGGCATGCTGGATGAAATCATCGTCACCGCGCAGAAGCGAGCGGAAAATCTTCAGGAAGTGCCGATCGCCATTACGGCGATGGGGGCCGATGCGCTGGAAGCCAAGGGCCTGACCAATGTCACGCAGGTCACCGACTTCGCGCCTAATATCCAGATCGACCAGGCTTCGCCCTTCGCCGGCTCGTCGACCATCGTCTCGGCCTTCGTGCGCGGCATCGGCCAGAATGATTTCGCCTTCAACATGGAACCGGGCGTCGGCCTTTATGTCGATGGTGTCTATTTTGCCCGTACCGTGGGGGCCGCCGTCGATCTGCTGGATATTGAGCGGGTGGAGATACTGAAAGGCCCGCAAGGCACGCTGTTTGGACGCAACACCATCGGTGGCGCCATCTCCGTCGTCACGGCTGACCCGACGGACGAGTTCAAGTACAAGGCAGAGATGACGACCGGCAGCTTCCACCGGCTGGACGCCCGCGGCACGGTCAATGTGCCGCTGGTGGAGGAAAAGCTGGCGGCGTCGGTCTCCTTCTCCTCCAAGGAGCGCGACGGGTATCAGAAACGCATCCCGTTCCCCGGCGCGGAAAAATTCGTCACCGATACCGGCCGGTTCATGACGTCCCGCCCGCCCGGCGGCGACCGGCAGGGCAACGAGAATGTGCGCACCCTGCGCGGCAAGCTGGCCTTCACGCCCAATCAGGATGTGAAACTGGTGCTGGCGGGCGATGCCTCCTGGGCCAATGAACAGGCCGCCCCCAGCACATTGCTGGGCACCATCACCGATCCGGCCAGCCAATCCATCGCGTCCGTCTATAATGCCTGTATCAGCCTGCCGCCCGCCGTGCTGGCCAGCATCGGCCTGGGGGCTGCCTGCGGTCCGCGTGGGACGGTGGGCACCGGGCTGGCCGGCGTGAATGTCGATGCTGATCCATCCAACAACCGCCTGCCTTATGACAACCGCTTCATCACGGGCGACATCGACACGTCCTATGCCAGGGGCAGCAACTATTCCATCGTCAACACCTATGGCCTGTCGGCGACATTGGACTGGTCGCTGTCGGAATCCCTGGGTTTCAAATCCATCACCGCGTACCGCAACCTGGACAGCGCCTTTGGCGTGGAAAATGGCGGCGCGCCCTTCGTCATCTCCGACACGTCCTTCAACATGCAGCAGGAACAGGTGTCGCAAGAGCTGCAGCTGAACTATACGGGTTTCGATGACCGGCTGAAATCGGTGGTCGGCGCCTATTATTTCAAGGAAACGGGCAACCTGCTGGACACGGTACCGTTCGTTGAAGGGCTGGTGCAGGTCTACGGCCCCAATGATTTCCGCAACGTCGCCTGGGCCCTGTTCACCCACAATAATTTCCAGCTGACCGACCGGATCGGCCTGACCTTCGGCGCGCGTTACACGGAGGAGAAGAAGCGGTTCGAGGGCAAGCAGCGCGACCTGAACAGTTTTGCCCTGAAGATGGGGTTTCCCGCCGCCTTCTATCCCGACCAGACCGATCTGACGCGCGTCTATCCGCTGGGCGTCAACCACAAGAAGTTCACCGACAGTTCGGTGCGGCTGGGGGCGGAATATAAGCTGACGGACGATGTGCTGGCCTATGCATCTTACGCGCAGGGCTTCAAGTCCGGCGGCTGGACCACCCGACTGACAGCGCCCGAACCCAGCGGCATCGCCCCGGATTTCGAGCCGGAAACGGCAGACACCTATGAGGCGGGGATCAAGTCGGAACTGTTTGACCGGCGCCTGCGCCTGAACGGGGCGGCGTTCTGGACCGATTACAAGAACATCCAGGTGGTGGTGCAGCGCGGCATCTCCCCCACCTTTGAGAATGCGGGCACCGGCCGGATCAAGGGGTTTGAGCTGGAAGCCGAGGCGGCTGTGACCAGCGCCCTCACCCTGAATGCGGCCCTTGGCTATCTCAATGCCGAATATCGCAAGCTGGAGGCGGGATCGACCATCGCGCTGGATAATAAGTTCGTGAACACGCCCGACTGGACCCTGAACGTCGGGGGCGCCTATGAGGTCGGGCTGGGCGAAGCCGGCAGCGGTACGCTGCGCGCAGACTATGTCTATAAAAGCAGCCAGGCCAAGGATGCCACCAACACCCCGGCCCTGATCCAGAGCGGGTATGGCGTCGTCAACCTGTCGGCGGAATACAGCCCGGCAGACAGCAATTGGCAGATCCTGACCGGCGTGCGCAATGCCACCGACAAGCGCTATCTGGTGACCGGGCTGACCAACAGCAGCATCGGCAACACCACCGGCACCTATTCGCGGCCGCGCGAATGGTTCCTGACGCTACGCGTGCGCGGCTGATCGGACAGGAGCAGCGACATGGCAACGGAAAGCACATCCCTGATGGGTCAGGGTTGGCAGGGCCTGCTTTATAGTGGGGGCTGGCGGCCCGGCGCCGGCCCCCTGCCGGTGGTGGAACCGGCAACCGGCCAGGTGCTGGTCAGCGTCGGGCTGGCCGGTGCCGCGCAGGTGGCGGCGGCGGCAGAACGGGCGGCACAGGCCCAGCCCAGCTGGGCAGCACTGCATCCCGGTGCGCGGGCCACCATCCTGCGCCGGGCGGCAGACCTGCTGCGCCAGCATCGGGAAGAGGTGGCAGGATGGCTGGTGCGGGAGGGTGGATCGATCCTGGCCAAGGCGCGGCTGGAACCCGACCATGCCGTTGGTTTTATTGAGCATGCGGCCGCACAGGCAATGGAACCACGCGGCCACGTACTGCCGGCCGATCCGGGGACCGACAGTCTGGCCGAGCGGGTGGCGCTGGGGGTGGTCGGCGTCATCTCCCCTTTCAATTTTCCCTTGGTCCTGTCGCTGCGGGCCGTGGCCCCGGCACTGGCCGCGGGGAACGCTGTATTGCTGAAGCCCGACCCGCGCACGCCGGTATCGGGAGGTCTGGTGATTGCGAAGCTTTTCGAAGCGGCGGGCCTTCCACCAAACCTGCTGCATGTCCTGCCCGGCCATGCGGAGGCCGGCGAGGAACTGTGTATCAATGCGCGGGTGACCATGGTGTCCTTCACCGGGTCGACCCGCGCCGGGCGGCGGGTGGGCGCGCTGTGCGGGGAGAACCTGAAGAAGGTGCAGCTTGAACTGGGCGGCAAGAACCCGCTGATCGTGCTGGACGACGCCGATCCGGATCTGGCCGCCGCCAATGCCGCCTGGGGCGCCTGGCTGCATCAGGGGCAAATCTGCATGGCCACGGGCCGTATCCTGTTGCAGCAGGGGATCGCCGAGGCCGTGACCACGCGGCTGGTGGAAAAGGCGCGGCACCTTCCCGTGGGTGATCCGAACACCCATCCAGAGGTGGCGCTGGGTCCGCTGATCACGCCGGAACAGGTGCGACGCCTGGACACCATCGTGCAGGACAGCGTGAAGGCCGGGGCCAGACTGCTGGCCGGCGGGCGCATCGACGACCGATTCTATGCCCCCACCGTCCTGGCCGATGTACGCCCCGGCATGCCCGCCTTCAACGAGGAGTTGTTCGGCCCCGTGGCCGTCATCACAACCTTTGCCGATGATGCCGAGGCTGTGCGGCTGGCCAATGCCACGGCCTACGGCCTGGCCGGGGCGGTCATCGGCAATGACCTGGCGCGGGCCCGCGCCGTCGCCGCCCAGCTGCGGGTCGGCCATCTGCATGTGAATGACCAGACGGTGCTGGCCGATCCGTCGGCCCCATTCGGTGGTTTCGGCCAATCCGGCAATGGCGGGCGCATCAGTGGTCCGGCCAACTGGGATGAGTTCTCGACCTGGCGCTGGTCCACGGTAAAGGCTCGCCCCCCTGCTTACCCCTTCTGACCGGAGCAAGGATCATGAAGATCACGGCGGCAGTGACCCGTGAACCGGGCGGCCCCTTTCGCCTGGAGCAGCTTGACATTGAAGAACCGCTGCCGGGAGAGGTGCGGGTACGCATCCTGGCGACCGGCATCTGCCACACCGACATGGTCATGCGGGACCAATTGCTGCCGGTGCCACAGCCGGTGGTGCTGGGCCATGAAGGGGCCGGAATCGTGGATAGTGTGGGGCCGGGCGTACGCAAGGTGCGCCCTGGCGACGCGGTGGTGATCAGCTTCAACAGTTGCGGCAGCTGCCCGTCCTGCGCCGGTGCATCCCCGTCCTATTGTCGGGAATTCTTCCCCCGCAATTTCTTCGGCTCCCGCCTGGATGGCAGCAGCGGACTTTCCAAGGATGGGCAGCCGATCCACGGCAACATCTTCGGCCAGTCCAGCTTTGCCACCTACGCCCTGGCTCATGAACGCAATGTCGTGAAGGTGCCCGAAGATGCCCCCATCGCCCTGCTGGGCCCGCTGGCCTGCGGCGTGATGACGGGGGTGGGCACGGTCACCAACGCGCTGAGGGTGCGGGCTGGGCAAAGCGTGGTGGTTATGGGTGCCGGCACCGTGGGCCTGTCTTCCATCATGGCGGCCAGGATGGTCGGGGCCGGGCGCATCATCGCCATCGACCCGCAACCGGCCCGGCGCGACATGGCCCTGTCGCTGGGCGCCAGCGATGTGATCGATCCGACCAGCACCGACACGGTCACCGCCGTCCTGGCGCTGACCCAGGGTGTGGGTGTTGATTACAGCATCGATACCACCGCCCGCGCCGATGTCATCCGCAGCGGCATCATGATGCTGGCCCCCATGGGCGAATGCGCCGTAGTGGGCGCCATCGCCCATGGCCAGGATATTGCGGTTGATGGCGGCCATCTGCTGAGCGGCGGGCGCCGCCTGCGCGGGGTGGTGGAAGGGGATGCCGATCCCGACCAGTTCATCCCCTGGCTGGTTGAACTGCACCGCGCGGGCCGCCTGCCGTTCGACCGGCTGGTACAGTTCTATCCCCTGGCGGAGATCAACCAGGCCGTTGAAGCGTCAGAACATGGGCAGGTGATCAAGCCGATCATCCTGATGCCCGGCACACCGCTGCCAGTGCTGTGAATAAGGGACACGACATGACCGAACTCGACCCGCATATCGCCGGCCTGCTGGCGCATATACGCAGCCTGGGACAGCCGGATATGGGCGACCTGCCGGTTCCCGTGATCCGTGCCGTCATGACGGAGAATTGCCGGATGATGGAAGGGCCGCCGCCGGCCGAAGCCTTGACGGAGCAACCGCTTTCGCTGGCAGGCGCGGTGGAGCCGCTGGAAGGGCGACTTTACCGACCGGCGGATGCGGGCAACGCTGGGCCCGGCCCGGCCATTCTGTTCTTCCATGGGGGTGGGTTCGTGGCTGGCGGACTGGACAGCCATGAGATGGCCTGCCGCCGTCTGGCCGCCCTGTCGGGTCTGCCCGTGCTGGCCGCGACCTACCGGCTGGCGCCGGAACACCCGTTGCCGGCAGCCCATGACGACGCGCTGTCGATCCTGGCCCAGATCGGGCGGGAGGGGGCGTCCTGGGGCCTGGACCCCGGCCGGCTGATCCTTGCCGGGGATTCCGCCGGCGGCAATCTGGCGCTGGCCACCGCACTGGACGCGCCTGTCGATGGTTGCCGCATCGCGGGGGTGCTGTTGTTCTATCCGGTCCTGTCCTTCGATCAGCCATATCCCAGCCGGGCGGCGCTGGGGCGTGATTACCTGCTGACCGAGCGGTTGATACAGGCTTTTAACGACTTTGCCATTCCCGACGAAGCACAGCGCGCCGATCCCCGTTTCAACCTTCTGCACCGGGGGCCGATGGACCATTGTCCGCCGGTCATGCTGCTGACGGCGGGCTATGATCCGCTGCGCGATGAAGGGTTCGCCCTGGCCGCCCGGCTGTCGGCTGACGGGGTGACCGTGACGCACCGGCATGGACCCTCACTGATCCACGCCTTCATCCATATGACCGGGGTCACCGGGGCTGTTCAGCCCTTGCTGGCAGAGGCCGCCAACTGGTGCCGGCGAACTGCCGGATGTGACAGTGACTATCAGGGCGGTTGAATCTGCCTTGACGCGGTTATCGGCCGTCGGGTCATCCGGATTGCCCCTGCCGGATGACCCCTGCCCTGGTCAGGCCGCCGCTGTCTGTTCCCAGAGAGTCCGGACCAATGTGCCATCCAATGCCGACAGGATGGTTCCATCTTCCTCGATGAACATCACCGGACCGTGGTTGGTGAACAGCAGCTCGGTATATTCCGGGAAGGTCGTGCATTCGTGGATCGTGTCCAACGGCTCGTACCCCCAGGTGCCGGTCAGGGCCGTGCCCATGCGATATTCCATACGGCCCTTCACCACGAAATATTCGCCAGCACCATAATGCTTGTGCCGGCCGAAGGAACTGCCGGGCTGACAGCGCAACAGCACCGTCCAGCGGCCCGTCTCCGTGCTCGTGAACAGCAGGCGAAAATCAATGCCCTCGGCCAACGGCGCCCAGCGCGCCTCTGCGGCCGGGATCAGGCTTTCATCGGTGGACATGCTTGTCCCTCCCCTATGATCAGAAACGTTGGGTGAATTCGACGCCCCAGGTCGCCCGCTCGCCGTAATAGAGCGGGATCAACCCGAAATCGCGCAGGTCGGTGGCATCGACGATATAGGCCTTGTCGGTAACGTTCCGGCCCCAGAAAGCCAATTCCCAATCAGCATCCGGCGCCGACAGGGCCACGCGCAGGTTCAACAGGCCGTGGCCGCCCCGGCTGCTGACCAGATCATCCTGGGCGTTGTTGTAATATTTCTTGGCCGTATAATTGTATTCGGCCCGAAAGGCGGCACGGTAGCTGGCCGTCAACGGCACGCTGTACTGCGCGAAGCTGGAGAGCGTGAATTTCGGCGCCCCCGGCAGCTTGTTGCCGGAGAAATCGCGCGGTCGGCCCGTGGCCGGGTCGATGGCGCCGGACGTGTAGTTGCGGTATTGCGCATCCAGCAAGCCCAGGTTCAGGCCCAGATCCAGGCCGTCGACGGGGATGGCCGTCAGTTCCACTTCCAGCCCCTTGACGCGGGCGTCGGCGGCATTGTCCAGGCCCAGGGTCGGCACGCCGCTGCCCTGCTGATTGACCGACAGGACCTGCAGGTCGCTGTAATCGTAATAGAAGGCCGCGATATTGGCCCGCAGCCGGCGGTCCAGCAGGGTGCTTTTCAGGCCGACCTCATAGGCTGTCAGGATTTCCGGGTCGACCTTGGTCCGTTCCGCCACACTGGTGATGATGCCGATGTTGAAATTGCCGGACTTGAAACCCCGTGTGACGCTGCCATAGGCCATGACATCCCTGGTCACGTCATAGTCGGCGGCCAGACGCCAGGAAGACGCCTTGAACGTGTCGCCCATGGCGGCATAAGGCACCAGGGCGATGGGCGCGCCATCGGGGATGGTGGCGTCGAAGAAGCCGGGGATCAACCGCCCCTGGTGCGTGGCATCCACCTTGTCCCAGGTATAACGCGCGCCGCCCGTCAGGCGCAGATCATCCGCCAGATTGATGGTGGTCTGACCAAAGATGGCATAGCTCTTGTTACGGCGGGTAGCATCGGTGATCAGGGGTACGGCCCCCTGGGCAAAGGTCAGTTCACCGACAAGATCAGCCTCGGAATGGGAGGTGAAATCCTCATCGAAATAGAAGGCGCCGATCAACGCCTGGACGCCGTCACCAGCATAGGCGACCTGCAGCTCCTGGGATTTCTGCTCCGTATCGGTCAGGAACTTGATCTGATCAATGCGCTTGGGCCCGCCGTCGACATCAACGCGGTTATCGACATTGCCCTTGTCAAAGCCCGTGATGGATTTCAGCGACACCGTGTCGGACAGGCCAAAGGACGCCGTCAGCGATACCCAGTCATTATCCGAGTAATTGCGGCTGTCGCCGTTGAAATTCAGGATCTTCACATCGCCCGGTGCCGGGTCCTTGTAGCCGAACAGGTCGGCCCCCTTGATCTGTCCATCGGGTTTGGGTTGCAGATAATCGCTGCGGTCGCGGCCCGTGCCGGCGGCCAGACGGATATCGACATCCTGGTCGCCCTCAGGATGGTAGCGCAGGATGGCGCGCACCGCCCCTTCATCAACGTCGATGGCACGATCACCGGTCTGCAGATTGACCCGTTCCCCGTCGCGCCGGCGCAGGATGCCCGACACGCGCGCCGACAAGCCATCGGCCAGGGGCATGGACGCGGCCCCTTCCGCCTCGAACAGGTTGAAGCGGCCGTAGCCCAGGCGGAAATAGCCCTCCTGCGCGTCGTCAGGCAGCTTGGAGATATAGACGATGGCCCCGCCCGTCGTGTTCTTGCCAAACAGGGTGCCTTGTGGACCGCGCAGCACCTCCACCCGGTCCAGATCGAACAGGGAGAAGATCTGGCTGCCCGTGGAGGCCACCGCGACATCATCACGATAGATGCTGACCGGCCCCACGGAAGAAGAGTTGAAGTCGTTGTTGCCGACCCCGCGAATGAAGATGTTCGGCACACCGCCGAAGGTCTTGATCTCCAGGTTCGGCACGATGTCGCCGATGGCCAGGCTGTTGGACAGGCCGCTTTCCTGAAGCTGATCGCCACCCAACGCCGAGACGGAAACCGGCACCTCCTGCAGGTTCTGCGCCCGGCGCTGAGCCATGACCACGATCTCTTCGATGGCTTCCTGGGCACCCGACGGTGCCACCGACGCGGTGCCTGCCAGCAATGACAGGGCCAGCGCGGCACGCGCCCCCTTCCTGAACTGCATGTTTCCTCCCTTGTCCCTTTGATCGGGCATTTTTCTGCGATGGTCGGAAACTATCCCGCCGGCCGGGGCGTGACTTTGCGCTGAGCGTCAGAACTCATGCGCCAGAGCGCGATTGCCGGGCCGACTTGCGCGGCAGCGACAGTTCTTTTGTTCTTCCGCGCATCGCCCCGTATGCGGCCGCTCGTCAGGACCTGATTTGCGGTTTACTGTGCGCTACCCGAACGGATCGGGCCAAAAACAAGATCAATCCGTGGGAGGAGACATGTCGTTGGCCGAGATCGAGAACTGGTCATCCCAATCCATGCCCGTTGCCCGCCGCTTTCGTGGCTTTCAGGACGTGCTGGACCGCACCCATTTCCATTGGGATCTGCATGTCGACCGGGGCGACAATTACAGTGCAGAGGTGCAGCGCCGGCCCGTGGATGATTTCGTCTTCACCCGCGTGGTCGCCGATCCCCTGTCGGGCTGGCGCCGGGCCGACGATATCCGCAAGGCGGAGGCCGGATATTTCTGCCTGCTGTTCCTGGAACAGGGCCGCACCCTGCTGGAACAGGGACGTAACCAGAGCGAACTGAGTGCAGGCAGCATCTCCCTGTGGGACAGTACCCGCCCCGCCTATTTCGCCGCCAAGCAGGTACAGCATCAATATTCCCTGCTGATCCCGCGTCAGCAGGCCCTGTCGGCATTGCCCTGTATCGAGGACATGTGCGGCCTGCAGGTGCGGGGCGACAGCGGTGTGGGGGCCGTGCTGCTGGCCCATCTGCGCCAGTTGCACCGGTCGATCGACAGTATCGATCCCACCGACCGGCCCGCCATGCTGCGTGCCACGGTTGAACTGGCGGCCATCGCCTTCCGCCCGGAACTGGAGCGGCTGAACGGGTCGGCGTTCCAGCGGGCGCTGCTGGCGCGGGTGCAGGATTATATCAATGCCCATGTCGGCGATCCGGAACTGGGGCCCCAGGCCATCGCCGCCGCCTTCCGCTTCTCGCCGCGCTACCTGCACCGGCTGTTCGAGGCGACGGACATGACCGTTTCGGAGTGGATCAAGCAGCGACGCTTGCAGCGCTGCCGTGCCGATCTGGCCGCGGCCGGCTGCGATGCCCTGTCGCTGACCCAGATTGCCATGAAGAACGGCTTCGCCGACGCCTCGCAGTTCAGCCGGTCTTTCCGCGCCGCCTTTGGGACCACCCCGCGTGAGTTCAGGCAGCAGGCGCGCGACGGGCGCGGTCAGGACGTGCGCTGACCGACAAACTATCCGCCCCTGCCTGACAAGCCGCCTCTGCCCTTCCCGTCCATGATCCCCTTAATGAACAACGGGGGAGGAACAGGAACCCATGGCAAGGCGATTGGAAGGCAAGGTGGCGCTGGTCACCGGGGCCGCACGCGGGATCGGAGCCGGCATCGCGACGGCCTTCCGCGAAGCCGGCGCCACCGTCTATGGCGGCGATCTGGGCGACGGCGACGAAAGGGCCCTGCGCCTGGATGTGCGGCGGGAGGCGGACTGGCAGGCGGCGGAGCAGCTGATCCGTGAGCGGGAGGGGCGGCTGGACATCCTGGTCAACAATGCCGGGGTGGAACTGGTGCGGCCGCTGCCGGAGATATCGCTGGACGATTGGCGCCACGTCATGGCCGTCAATGTCGACGGCGTGTTCCTGGGCTGCCGCACCCTGCAGGGGCTGATGGCGGCTTCAGGCTCAGCGTCTTCCACGGCGTCGATCATCAACATCTCCTCCATCGCCGGCATCGTGGGCTATCCCGACCAGGCGGCCTACAACACCTCCAAGGGGGCTGTGCGTCACCTGAGCAAGAGCCTGGCCATCGAATTCGCGGCCCATGGTCAGCCCATCCGCGTCAATTCCATCCATCCCGGCTGCATCCGCACGCCGATGCTGGAGGAGGCGGTGGAAGGTTGGACCCGGCAGGGACTGCTGAACCGCGACGATCCCTGGAAGGATGTCGGCGCCATGTGTCCCATGAACAAGGTGGGCAGCCCGCGCGACATCGCCATGGGGGCGGTCTATCTGGCATCCGACGAGGCGGACTTCGTCACGGGTATCGAACTGGTCATCGATGGCGGTTGGGTGGCGCGATGAACGATCAAGGCAGCAACCACCACCACCGGCTCTGGATGTATGAGCGGATGGTGAAAAGCCGGCATTTCGAGGATCTGATCAAGCCGGCTTATCTGGAGGGCAAGAAGCCCCTGTTCAACATGGCAAAGGGGCCCATCCCCGGCGAGATGCACCTGTCCGACGGGCAGGAGCCTTGCGCCGTGGGTGTCTGCGCCCATCTGCGTCCCACCGACACGGTGACGGCCACGCACCGGCCCCACCATGTGGCGATCGCCAAGGGTGTGGACCTGGACGCCATGGCGGCGGAGATTTTCGGTAAGGAAACGGGACTTTCCGGTGGACGCGGCGGGCATATGCACCTGTTCGACCCGTCGGTTAATTTCTGCTGCTCCGGCATCATCGCCCAGGGGCTGGGCCCGGCCGTGGGGGCCGCCATGGCGGCCAAGCTGCGCGGGCGGGATGATGTCGCCGTCGCCTTCCTGGGGGATGGCGCCGCCAATCAGGGGGCCTTTCACGAGGCCCTGAACCTTGCCGCCATCTGGAAGGCGCCGGTGATCTTCGTGATCGAGGATAACCGCTATGGCATCTCCGTGCCCAAGGCCGAATGCACCGCCGTTGCCCGCAATGCCGACCGGGCCGTCGCCTATGGCATGCCCGGCATCTATGTGCCCGGCAACGATCCCGACCTTGTGCATGCGGCGGCGGCAGAAGCCATCGCGCGGGCACGAACCGGCGATGGACCCAGCCTGATCGAGATCGAGACGACGCGTCTGGAAGGTCACTTCATGGGCGATGCCGAGGGTTACCGTCCGCCGGGCGAGGTGGCGCGGCTGCGTGAGCAGGACCCGATCCCGGCCTATCGCCGCCGGTTGCTGGCGGATGGGTTCGACGCAGGGGAACTGGACGCGCTGGAGATGACAGCCAGGAGGTCGGTGGAGGCCGCCTTCGCCCAGGCCCGCGCCGCCGCCCTGCCGGCACCGGAACAGGCCTTCGCCCAGGTTTTTGTAGAAAGGGTTTCGTGATGCAGACGACCCAGACAATACGCAAGCTGACCATCGCCAAGGCCATGGCGGAGGCCATCGGCCAGGAGATGGAACGTGACCCCGACGTGCTGGTCATGGGCGAGGATATCGGCCGGCTGGGCGGTGTCTTCGGCAATACGGCCGGTTTGCTAGACCGTTTCGGGGCCGAACGGGTCCGCGACACGCCCATTTCGGAAACGGGCTTCATCGGCGCCGCCGTGGGCATGGCCGCGGCAGGGCTGAGGCCCGTGGTCGAACTGATGTTCGTAGATTTCTTCGGCGTCTGCATGGACGCCATCTATAACCTGGCCGCCAAGCAGAGTTATTTCAGCGGTGGGCGGGTCGCCTGCCCGATGGTGCTGATGACATCGGTTGGTGGCGGGTATGGCGATGCGGGACAGCATTCGCAATGCCTTTACGCCACCTTCGGGCACCTGCCGGGGCTGAAGGTGGTGGTGCCGTCCAATGCCTATGATGCCAAGGGCCTGATGCTGGCCGCCATCCGCGACCCCAACCCCGTGATCTTCATGTATCACAAGGCCTTGCAGGGCATGGGCTGGCTGGGCACCGTCCCCGGGTCCATCACCCGCGTGCCGGAGGAGGATTACGAAGTCCCCATCGGCAAGGCGGCATTGGTGCGCGAAGGTAGCGACATCACGCTGGTCGGGCTGGGTGTGACCGTCCACCACGCGCTGGACGCCGCCAAGGCGCTGGCGCAGGACGGCGTGTCGGCGGAGGTGATTGATCTGCGCACAATCGCCCCCCTGGACCGGGACGCCATCCGCCGGTCCGCTGGCAAGACGGGCCGTCTGCTGGTCATCGACGATGATTACCGCAGTTGCGGCGTGGCGGCCGAGGTGATCGCCAGTGTCGTGGAGAGCGGCGTTCCCTTGAGGGCGCCGCCGCGCCGGATCACCTATCCCGACATTCCGGTGCCCTTCTCCCCTTCGCTGGAACACCACGTCCTGCCCAATGCGGACATGGTGCTGGCCGCCGCGCGCGAGGTGCTGTCATGAATACGCCGATCCTGATCCCCGTCGGCCTCTGGGACGATGACAGTCCAGGCGTAATCTCCACCTGGCTGTTCGAGGAGGGTGACACCGTCGCCCAGGGGGCGGTCGTCGCCGAATTGATGAATGAGAAGGTTGGTTTTGAGATCACGGCACCCGCCAGCGGCACCTTGACCATCGAGGTGACGGCGGAAACCGAGGTGATGCAGGGTCAGCGCATCGGGGCGATCGCAGGATGAGCCAGCCCGTGCCACTGAAGGGTGTGCGCGGCGTAATCGCCGCCCGCATGATGGAAAGTCTGCAGCATTCCGCCCAGCTTAGCTATCACGCTGAAGCCGACATTTCGGCCCTGCTGGCCCGGCGCCAGGCATGGAAGGACCAGGGACTGAAGATCAGCGTGGAGGATTGCATCATCCACGCGCTGGTGCCGGTTCTGGCGGATTTTCCCCATTTCAACGGCACGCTGGAGGACGGCCTGTTCACGCCGTCCCCCGCGCTGGACCTGTCCATTGCCATCACCACGCCGGGTGGCCTGATGACACCCGTACTGCGCGGCGCATCCACCCTGTCCCTGACGGAAATCGCATTGGCGCGGGCCGACCTTGTGGCCCGCGCCAATGCCGGCAGGCTGGCCGTGTCGGAGATGAAGGGCGGCAGCTTCACCCTGTCCAATCTGGGAACGACACGGGTGCGCTTCTTCACCCCCATCCTGAACCGGCCACAGGTGGCGCTGCTGGGTCTGGGTCGGGTTGAACCCGCGCTTGTACCGAGCGATGCCGCGGGTGGGCGCGTGGTCCAGCGCCTGGCCCTGTCGCTGACAGCCGATCACCGGCTGCTGGACGGTTATCCGTGCGGCCAGTTCCTGGAAAGGCTTTGCCATGCTCTTGAGCGGTTCGAGGCGGCTGTCTGACCTTGCGTCGCTGTTCCTGGGCGGCTTCCAGCAGATTGTTGGGATGGTGCGGCTGGAAAAGCCGGCGCGCGATGTACAGATGCTGGTCGATGGCGATCTGGCCTTGCTGGCCCGCGTCATGGGGCGGGGGCAACAGGGGCAGCAGTGGCGCTGCTGGCAGAACCGGCATTGTCTGGTGGTGCCACGATCCTGGTCGCGCCTGGCCGGGTTCCAGGCGGCGGTGCTGGACTGTCCCCTGCCCGTGGCGCTGCGGGCATCCGGCGGCAGTGCTGTCATCCATGGTCCCCACATGCTGAATATCAGCCTGGCCTGGCAGGTCGGGGACGGTGATGGCATCGGTATCCGCGAAGGATATCAACAACTTGCGGCACCCATGGTTGGGGCGCTGGCGGGGTTGGGCGTGGCCGCCGATCTGGCCCCTGTGCCGGGCGCCCATTGTGACGGTGCCTTCAACCTGGTGCATGACGGTCGCAAGCTGGCCGGCACGGCCGGACTCATCCGGCCGGCAGGACCGATGCGGGGCCTGTTGATGCATGCCAACATGGCCCTGGCGCCAATGGACGGGGACCTGGACATCATCACCGGTTTCGAACGCCATCTGGGCCGACCAGCGGATTACCGCGCCGATGCCCATGTCAGCCTGTCGGGTGCACTTCGCCGCCAGACCAGGGGCGACAACGAGGGGCAATACTGACCAGATGCTTTGGTTCGTGATGACCTGAGGTCACGCGGATTGATGGCGGATGGCACGCCAGGTTCCTGATTCAACCCGCAACCACAAAGGAAAACGGCAGGTCCCGACAATTCCAGCCCAACAGGACCCGGTGGGCACCCGCCGCCAGCCGCCATGCCCCATCCCAATGCTGGAATGCCCGCGGCGTCAGGGTCAGGCTGAAACTCAGGCTGTCGCCCGCCGGCACGGACAGGGCGGAAAAGGCACGCAGATGGCGGATGCCATCCGGCCCCGCGACATAGATTTGCGGCACAGCCTTGCCCGCCCGGTCCGACAGGTTGCGCACGCGGCCCGTGATGGTGACGCCATCCTGGGCACAGCCGGTAAGGCCGACATCCAGCAGATCGAAGCGCGCATACCCGAAACCGGCGCCGAACGCGTACAGCGGATCAATCCCGGCCGCCTGCATTCCCCTGTAGCCGATCAGGTGACCTTCCCGGTACGGCACGTCACCGCCGGCTTCAGGCTTCAGGTCGAAGGCCGGGTAATCAGCATCACGCGCCGCAATGCTGACCGGCAAGCGACCGCCCGGCTCGCGGTCCCCGGCCAGCACCTGGGCCAAGGCGGGCCCGTACTGTTCACCCGGATACCAGGTGATCATCAGGCCGCGCACCTTGTCCCGCCAGGACAGGTCGAAGGCGTGGGCGACATTGCAGATGGCAACGATGTTGGTATTCACATGCCGGATGCGTTCGATCAGGTCGATCTGCGCCTTTGGCAGGGTGGTGCCCGGCCGATCCTTGCTTTCCACGCCCGCATCCGCTGTTTCGCCCAGCATCAGCAGGACCAGATCAGCCCTGGCGGCAGCGGCAACAGCACGGGCCAGCATGTCGTCGGGCAGGTCCGGTCCGCGCACCCCATACCACAGTCCCTGCGCGCGCGCAGGATTATAGGTGAGTTCGAAACACAGCAGCACCGGCTTGCCGGCTTTCAATTCTACAGCCACCGACTGGCTGTCCCCGCCCTTCAGGACGCCCATCAGGTCCGACGGCGATACCGGGCCCCCACCTGTGAAGACCTGTTCACCATCGACGGACAGTGTCACCGCGCCCGTGCCACCCACATGCAGCCGGTGCAGCCCGGTGCGTTCCGGGGTGAACCAGCCGCTGGCCCGGATGCGTCCCGGCTGTTTCAGCATGTCGGTGCCGGGCAGGCCCACGAACCAGGTCAGGGAATTGGTATCACGGGTTTCGGCATGGACGGGAATGTCGTCCGCCGCCGGCAGCCATTCCACCGTCATGCCGCGCCTGGCCCCATCGCCCAGATCGCGGACCGGCGTGGCTGTGATGGGGGGCAGACGGTATTCCGGTTCCACGCCCTGTTCGTACAATACCTCGCACTTGTCACCGAACCGGTCACGGATGGCCTGTAAGGGCGTCACGAAATCGGGACGGACGGCGATCTTGGCGAAGGTGCCGCCCTGCAAGCAGGGGCTGGCGGCATTGGGGCCGATAATGGCGATGCGCCGCACCCGCTTGGGCAGAACCGGCAGGACATCGCCGTCATTCTTCAGCAGGACGAAGCCGGCGGCCGCCGCCTCCATCAATGTGGTATCAGGATCGGCGATGGGGGCCTGACGCGGCAGAGCGTCGATGCGGGCAACCGCGTTGGCCACGCGGCCTGTGGCATCGGCCAGCCGCTCCAGCGACACCTGCCCGTCCCGCACCGCCGCCGCGAACTTGGTGCCCAGCACCCGGTCCGGTCCCGGCATGTCCAGATCCAGCCCG
Source organism: Niveispirillum sp. FG148 (assembly GCF_057809655.1). Classification (NCBI taxonomy): domain Bacteria; kingdom Pseudomonadati; phylum Pseudomonadota; class Alphaproteobacteria; order Rhodospirillales; family Azospirillaceae; genus Niveispirillum; species Niveispirillum sp. FG148. The sequence goes on from NZ_JBMDKJ010000002.1 coordinate 279,444, forward strand.
GCCCGCGCCGACCGCAGCGTGTCACGCCCACCGAACCAGTCCGACACGATGAAACCGGTGAAGCCCCAATCGCCCTTCACGATATCGGTCAGCAAATGCCTATGTTCGACGCAGTAATCGCCGTTCAGGCGGTTATAGGCGGCCAGCATGCCGACACATCCGGCCGCCGTCGCCATTTCGAACGGCAGCAGATAGCATTCGCGCAGGGCCCGGTCGCTGGCCACGGCATTCATGCTGTCACGGTCGGTCTCGCTGTCATTGCAGACCAGATGTTTGGCGACGGACCCGACACCCTGCCCCTGCAAGCCACCGATCCAGGCAGCCCCCAGATGCCCTGCCAGATACGGGTCCTCCCCGAACAGCTCGAACGCCCGCCCGCAAAGCGGGCTGCGCTGCAGGTTCAGGTTGGGGGCCAGCACCGCATCGACGCCCAGGCGCCGCGCCTCCATCCCTACGATGGTCCCCACCCGCGCCACCAGTTCCGCATCAAAGCTGGCCCCCAGTGCTGTACCACAGGGCGTCAGCACCGCGACGTCGCGTTCATCGACCCGGCCGGACGCGATGCCCATCGGACCATCAGCCATCAGGATGGACCGGATGCCGGGCAATGCGGCCGTGGACCACATGTCGCGGCCGCTGGTCAGCGCCGCAAGGTCAAGCGGATGGGTGGACATGGGCTTCTTCCCTGAATTTATTATGGATTACCGCCGCGCCAGCGTCATGACCTGCGCGGCCTGGGCGTTCACCTGCGCCAGAATGTCGTCATCGACCAGACGGCCATCAGCATCGAATGGCTTTTGCGCGACGGTATTGATGGCGATGCCCAGTGGCGTGGGCCAACCGCGCATGGCATGCGTGATGCCGCGCAGCGCCGACAGGGTGACGCCGCCCGCCTGCCACCCGGCCGCCGTGACGATCAAGCCCACAGCCCGGCCGTCGAAATAGACCCGCCTGTCGGTTCGCAGATCTTCCAGCAGGTCGATGGCATTCTTTACCAGACCCGATACACCGCCATGATATCCGGGACTGCCAATGACAATGCCATCGGCGACCCGCACGGCCTCCACGAAGTCAATCTGCTCCGCCGTCCGGTCGGGGTTTTCCGGGGCGAAGTGGGGCAGCGCCGCCAGTGCCGCCCCGCCAAACAGGCGGGTCTGCGCGCCCAGCTGTTCGGTGGCGGCCAGGACGGCCGCCACCATGCGCTCCCCCGATGAACCCGGCCGGGTGGTGCCGCCAAAGCCGACGATCAGCGGCCGGCTCACCGCACACCGCCTTTCAAGGCCGGCATGACATGACGCGACAGCAGGTCCATGGTCTGGTTGGCATAGACCATGCGCTGTTCGGTCAGGGGGCCGGTCAGCATGCCGCACAGGATGTTGCCTATGCCCAGTTCCTGGTACGGCTTCAGATGCGCGATCACCGTTTCCGGGCTGCCATAAAGGCACCAGGTGCCGATCCAATCCTCAGTCAGCGCGTTGGGTGTGCGGTCCGTCTTCTTGTTGGCTTCGGTTGCTTCGGCCTTGGCATTGAAGGCGGCCTCACGATCCACCGCCGCCTGATAGACAGTCAGGATATCTTCCAGTTCCGCCCGTGCCTGTTCGTCAGTCTCCGCGACATGCACGCACTGATAGGTGTGGGTGGTCCAGGACAGGGCATCGGCGACGCGTTCGGGGGAATGGCCGGCGGCCATCAGCATGTCGCGGTAGATATTGAAGAATTTCTGCACATGCTTGAACGGCTCCGTCCCGCCGATCTGCGGCGGGGTGAAGGCCGGAATGAAGGCAGGCCAGCCAAATTCGGCCGCACGGCGCGCGCTCGTCTCCTTCATGGCCACAGGCATCAGCTTGGCATGGCCGGTTGTATAGGCGACGGGGGCAATGCGCTGCACCACTTCGCCCTTGTAGTGGCCATTGTCGAAGGTGACGGACGGGTCATGCGGCTGCTTGGCCCATAGCCGTTCCGCGATGGCCAGATTCTCCTCCGCCAGACGCGACGCCTCCTTATAGTTCACGCCAAAGCCGATCATTTCTTCCGGCGTGGTGCCGCTGCCGACGCCGACCAGAAGACGGCCTTCGGTCAACTGGTCCAGGATGTTGATACGCTCCACGAACCGCACGGGATGGTGCAGCGGCACCGTCGTGACGGAGAAGCCGAAATGCATGCGCTTCAACCGGGCGGCCAGGAAGGCGGCGAACATCATCGGGTCGGAGGCCATCGGCATATAACCAGTAAAATGATGGTCCGGCAGGAAGACAGCATCGAATCCCGCCGCCTCCGCCCGCTCAGCATGGTCGATCATGCCCATCATGACATCGCGATCCTGCTCCGGCCCCATGGAGCGGGCGTTCAGAAAGGTCGAGAAGCGCAAGGTTTCCTCCATTGTCAGCCGGTGCGGCCACGGCCTTTCCGAACGGAAAGCGCCGCGATCCCGACATATGAATTAGAATTGTTGTTCTGAACAAGTAACCGGGCGAATTGCTGCCTGTCAACAGAAACCGGAGGCGCCGTTCCGAATTCACTTAAAATCCAACTGTTTTAACGGCCGCACGATTCCCGCATTGACAGAATCGTTCGCTCACCATCATCATTATCAAAATCATAATTCTGTTATGGCGACGCAGAACGCCATCTGGGAGGAAATCCATGGCCGATCAAGCCATTGCCATGCCCGTTGGCAACGACGAGCGTAAGGCAGGCCTGGCACAAGGCATCATTCTGGTGATCAGCGGGTTTCTGCCGATCCTGGCCATCGTGTCGCTGACACCCGCCGTCCCCACTATTCTCGACCATTTCCGGGATGTGGCGAACGCTTCGCTGCTGGTGCCGGTGCTGGTGTCGGCCCCCGGTCTGGCCATTGCGCTGCTGGCACCGTTCGCCGGCATGCTGGTCGACCGGTTCGGACGGCGGCCGCTGCTGGTCTGGGCGACCTTCTTTTACGGGATTGCCGGATCGCTGCCCTATTTCCTGGACAGCCTGCATGCCGTGATCGCGTCGCGTCTTCTCTTGGGGGTGAGCGAGGCGGCGATCCTGACCATCGTGAACACGCTGATCGCCGATTATTACGATGCCGCGGGACGCCGCCGGCTGCTGGTGGCGCAGGGTCTGGCGGGACCGGCCATGGCGTCCGGCGTCATTGCGCTGTCCGGGCTGTTGACGACACTGAGCTGGAACGGCGTGTTCCTGATCTACCTGATCGCAATGCCCATTTTTGTCGGCATGCAGTTCATGATCTTCGAACCCGGCAAGAATACCAGCGGTGCGCCCGTTGACCAGAAGCCGGACGCCGGACCCACCCCGCCCTTCCCCGTCCGGGCGGTCGCGCTTTATGGCGTCGTGACCCTGTTCGCCTCCACCCTTTATTATGTCTTCATCATCCAGGGCGGCTTGGCTTTCCGGGAGGTGGGGGTGGACAGCCCGGCCCGTGTCGGCTCGCTGATCGCGCTGGCCAGCCTGGGCGTGCCCGTGGGCGCGTTGATCTTCGGCTGGATCGGCAAGCGGGCGACCGCCCTGCAACTGTTCGGCTTCTTTGCCTTCCTGGGTATTGGGCTGGCGGGCATCGGCCTGGCACCGGATTATAAATGGATGATGGCCCTGCTGGTGATGCAGCAGATGGGCGCGGGCATGACGGTGCCGACCCTGATCGCCTGGGCACAAAGCAAGCTGCCTTTCGCCCACCGGGGGCGGGGCATGGGCATCTGGGCTTCCTGCTTCTTCCTGGGACAGTTCACCAGCCCGTTCTTCGTTGCCGGGGCCAAGTCCGCCACGGATGGCACGGTGCAGACCGCCTTTCTGGTGATGGGGGTCGCCGCGCTGATTGGTGCCGGCCTCTCCCTGCTGGCCCTGTCGAGGGGCAAGGTCGACACCGGCACGCGGTACTGACCCCGCTCCCTGGGGCCCTGTTTCAGCGCTTCGGCGCCAGGTTCGCACGCGCGGACCGCCGGTGACCACCCCCTGGCGGTCGCCGGTCAAACATGTCCCATCCGGAGGACATCATGTACCTCGCCGCCTGTATCGAGTGGCTGTTCGCCGCCGAACATCCGACTTTTGCCGACCGTATCCGTGCCGCGAAGGATGCCGGCCTGACCGCTGTGGAGTTCCATCTGTGGCGGGACAAGCCGCTGGCCGACATCCGCCAGACCCTTGAAGAAACCGGGATGAAGCTGGCCAGCTTCGTCGTCGAACCCCGCCGCAGCATCGTGGATCCGGCCCAGCATGGTGAATTCCTGGCCGCTGTCCGTGATAGTCTGGTGGCCGCGAAACAGGCCGGTGCCCCGGCCCTGGTCGTCGCCTCCGGCTTCACCCGTCCGGACGTGCCGCGACAGGAGCATTTTGATGCCGCCGTCACCGCCCTGCGTCAGGCGGCGACACTGGCGGAGGAGGCCGGCATCCTGTTGCTGCTGGAACCGCTGAACGACCGGGTCGAACATCCAGGCATGTATCTGGTCAGCACAACCGAGGGGCTGGACATGGTGGAAGCCGTGAACAGCCCCAATCTGCGCCTGCTCTACGACATGTACCATTCGACCGTCATGGGAGAGGACCCGGCCGCCGTGCTGGCGGGGCGGTTCCATCTGGTCGGGCATGTGCAGGTGGCCGATGTGCCGGGCCGCCATCAGCCGGGCAGCGGCACCATCGACTGGTCCCGCTATATCGGCATCCTGCGTGACCTTGGCTATCAGGGGGCCATCGGCCTGGAATATAAGCCGACAGGCCCGACACTGGACGGTCTGACCCAGGCGCGCCAGACGCTGGGCCTGTAAAGAAACGCGGAGAAAACGGCGATGTCGATCAACCAAGAGGGGGGCGGCATCGCCGCCCCGCCGCTGTCCTGGCGCGCCAAGCTCAGCTATGGCGCCGGGGATTTCGGTTTCGGCCTGACCTGGAATCTGGTCGGGGCGTTTCTGCTGTACTTTTATACCGATGTGGCGATGCTGCCCGTGGGGGTGGTGGGGGCGCTGTTCCTGCTGTCACGCCTGCTGGATGCGGCGTTCGATCCGCTGGTCGGGCTGGCCGTGGACCGGACGCGTAGCCGCTGGGGCCGGGTGCGACCCTATTTCCTGTTCGGGGCGCTCCCGTTCGGCCTGTTCTGTGTGGCCAGCTTCTATGTTCCACCGCTGGATGGGACGGGCAAGCTGCTGTGGGCCTGCGTCAGCTTCGTGGTGCTGGGGCTGCTCTATTCCATCGTGAACATCCCCTATGGCGCCCTGATGCCGATGATGACGGTGCGGCAGGGTGAACGGGTGCAGTTGGGCAGCCTGCGGGCCGCTGGCACCGCCCTGTCGGTAATCGTGGCGACGGCCGCCACCATGCCGCTGGTCCAGGCGCTGGGCGGCGGGGATCAGGCCCAGGGCTTCCTGTGGGTGGCGATCCTGATGGCAGCGGTCACGGTGCTACTGACCCTGAACCTGTTTGCCAGTTGCCGGGAGGCAGTGCCGCCGCCCGCGGGCCAGCAGGAAACCAGCCTGTCCTCCATCCGCGACATGCTGCACAACCGGGCCTGGCTGGTCGTGTTCGGCTTTGCCAGCCTCAACTTCATCCGCTTCGGCGCCGTGCTGTCGGTCACCGCCTATTTCGCCATCAACATCCTGCGGCAACCCTGGATGATCTCCATCCTGCTGCCCGCCGTGTCGGGCACCTTGCTGATCGGGTCCGCCATCGCCCCGCCCTTCCTGAAACGGCTGGGCATGCGCAAGGGCAACCGCGTGGCGCTGGCGGCAGCCCTGGTGCTGTATGGCGTCCTGCCCTTTACCGAGGCGGTGCCGGCCCTGTTCCTGACCGTCTATATCCTGTCCTCGATCCTGATCAGCATTTCCATGACCGCCATCTTTGCCATGGCGGCGGAGGTCGTGGATTACCACGAGGCGCGGTTCGGCACCCGCAATGAGGGGCTGCTGGCCGCCGGCGTCAATCTGGCCATCAAGGTCGGCATGGCGCTGGGTGGGGCCGTCGTGGCCTTCGGTCTGGCCCAGGCGGGATACGACCCGGCAGATGTCAGCGATGAAGCACGCCGGATGGTCCATATCCTCTATTACGCGCCCGCCATGCTGGCCATCGCGGCCCAGATCATCTGCATCGGCTTCTGGCCGGAACGGCGGGGGTGATACCCCAAAAAACGGGGCACGGCGTCATCGCCGTGCCCCGCAGTCTACCGAACCTGAGGGATATGAGGGGAGATTCAGGCCGGGATCAGCAGTTCCTTCGTGTCGCGCGTGGTCGGCACGAAGGGCAGATAGGACACGCGGATACGTTCGGACAGCTGCACCTTGTGCCGGCCGGGCGACAGGCCGCCGTCGCGCAGCACGGTGACCAGCGCCTTCTCCGCGAAGTTCCAGCGGTCGGTATATTCCGTTTCCATCTCATCCAGCGTCCAGGTGCGGCCGCGGACAGAGAAGCGGATATCCTGGCGGGCCACCGGCTCGCCATCGATGATGACGCCGATATCCTCCACCATCGACAGGCCGATGCCCCGGTAATAGGGCAGACGGGCCTGGAAGGCGAAACCGACGGTACGGCCATCCTGCTGGACGTTGCCGTAGCCATCTTCACAGATCATGTATTTGTCGAACATGGGGCGGCTCCTCAGGCGGCGGTGGCGGCGGGTTCGCCAATCAGCTTCTTCAGCATTTCCTGCTGACGGCGGACCTGTTCGATGCTGTCCACGGGGAACGCATCCTGGATCCAGCGGTTGCCCTCATATTCTGAGCAGATATAGCCCTTGTAGCCGCCCTTCTTCAGCACCCGGACAATCTCGTCATAGGGGATGGACGGCTCGACCAGATCTTCCGTCATCTCGTAGAACTTGCCATGGATGTTCCAGATGCGGTCCATATGATCCAGCATGCGCTTGGGCTCGAACGCCGCATTGTGGCGCAAGGTGATGGCCATGCCGATGGCTGGGCCGACGCCGCCCATCTTCTCCACTTCCAGGATGACATATTCGCTCAAGACCCGGTCGTCATAGGCCTTGCAGATATAGTCGGCGATATGCGGGGGCACGCCGTCGCGGATGAATTTTTCCTTCCATACGCGGGGAAAGCGGAACAGGAACATGCCCATATCGGGCAGGAAGCCCAGAAATTTCGATCCCGACTTCTCGAACGCTTCGGCATGGCGGATGATCCAGGGATGATCGAAATGCAGCGGCGCATGTACTTCGATCAGGATGCGGACATTCCGGCTTTCCGCATAATCGGCGCAGGCGACCAGCACCTCCGGATCAATCGACACCAGGGCGCGGGTATAGGGGCAGCCCAGGCGGGCGGCATGGTCAATATCGACCTTGCAATTGGCCACCTGTTCATCGAACGGCATCGGCCGGTTCTTGTACTTCTTATAATCCAGCATGAAATCGTGGCAGACCGGGGTCGTGCCATATTTCGCCATCAGGGCATGCCAATTGTCATAGACGGACGGGTCCAGCGGATTGGGATAATTGGGAAAGGTCTGTTCGCTGATCAACTCGATCCCGCACGCACCCATCTCGGCGGAGACCTTGATCAGGTCCTCCAGCGACTTGGTGCCCAGGAAATATTCCTCCTGATAACTGTAAAGGCTTACGCCTCTCTTGATTTCGTAGTTCGACATGGAACCGGTCCTGTCCTGTCAGGTGCGGCCCCGCCGGGGGCCAAGGATGGCGGCGGTTTCAGGCAAAGCCCGATAGGGGAACGGCGCGGCGGGATCGGCACTCTGGCTTGATCATCACCGCACCAATGATCAATATAAGAATTATCATTCTTTTTTTGGCAAATCAATCACGGACCAAAGGAATTCGCGCCGCGAGGTGCCAACCGATAATGATTTGATTTGAAAGAGAGAATTTCGTCCCCCGCCGCGATGGCGAGCGGGGGACGCCGTATGGTGGGTTCCTTACAGGCCCAGCAAACGCCGGTTCAGACCCTCATCCACACCACTGCCCGCGAAATCATCGAAGGCATGGTCGGTGACGCGGATGATATGGTCCCGGATAAAGGCGGCCCCTTCCCGCGCCCCGTCTTCGGGATGTTTCAAGGCGCATTCCCATTCCAGCACGGCCCAGCCGGCATAATCATGGGCGGTCAGCTTGGCGAAGATCGCCTTGAAATCCACCTGCCCGTCCCCCAAGGACCGGAAGCGGCCGGGCCGGTCCACCCAGCCCTGATAGCCGCCATAGACGCCCGATTTGCCGTTGGGCCGGAATTCGGCATCCTTCACATGGAAGGCACGAATGCGCGGGTGATAATGGTCGATGAAGGCCAGATAATCCAGCTGCTGCAGCACGAAATGGCTGGGATCGAACAGGATATTGGCGCGCGGGTGATTATCCACCGCGCCCAGGAACCGCTCGAAGGTGACGCCATCATGCAGATCCTCACCCGGATGCAATTCGAAACAGACATCCACGCCGGCCTCATCGAACGCGTCCAGAATGGGGCGCCAGCGGCGGCCCAGCTCAGCAAACGCCTCCTCGATCAGGCCGGCCGGACGCTGCGGCCAGGGATAGACATAGGGCCAGGCCAGCGCGCCGGAGAAGCTGGCATGCGCCATCAGGCCCAGATTGGCGCTGGCTTTGGCCGCCAGCCGCATCTGTTCAACGGCCCAGGCCTGGCGCGCCGCCGGATTGCCACGCACGGCCGGGTCAGCGAATGCGTCGAACTGCGCATCATAGGCCGGATGGACAGCCACCAGCTGACCCTGCAAATGGGTGGACAGTTCCGTCACCGCCAGACCTTTGGCGGCCAGCTTTCCGGTCACCTCCTGCGCATAGGTCGTGCTGTCGGCGGCCAGCCGCAGGTCGAACAGGCGCCCGTCCCAGGACGGGATCTGGATACCCTTGTATCCCAGGCCCGCGGCCCAGTCCGCAATGGCATCCAGGCTGTTGAACGGGGCGGCATCGCCCGCGAACTGTGCCAGGAAGATACCCGGCCCCTTGATGGTGCGCATCTTTAGCTCCCTGTGATCGTTCAGATATCCAACCGGACCCAGCCGGCGCGGGCAGCAGAGTTGACGACCGCTGTTTCAATGAAGGCCATGCCGCGCAAGCCCGCTTCCAGCCCCGGCAGGCTGCCATCGGCCGGCAGGGCACCCGCGCGGATAGCGGCGGCGAAGTCCCGGTAGAGATTGGCAAAGGCCTCGATATAACCCTCCGGATGACCGGTCGGCAGACGCGTCGCCCCACGGGCCGCCGGGCCCAGATATCCCGCCCCGGCATGCAGCACCTCCGTCCGCCCGTCCAGACCGTTGATGGTCAGACGGTTCGGATTCTCCTGTGACCAGTCCAGACCCGCCTCCGTCCCATAGACGCGCAGGCGCAGGCCGTTGCGGTCACCCGCCGCGATCTGGGACGCGTGCAGCACGCCCGGCACGCCACGGTCGCTGCCATCGTCAAACCGCAGCAGGATGTTGCAATCATCATCCAGCCGCCGGCCCGGCACCAGGGTGGACAGGTCGGCGCACAGTTCCCGCACCAGCGCGCCACTGACATATTCGGCCAGGTTGAAGGCGTGAACACCGATATCGCCGATGCAGCCGCCGGCACCGGACCGGGCCGGGTCGGTGCGCCAGCCGGCCTGCTTGCTGCCCGCTTCCTCCAACGCGGTGGACAACCAGCCCTGGCTATATTCCACCACCACCTTGCGCAGCCGCCCGATCCGGCCCGCGGCCACCAGCGCCCGCGCCTCCCGCACCAGCGGATAGCCCGTATAGGTGTGGGTCAGGGCGTAAAGCCCCCTGGCCCCCGCCGCCACACCGGCCAACTGCTTCATTTCGGACAGGGAGATGGCGGCGGGCTTGTCGCACATGACATGCAGGCCTGCCGTCAGGGCATCGATGCTGGCCGGCACATGCAGATGATTGGGCGTGACGATGGCGACAAGGTCGATGCCGTCCGGACGCGCGCCTTCCGCCGCGATCATGGCCTGATGGCTGGGATAGGCGCGGGCCGGGTCGATGCCGTAACCGGCGCCGGCCTGCCGCGACCGATCGGCATCACTGCTGAAGGCACCGGCCACCAGCCGGATTTTCCCATCCAGTTCAGCCGCCATACGGTGGACCGGGCCGATGAAGCTGCCGGGACCCCCACCGATCATCCCCAGGCGCAGAACAGGCTCAACCATCACATCCTCCATCTATCCCACCCCTCAATCGCCGACGCCCACATCCGCGGGCTTGGCTACGCCGTATGTGCGGCGCGGCGGCCGTCGCCGCCGATACGAACGGTCAAGATGTTTGACCGTTCGTATCATTTCTTGAACAGGCGCAGATCGCGCGGCAGCCGCGTGATCAGAAAGCCGACCAACAGCAGCAGCAGGACCAGCAGCGGCATTGTGGTCAGAAAGGCGGTGCGCGCCGTCTCTGCCGTCAACCCTTGCGCCAATGCGAAATAGGTGCCGCCGATCAGGGCTGCCCCCGATGCCGCCCCCAGTTGCTGGACGGCCTTCAAGGTACCCGATGCCGATCCCGCATGGATCAGTTCCACATCCGACAGGGTGATCGGGCCCGTCGGTCCCCCGATCAAACCCATGCCGGTGCCGGTCAGCAGCAGGGCCAGCCCAAGCGGCACCAATCCCCCCTGCCCCCAGATCAGCAAGGACAGCGCCAGCAGACCCGACAGCATCACCGCCACGCCCAGCAGGGGCAGGCGCAGCCCCATGCGCGGCAGGGCCCGCCTGGCCACGCCACCAATGGCGACGGAGGCACCCAGCGCATAGGGAACATGGACCAACGCGGTTTCCAGGGGCGTACAGCCCAGCCCATATTGCAGCGTCAGGGTCAGGATGAACAGCAAGCCCGACGTCATCGCCTGGAAACAGAGCGACATGCCCAGCCCGATGGAAAAGCCACGGTTCACGAACAGGGCCGGCGGCACCAGCCCCGTCCCCGCCCCGGCCAGCCGCCGGATATGGCGGATGAACAAAAGCACCAGCAGCGGGGTGGCGGCCAGCAGGATCAGGCACCAGAGCGGCCATCCCGCCTGCCGTCCCTGCAGAAGCGGCAGCAGCAGGGCCAGCAGGGTCGCCGCAACCAGGGCCGTCCCCGGCAGATCGACACCGCCGCCATGCGGCGACCGGCCGGCCGGCAGCAGACGCCAGGCGGCATAAAGGCCGGCCATGCCCAAGGGTCCGTTGATCAGGAAAATGGGGCGCCAGCCCAGGCCGAACAGGTTCGCCTCGATCAGCAGACCACCAATGACCGGGCCCAGCACCGCGGCAACGCCGCCCAGCACGCCGAACACCGACAGGGCCGCAATCCGTTCGGCCGGCGGATACATGACCTGGATCAGCGACATGACCTGCGGCAGCATCAGGGCCGCCGTCGCCCCCTGCGCCAGCCGTGCGGTGACCAGCATCGGCGCGCTGACCGACACGCCGCACAGCAGCGAGGTGAAGGTGAAACCCGCCATGCCGATCATGAACAGACGGCGATAACCATGCGTATCGCCCAGCCGTCCGCCGGTGATCAGCAGGATGGCAAACGCCACGGCATAGCCGGCGACCATCCATTGCATCTGGGCGGTGTCGGCGGACAGGTCGCGCTGGATCGACGGCAGGGCCACATTGACGATGGTCAGGTCGATCAGGTCCATCATGAAGGCGCCGGCCACCACCACCAGCGCCAATTGTCGCCGTTTCGGCGTCAAGGCGGCAGCCTGGTCGATGGCAGAGAGAACCGGCCCCCGCTTGCCCCTGGGGCTGGCGGCGGATGCCATGGGATGTGCCTTTCCGTTGGCTCCGATCAGCGATCGATCAGATCAGAATCGAAATTCTTTTTACAAACGGAAAGCGGGTGCCGTCAACCGGTCATCGGGTGCCGTGCCGCAGATAGGTCGAACACATGATGCCGACCTCCGTCTTCAGGTTTTTCCAGTCGGCCTTGGTGCCCGTATCGCCCGTCGTGCCAAAGCCCAGGTACCGGGCGAACGCCGAATAGGCGATACGCAGCGTCATCTCACAGGCCAGTTCCGGCAACGTATGGCCGATCTCCTGCCGGCGGACCAACAGGGTCGCCATCATCTTCTGCTCCAGATCGTCATAGCCACGCCTGCCCAGGGCGCTGACCACGGGATCAGTGGAAGCGCGCATCATCATGGGACGCATCACAGGGGCATTGCGGCGCATGAATTCGGCCAGCTCTTCCACAAAATTGCGGACCAGCGTATCCAGGTCGGTGGACTTCTCCATCAACCTGTCGACCATCTCCGACTGTTCGATGACCATCTTTTCAATGAAGCGGCGCTGAACAGCCTGGATCAGTTCATCCTTGCTGTCGAATCGGCAATAGATGGAGCCGATGGACACTTTCCCGCGCTTGGCCACGTCGGTCAGCGCGAAATCGTCATTGCCCCGCTCCTGCAACAGATCCGTCGCTGCCGCCAGCATGCGTTCGAACGACGCCCGGCTACGCCCCTGCTTGGGTTCACGCCCCGAGGGGTTCAGCAACGGTTCGGCTTCCTGCATCTCATCGACGGCAGACACGTTGGCACTCCATCATCCCGCCGCCCGAATCCCCAGCGGCCCTATCCAAAAATAAAGCATTGATTCTGTATATGCTTATCATAGGCGCCAGGGCCGCACTATGCCAGCAGAAATCCCCCACCCGTTTGGCGGACAGGGCCTCCTTCATGATTCCACACCGGATGGCTCACGGAATGGCTTGACGCCCAAACGATCCTGCGCTTACATGATTTCGAAATCAGGGTTCTTGTTTTAAAAATGAACCCAGAGCCAGGCCGGCTTAAAATGGCCGGCCCAACGGGAGGAAACGTAAATGCGCATCCGTTCGATGCTCCTGCTTGCTGCGGGGGCAACCGCTTTGCACGCCGGTTCTGCCTTCGCGCAGACCGACACCAGCAGCGGGATCACGCTGGAAGAAATCGTGGTCACCGCGACCAAGCGTGCAACCAACATCCAGGACACCCCCATCGCCATCCGCGCCTTCACGGGTGATGATCTGATCAAGACCGGTGTCTCCGACGTGAACGGCCTGGCGCGGCTTGCCCCCGACCTGAACGTCACCAATGACACGATCTTCACGAAGATCTCGGTCCGCGGCGTGTCCAGCCAGGATATTTCCGAAGCCTCCGATCCGGCGCTGACCATCGGTATCGATGGCGAATATATCAACCGCCCCGTTGCGTTGAATGCCAGCTTCTTCGATCTGCAGCGGATCGAGGTTCTGCGCGGTCCGCAGGGCACGCTTTATGGCCGCAACGCCACCGCCGGCGCCATCAACATCATCGCCGCCAAGCCTGAGCTGGGCAAAACCACCGGCTTCCTGACCGTCGGCTATGGCAATTTCGACGCCAAGAAGGCGGAGGGTGCGGTCAATGTCCCCGTGGGGGATACGCTGGCGGTCCGTGTGGCCGGCATGCATACCGACCATGATGGCTATCGCAAACACGGTGCTGTCGGCCGTGGCGAGAACCAGAATGTGGACGCGGCCCGCATCGCCGCCAGTTGGGAACCGACCGCGAATTTCCGGACCTATATCGCCGGCGAATATGTGAATGTCGACCAGCTGCCGCCGTCGCAGTTCGGCATCCTGGTGGCCCAGAATGGTGTTCTGACCAACCCGGCCTATGCATCCGGGGTCATCGACGCCATCCCGTCCACCCCGGCCCTGGAAAATAACGGCATCCCCGCCAACCTGACCTTCAGCGGGATCAATACCCGCAATTTCCCGCTGGGCGATCTGGGCAATTTCAACAGCGAACAGTTCGCGCTGCGCGGTAAGATTGAGGTTGATTTCGACCTGGGCACGCTGGCCTATCTGGGCGGTTACCGCGACAATGAAACCAACAGCGCCCTGCCGCTGAACGGCTATCTGCCGGCGACCTTCACCTTCCGTAATAACAAGCTGAACTCAAAAACACAGAGCCATGAGCTGCGCCTGTCGAACACGCTGGACAGCGGCCTGTTCTATCAGCTGGGCGGTTTCTACTTCCATGAGAAGGTCGACCTGTCGCGCGGCCTGTATCTGGAATTGCCCAAGGCCTTCCTGAACTATTTCTATCGTCCCGACATCCTGTCCAAGTCCAAGGCCGCCTTCGGGCAGGTCACGGTGCCGGTGGCCGGGCCCGAACTGACGGTGACCGGCGGCCTGCGCTATACCGACGATGCCAAAAGCGCCACCTTCTACAATTATGGCCCGCGTTTCGGGCGGGGTGAAGGCACCACGCCGCCGGCCCTGGGCTCGGCCGGGGCCAGCATCCTGACCCCGCGTTCCGCCTCTGATCAGCTTACCGGCAATCTGGGCATCGACTGGAAGCCGGCGCGTGACAATCTGGTCTATGGCAAGGTCAGCACCGGCTATAAAAGCGGTGGCTTCGACAGTGTCGGCTCCTACGAGCCGGAAAAGCTGGTCGCCTATGAGGTCGGTACCAAGAACCGGTTCAATGGCGGGCGCGTGCAATTCAACGCCTCGGCCTTCTATTATGATTACAAGGATCAGCAGATCCAGGTGTTCGTCGACAATAATATCGGCGCCCGCACGCTGAACGCCGGCAAGTCCCGCGTCTGGGGTATCGAGACCGATACCAGCTTCCTGCTGACGGAACAGGACGAACTGTCCTTCACCGTCAATTATCTGGACGCCAAGGTGCAGAGCTTCGCCACCTCGCTGATCGGCGTCAGCGGCAGCCCGATCAATGACGCCGATCCCGCCACGGCCGGTGTCCAGCAGTTCGACCTGAAGGGCAACCGCCCGCCGCAGGCCCCGAAATGGACCCTGTCCGCCGGGTACAGCCACACGTTCGACCTGGGTGACGGGGCGAATGTCGTGGCGTCGGCCTTCAGCCGGTACAAGTCGGCCCATTACCTGTCGGTGGTGAACTGGGCCGGCATGCGCCAGAAGGGCTATATGATGACCGATCTGTCGCTGGAATATAATTCCGCCGACGGCAACTATACGGTCCAGGCCTATGTCCGCAATCTGGAGGACAAGCAGCCGCTGGCTTTTGCAAACTTCAACGCTGCGGCAGGGTCGCTGATCTATAACGCGATCTACGGTGCGCCGCGCACCTTCGGTGTTCAGGGGACCTATCGCTTCTGAGGCCAACCTGGATGGCTGCAGGCGCCGGGTTCGGTGCCTGTAGCCGTTGGCCCTTCCCTGATTGGATTGCAGGGGGTTGAGTTGCCGCGCAGCATGATCGGTCTGACATTTGCCATTTCCCTGCTGGCCCTATCCCCGGGAACGGCGGCGACGCAGCCGCCGCCCCCGGCGGCCATGACGCAGGCCGGTGCCGTGACCGGAACCCGTGTCGCCGGCGTCGACGCCTTTCTGGGCATACCCTATGCCGACGATACGGGCGGCCAGAACCGCTGGCGGGCACCGAAACCGCCGGTGGCCTGGACCGGGTCGCGCGACGCCACCGATTTCGGGGCGGATTGTCAGCAGGACCCGCCCTATGTTCCCCCAGGCGGTTCCCCCTGGTCGGCGGAATATTTCCCCACCAAGGCAATGAGCGAGAATTGCCTGTTCGTGAATATCTGGCGTCCCGCCAACCGTAAGGATGTGAAGTTGCCGGTCATGGTCTGGATCCATGGCGGCGGGTTCAGCGGCGGGTCGGGCTCCGTCCCGCTTTATGAAGGGTCGGCGCTGGCGGCGCGCGGGATCATCGTTGTCAGCGTAAATTACCGGGTCGGTGTCTTCGGTTTCCTGGCCCATCCGGCCCTGAGTGCGGAGGCTGGATCATCGGGCAATTACGGCCTGATGGACCAGATCGCGGCGTTGCGCTGGGTCCGGGACAATATCGCCAGTTTTGGCGGCGACGCGGCACAGGTGACCCTTGCCGGACAGTCGGCCGGGGCCGCGTCGGTCCATGCGCTGCTGGCATCGCCACAGGCGGAAGGGCTGTTCGCACGGGCCATCGCCCAAAGCGGGTCCGGCATGGGCATCCCCATGCTATCCCTGAACAGCGCGGAGGCCCTGGGCGAAAAACTGCGCATCGCCGCGGGGGCAGAGACGATCGACGCTCTACGCCAAATGCCCGCCGAGGCCGTCGCCAAGGCGGCAAGGGACCCCGCACTGGGTCCGCCGGGCATCCGCTTCAGCCCGATTGTGGAAGCGACGGTGCTGCCGGCCCCGGACAAGCAGCGCCAGGACATCCCCGTCCTGACCGGCCTGACCAATGATGAGGGCAGCAACGGCCGCGACTGGTCGCTGACCACCAGCGCGCAGTTGGACGCCTTGATCGACCGGCGTTTCGGGGCGCAGGCAGCGGCTTTCCGCCGCTTCTACAGTGCTGCGGACGGCCATGCGGCTACAGAGGCGGCGCAAAGCCTGCTGCGGGAACAGGCTGTGGCGTCCATGCTGTCCTGGGCGGCCGGTCGGTCCAGCAAGGCCGCCCCGGTCCATGCCTATCTGTTCCGGCATCCGCAGCCTGGAAGTGATGCCGCCCGCTTCGGCACCTTCCATTCCGCCGAACTGCCCTATGTGTTCGGCACCTTGAACAAATCCACCCGCCCCTTCACCAGCACCGATCAGCAGATCGCCGCCACGATGGGCGCCTATTGGGTGAATTTCGTGCGCAGCGGCGATCCCAACGGCCAGGGCATGGCGCCGTGGCCCCGCCTGTCCACGGGACAGATCATGTCCCTGGGCGACCGGGTGTCCGCCATCGAACCGTTGGAGCCGGCGAAGCGGCGCGCCTACACTGAATTCACGGCCAAGGGTGGACGGCTCAGTCTTTTCTGATCCCGGTCCAGGGAACCCGATACGAAGGATGAACCCGATGCGCAATGCGGATATCCCGCCTGCTTCCGGCCGCCGTGGCCTTCTGCGCGCAGGCCTGGCCCTGGCCGGTATGGCGCTGACCCCCGCGCAGGTCTGGGCGCAGGTGGCGGCGGCCCCCCCTTCCCCGCTGCCACCGCGGGGGCAGCAATTGCTGGGCCGGGTCTGTGATCTGACCATTCCCGACACTGACACGCCGGGGGCGGTGAAGGCCGGTGTGCCGGCCTTCGTAACGCTGGCCATCGCCCATGATATCGCCCGGTCGAAGGCGCCGGTGGCCGCGGCCCTGTTCACCGGCGGCAAGGCACCGGCGGATGCCGGCCTGCTGGACTGGCTGGAGTTCGAGCTGGACCTGAAGGCGGGTGGCGCCTTTCTGTCGGCCAGGCGGGACGTGCAGCAGGAAGCGTTGGCCGCCCTGGACACCGCCGCCTATGCCAAGGGGAGCGAAAAATCACCCTGGCGTGTCCTGAAGGGCCTGATCGTCACCGGCTATTACACGTCGGAAATCGGAGGCAGCCAGGAACTGCGCTTTGAACTGGTGCCGGGTCGTTTCGACCCGGATGTGGCCGTCGGCCCCAACGAGCGGGCCTGGTCGAGCGACTGGACAGCGGTGGACTTCGGATGAACACAGATTTCGACGCGATCGTCGTCGGCTCCGGCATCACCGGCGGCTGGGCGGCAAAGGAACTGACCGAAAAGGGCCTGAAGGTCCTGATGGTTGAACGCGGCCGCCATATCGAACATGGCAGCGACTATGTGACCGAAATGAAGACCCCCTGGGACATGCCGTTCCGGGGTGTGGGCGATCCGCAGCTTTATGAGCGCGATTTCGCCGTTCAGTCGAAGAACCGGCATTTCAACGAATATACCCAGAACCACTTCATCAATGACCGCGAAAACCCCTATTCCGTGGCCGAGGGCACGGAATTCAACTGGTGGCGCAGCTATCAGCTTGGCGGGCGGTCACTGACCTGGGGGCGCCAGTCCTATCGGATGAGCGATCATGATTTCGGCGCCAACAAAAAGGATGGTCACGGCGTGGACTGGCCTATCCGCTATGCCGATCTGAAACCCTGGTATGACCATGTCGAGAAATTCATAGGCGTGTCGGGTCAGGCGGAGGGCCTGTCTTCCCTGCCCGATGGCGTCTTTCAGCCGCCGATGGCGTTGAATGTGCTGGAAAAGCACGCCAAGGCCACGATAGAGGCACAATGGCCCGACCGACGCCTGACCATCGGTCGTACCGCCAACCTGACCCACGAAAAGGAAGGGCGCAGCGCCTGCCAGAACCGGATGATCTGTCCGCGCGGCTGTTCCTATGGCGCCTATTTCAGTACGCAAAGCTCTACCCTGCCGGCAGCACAGGCCACGGGCAACCTGACCCTGGTGACCGACACCGTCGTCGAAACAGTGGATTATGATGTCCGGAAAAAGCGGGCGACCGGCGTTTCCGTCTTGAACATCAAGACGGGCGAAAGGCGCCGCTATACGGCCCGGATCATTTTCATGAATGCGGGCGCCTTCAACACCAACCATGTGCTGCTGCGTTCCCGGTCCGACACGTTCCCCAACGGGTTGGGCAATAGCAGCGGCCGGCTGGGCACGCATATCATGGACCATGCCAGCACGGTGGGCGCCATCGCCCTGTTCGACCGGTTTCAGGACCGCACCACCTTCGGCAACCGTCCCACGGGCGTCATCATTCCGCGCTTCCGCAACCTGGGTGACCAGCCGGAAGGGGATTTTGTGCGCGGCTACAGCTATCAGGGCGGCGCCCTGCGCAGCACCTGGACCCGTGGCAAGCGGGAGGTAGGGATCGGCCAGGGTTTCAAGGACAATCTGCGCGGGCCCGGCCCCTGGCGCATGGTGCTGGTCACCTTCGCCGAAAGCCTGCCGCGCGAAACCAACCGTCTGCGCTTAGACCCGGTCAAGGTCGATCCGTTCGGCGCGCCGGTCCTGCAGATCGACTTCACCCATGGTGAGAATGAACGCAAGGCCCTGGCCGATGCCGCAAAGGAAGCCAGCGCCATGCTGACCGCCGCCGGGGGCAAGGTTGTCCTGTCGCTGGACCGTCCGGGGGTAGGCGGCAGCGCCATCCATGAAATGGGTGGGGCCATGATGGGCAATGACCCCCGCACCTCCGTCACCAACCGCTGGAACCAGTTGCATGATGTGGCCAATGTCTTTGTCACCGATGGTGCCGCTATGGCGTCCTCTGCCTGTCAGAACCCGTCGCTGACCTACATGGCCCTGACGGCGCGGGCCTGCGGCACCGCCGTGAAAATGCTGAAGGAAGGCCGGATCTGATCCACGAACCCCGGCAATGGTCTTGCTGAAGATCTGAGGGGCTGACGGTGGACACTTCTGGGAGGTTCAGCACTGATCGCGCTTGTGGCGCCTCCGGCTGACCGGCATCCTCCAAGGCAGCCCGGTAAGTCCAACTTGTCGGGACTGGGCATGGCGGCGCCGGCAGATGAGGCGCCGCGATCGGCCCATGGCACTGGAAACAGGTATAAGTTGGAACGACAGATGCTGGGAAACGCCCGATCCCACGGCCTTTGGGAAAAGACCGCGCCCCCGTCTCCCACCTGCGCACCGCTGCGCAGCCACCAGCGGACAGACGTGGCCATCATTGGCGGCGGTTACACAGGCCTGTCCGCGGCCTTGCATCTCGCCGAAGCCGGTGTTGCCGCCGCAGTGCTGGAAGCCGTGGAGCCCGGCTTCGGTGGGGCCGGCCGGAATGTCGGCCTGGTGAATGCCGGCATGTGGGTCATGCCCGACCAGCTGGTACGTGTGCTGGGCACAATGCATGGCGAACGGTTGCTGAATCTGCTGGGTGACGGGCCGCGGCAAGTCTTTGCGCTGGTGGAACAGCACGGCATCGATTGCGAGGCCGAAAGGCGGGGTACGCTGCATTGCGCTGTCGGTCGTGAAGGTTTGGCGGAAATCCAGCAGCGCCATGAACAATGGACCCGTCGCGGGGCGGCCGTCCGATTGCTGGACGCGCGGGAGACGCGCATCCGCACGGGATCGTCAGCCTTTGAAGGCGCGCTGTTGGATATGCGTGCCGGCACGATCCAGCCCCTGGCCTATATCCGCGGATTGGCGCAGGCCGCCTTGGGGGCGGGCGCCCGGATATTCAACACCAGCCCCGTCACACAGGCACAGCCACAAGGTGGGAAATGGCTGTTATCCGCCGGTCAGGGCAGCCTGCTGGCCGACCGCGTGATCGTTGCCACCGATGCCTATGCCACCGGCCCCTGGTCGCAGGTGCGAACCGAACAGGTCCACCTGCCCTACTTCAATATTGCCACCACTCCGCTGCCCGCCGACATCCGCGAGACCATCCTGCCGGGCCGTGAAGGGGCATGGGACACGCGTGAGGTGTTGAGCTCGTTCCGCATGGATCGGGCGGGTCGGATGGTGTTCGGCAGCGTCGGTGCCCTGCGCGGCAGGGGTGCCACGATCCACCGATCCTGGGCACGGCGCGCCCTGCAGCGGATGTTTCCCCAGATTGGCCCTGTAACATTCGAAGCGGAATGGTATGGCCAGATTGGCATGACGGGCGATAACCTTCCCCGCTTTCACCGTCTGGCCGACAATGTGATCAGCTTCAGCGGCTATAACGGCCGCGGCATTGCGCCCGGCACGGTTTTCGGCAAACTGGCGGCGGCGCTGATGCAGGGCACCATATCGGATGGCGACCTGCCGCTTCCGGCAACGCCGATCGACCGTCCACGGCTGGGCTGGCTCCGGGAAGCCTGCTATGAGGCCGGCGCCCAGATTGTGCATGCGGCCTCGGCGCGCTGGTAGGCCCGGTTCATCTGTCCGGACACCGCGGCAGCCTGGCCGTGATCAGACCTGGGACTGCTTCCCCAGCCAGCGCTGGTGGATCCGTTCTGCCGCCGCCAGATCGGATAAGCCGGTGCCCACGGACTTGAAGATGGTGATGTCCTGGGGGGACTTGCGGCCCAGGGCAGGATCGCGGATCACTTGCTCCAGCAGGATGATCCGATCATGGCTCAGCGCACCGCCGGCCAGCGGCGTGACGATGTCACCGGACTCTGTCGTTGCCGTCCAGCTATCTACGACCACACGGCCCATCCCCATCAGACCATCGTCCGCCTCCCGCATGGACGGGGTGAAGCTGCCGACCATATCAACATGCGTACCGGGCCTGACATCGGCCCCCTGCACCAGCGGCACCCGGCTGGAGGTGGCGCAGCTGACGATGTCAGCCTCCGCCACAGCCCGGCCCAGTTGGCTGACGACCGACACATCGCAAGCCAGGTGATCCAGGCTGCGCGCCAGAGACTGCACCTTGTTCGGATCCCGGCCCCACAGCCGGACGTGACGGATGGGTCGTGTCGCCAGATGTGCCGCCACCATGTGCGGCGCCAAACTGCCCGTCCCCACCATCAGCAGCGTTTCCGATGCGGGATTGGACAGCAGGGAAGACGCCAGGGCCGAAACGGCAGCGGTCCGCACCAGGGTCAGCGACGCCGCATCGAAGATCGCCGCCGGGATGCCGGTGTGACCGTCGAGCAGCAGATAGGAGCCGTTGATGCTGGGCAAGCCGATCCCGGCATTGCCGGCCATATAGGTAATCACCTTCACACCCGTGGGCCCGCCGTCACGCCAGGCCGGCATCACCAGCAACATGTTCCGACCGTCGCCCGGCAGCGTGTAGTGCAACCGGTCCGGCACCGTGACGCCCTCGGCAAATGCCATTCGCAAGGCGCTGACCAGATCCGGTGGTGTGGCCAGGGCATGGACATCCCGACTGGAGAACAATACCGGCTGCCTGTCCGTCGTCATTGTGCATCTCCCCAGGTCAATTCATGCCAGACTGCAAGGTGACAAACTCAGCGCCGGAAGGCGAGCACGGAGCGGCCCTGACCGTTCCGTCGCAACGTGCAGGTTGGCATAGGCGGTGTCGAAAATGGTCTCAACCGCCGGCTCACCCGGACCGGGCACCCCAACGCCAAATCCAGGGGGGATGAGACAGGCGCGCATGCTGCCCTGCGGTGCCGCCCGCCAGCGCTTCGATCAGCCGCCGATCCTTTTCGCAATTGGCGACGACGTTCGCTACATCGCGGTCAAAAGTGGTCCCGACACTTGCAAAAAAAGGGCGATTATATACTTGCCAAACCCAAGCTGGAGCGGTAGTGTACGGGCATAGAGGAGATGCCCCTATGTCCGTCCTGTCCGCTCAGTACTTTCACGACGAAGAAGCCGCTTACGCGAAGCTGGAGAGCATCGTGTGGCCGAACGGCCCGGTGTGCCCGCACTGCGGCGGCGTGGAGCGGATCGGCAAGCTGAAGGGCAGCGCTACCCGCATCGGCGTCCACAAGTGCTACCGGTGCCGCAAGCAGTTTACGGTGAAGGTGGGCACGGTCTTCGAATCCTCCCACGTTCCGCTCTACAAGTGGTTCCAGGCCTGCTACCTGCTGTGCTCCTCCAAGAAGGGCATCAGCTCCCACCAACTCCACCGCGTGCTTGAGGTGACCTACAAGACGGCTTGGTTCATGACGCACCGTCTCCGTGAGGCGATGCGCACGTTGGGCTTCGAGCCAATGGGCGGCGAGGGTGAGACGGTCGAGGTGGACGAGACGTTCATCGGCAACGACCGCACCGTGAAGCCCAAGGGTGAGAAGAAGGGCCGTGGCTACGCCCACAAGCATAAGGTGCTGGCGCTGGTGGACCGCAAGACCGGCCGCGCCCGCTCCATGGTGGTGGACAGCCTGAAGGCCAAGGACCTGACCCCGATCCTGCGCGAGAACATCGCTAAGGAGAGCACGGTGTGCACGGACGAAGCCGGCCAGTACGTCCACCTGGGCAACGAGTTCGCCGCGCATGGCGTGGTGCGTCACGGCATCGGCGAGTACGGTCGCGGCGCGATCCACACCAACACGATTGAAGGCTTCTTCAGCATCTTCAAGCGCGGCATGAAGGGCGTGTACCAGCACTGCGCCAAGAAGCATCTGCACCGCTATCTGGCGGAGTTTGATTTCCGGTACAACGAGCGTAGAATCACTGACAGCGAGCGCACGGTAGCGGCACTGACCGGGATTGTCGGGAAGCGGCTTATGTACCGGGACTCGTCGGTGGCTTGAGGACCGTTGACGTTATGAACGAGCGTGAATTCAGGGTTTGCATGGAGGGGGACGAGGCCCACCGCGGGAACGCGCTGGGGCATGCGTTCGCGCGCCAACTCGGCAGGCTAATGAACGCGCTCAGCCAGATGGAGCGGACTTACGGCGCGCTCAACCGCAAGCAAACTGACTACGAGATTGTAGACGCCAGAAAATACAATCCAACCGAGATGAGCTTTCGCCCGGTTCCGAGCGTAAAGAACTACGATCCAATCCCCGCTTTTCAGTGGACAATTGAACAGCTTGAAAAGCTCGCCGAAGGCGGCGAGGTTGACGACCGCATCGACGACAATCTTGCAGAAACACTGGCTGGATTAGCCTCCCGCCAGCGCGACGATGAATACCGCAGGTTCTGGATTGAGCGCGGGAAAACATGCGTTCGCTTCGATGAAAAATTCAGGGAACGCGCCACTCATGTCGCCGAGATGCGCCGCAAGAGAATGGCGTTTGCTTGGACAACTGGCGTGTCTTTGGGATCTGTTGTTGGGGACTTGCGCCGAGTATCTGATGTCGATGGCGAGCATCAGTTTGTGATTATGCCCGCAGTTGGACCGTCTCAAATTGAGTGTACGTTCCCGGAGCGTAAGCGTGATGATATGAACCTCCTCCTATTCAAGACCGTGAGGGTTCATGGGAAGCTTCACTATAGGGAGAGCAGCCCATTCCCGTTCTTGATTGAGATGGACCATATCGAGGCCACTGCAACCAGCAAGTCGCCGCACCTGACTGACCTCAGAGGGCTGTTCAAAGGAATGCCGCGTCCCAATTCTTCTTTTGGTGAGTTATTCGATGTCTAACGACAAGCCAAAGTACTATTGGGACTCATGCATGTTCTACGAGGTGCTCGGAGATGAGCCAGCCTCTTCTGAACGAAAAAAGGCTGCATCAAATATTCTTGAAGAAAACAAGAAGGGCGGCAATGTGATTATGACATCCATTGTCACGCACCTTGAGGTGATACCGAGAAAGCTCGACGGAAAGTCCGCCGATGCCGAAAGCAAGTACATTTCATTATTTGATGGATCACACTTTGTTGATGTGGAAATCAGCAGGAATATTTTGTTGAGAGCGCGCGAAATCAAAGATTATTATTACAGGCCTCCGGATGAGGCGACGGGAAGGCCGGCAAAAATACTAGATAGCGGAGATGCGATTCACCTAGCCACCGCAAGCATATATGAGGCGACGGAGTTTCACACTAGGGACGACAGTCAGCGCGGCACCAAGATCCCTCTTGTTTCCCTCTATGCTTGGAATGGAGAGGATAAACTGTGCGGCAAATATCGTTTGCCCATAGTATGCCCTGAAGAAGCACAGAAAGAGATGGGTTTTGAACATCATGAAGAGCCAGAACGAGAAGGCGCAGATTGATAAGTTCAAGGCCGCCGCCCGCGAACTCGGCTGCGACGAGGGCGAAGCCGCCTTTGAGGACAAGCTACGGCGCATCGCGAAGGTGAAGCCGAAGCCTGAGGCTGACACCAAGGCGGAAGACGACGAAGCCCCCGAGTGATCCTCGGTGGCTTCTGACTTGTGGGCCAACCGCCTCAAGCGACGCTGGGTTTGCGAAGTATACAAACGCCAAAAAAAGACCCCGACTGCCGAAGCGATCGGGGCCCGCACAAGCGGAAAAGTCAATGGCACCAGTAAGAAGGATCAAAAACGATAACGCGCCCGCACGTCCCAGGTCATGGGCTCGTTCAGGAAGATCGACGTCGCCGACAGGAACGAGACCTTGTAGTTCTGGTCCGTGCAGTTCTTACACCCGACCGACAGGGTCAGGTCCGGCAGGGCTGCCGGCTCGAAGGCAAGGCTGGCGTTCCACAGCATCTGGTGCGGGGTCCAAGCCCCGTCGGTGCTGTCGGTATTGCCAGCATTACCAATGGCATAACCATTGTTGTAATTGAAGCCGATCGTCGGCCGGACCAGGCCGGGGTCGGTTTCAATGTCATAGGTTGCTGAAAGGATGCCGGAGAAGTCGGGCGCACGCACGGGACGGGCGATACGGCCCTTGAAATCCACGAAGCCGCGGTTGCAGCTGGCGGAAATGCCCGACGCGCTGCCCGATGCCAAGGCTGTCTGGCAGGCCACGGCCTGCGCCTGCACATCGGCGGAAATGTCGATATAGCGGGCATGCTGAAGACCCAGGGAGCCGTTGATGGACAGGCCCTTGACCGGCATCCACAGCGCTTCCAGCTCGCCACCATAATTGCGCAGGCCCGCCGGGTTGGTGGTGGTGAAGATGCGGGCACCCTGGGCCGTGGTATAGGCGGCAGAAATCTGCACATCTTCCGCCTCGCTATAGAAGGCAGTGGCATTCAGGCGCAGGCTGCGATCGAACAGGTCGGCGCGCATGCCGATCTCCTCGGACCAGACCTTTTCCGGCTTGAAGGCGTAGAACAGGCTGTTGGACAGCGCACGCCCGTTCCAGCCACCCGACTTTTCACCACGCGTTGCCGAGGCATAGACCATGATGTCCGGATCAATCTGATAGGACAGGGCAAAGCGCGGCGTCAGGAAGGTGTTCTTCAGGTCCGTCGCAATGCCCGATGCCTGGATCAGAGCGGTGTCGAACACCGGCCCACGGGCCCCGGCGTTGGTCTTGACCTCCAGGCTTTTTTCCTCCCGCGACAGGCGCAGGCCGACCGTGGCTGTCAGCGCATCGGTCAGCTTGTAATCGCCCTGGGCATAGGCGGCGTAGGAGTCCAGGTCGTTGGAGATGGTACGATCGCCGCTGACCGTGAAGCCGGTGGCGGTGCCGACGCCGGTGCCAAGGTCCGTATCGTTATTCTCATGCAGGTAATAAAGCCCGGCCGTGTAGTTCAACCGGTCGTCGAAGGCCAGGCCGTTGATCTTGAATTCCTGCGAGAACTGCTTGTGCCGGCTGTAGTTCAGAATCGGCGAGACACCCGTGGTGATGGGATTGGGGGCCGCCGGATTGCTGTCGATGAAATAGCGCTGGGTGGTGTCGCGGTAGCCGCTGATCGAATTAAGGGTCACACCGTCGCGTTCCCAGGCGATATTGGCGGCCAGCGACCAGTTCTCGGTCTCGTTGCCGGGCTTGTTCTTCGCCTTGGAGCCCGTGAAATAATTGGCAAGCGAACCCTGGACGATGCCCAGATTGCTGACGCGATCGCCCGTGACGGGATCGACATAATTGATCAGGTTCGACGCTTCCTGATCGACATAGTCGCCCGACAGATCAATGGTCAGTTCGTCGTTGGGCAACAGACGGACAGCGCCGCGCACACCATAGGCATCGATGCCGTTCAGCTTGTTCCCCGTCGATTTCTGGGTGACATAGCCGTCGCTTTCGCTGCGATAGGCGCTGATCTTGGTCAGCACCTTGTCCGACAGGGGCGCGTCGATGCTGGTCCGCACATCGACGGCACCGAAGCGGCCGGCCCCGGCTTCCAGATAGCCGCCGGCCTTGGTCGACGGCTTCTTCATGATGACGTTGATGGCGCCGCCCGTGGTGTTGCGGCCGAACAGCGTGCCCTGGGGGCCGCGCATCACCTCGATCCGTTCCACATCGAACAGGCCGAAATTATTGGCATTCTGGCGGGAGATATAGACATCGTCGACATAGGTGCCGACGGGCACGTCCTGTGTCGCGATGGATTCCGTGTTGCCGATGCCGCGGATGTAATAGGTGTTGGAACTGCCCAGGCCGACATTGCTGTTGCCGACCAGATTGGGGATCTCGCGGATCAGGTCAATGGTATTGCGGATCTGCCGATCCTCCAGGGCGCCAGCCCCGATCGACGACACGGCCAGCGGCACTTCCTGCAGGTTCTGCAGGCGGCGCTGGGCCGACACCACGATCTCCTCTAGCTGGAACGTCTCTCCCGACGCGGGTGCCGACTGGGACATGGCCGTGGTGGCGGACAGGGTGCCAACCAGGGTTAAAGCCGCGGTTCCGAAGATTTTAGCCTTCATTATGATACATCCCTTGTCTTGATTGTTGATCGTGGTGACGGCGATTGCGCCTTGTTCACCGAACCTCAGAAAGCGAGCGGGGTACCCGGCGCCTCGCCACGGGCCCCTTCCAGGGCGGGCGGCAGGACGGGGTCATAGGGCGGCCACCATTGGAAGGGCCGTTCCGGCGGCACATAACTGGTGGTAAGCGGACCGCCCTTGGTGCGGAAGAAATAGAGATTGCCGGTCAGCGTGCCGTAAGGACCGTGGGGGGCCTCTGGCGGACGCCAGAAATAGGCCCCGGGCCGCATGATCCCGCGATTGCCATGCACCTCACCACTCAGCAGGTACATCTCTTCCACGGTCGGGTGGACCTCCGACCGTTCGGCCCAGCGTACCGGCAGCGTGCCCAGAAGCCAGGTGACGTCCCCTGTCACCGGGTCCTTGTAAAGCAGTTTGCGCCCGGCACCGGGCGGGAATTCCGGATGGAAATTACCGGTATAGGGAACCTGATAGCCATCGGTGCGCAGCACCAGCCGTTCGGGATCATAGGTCGCCGGTGCGGTGACACCACGCGGATCGGCCGACAGGAAGGTCAGCACGATCGCCCCGTCGGCACAGGCCAGCGCCCCGCGCTGGAAACCGGCCGGAAGATGGGCGTAGCAGAGATGGCCGTAAGCCTGCCCATCGACGGTCAGTGCCCCGTCGAGAACCAGGAACTCCTCGTCCACCGGCAGGATCGCGGCGGGCACAGTAAAACCGGCGGGATAGCGGACCAGCATGCTGACCGCGCCGGTCTCATCATCCCGGCTGAGCAGCCGCGCTTCCACCCCCGGCCGCAGACCCCAGAGGTCATGCGGCTGCCAGGGAATATGCTGTGCCTGGACGAACTCTACCCATGGGCGTGCCAAAATCGTGGCTCCTAATTCGAGGAAACGGGAGCGGCCGGGGCGGCCGGAACATCGGCGGAAAGCGGGGTGCGCGGGTCGGGGTCGTCGCCCAGCACGCGCATCAGCTTGCGCATGGCCAGTTCCAGCTCCGCCCGCGTCCGCGCCAGCAGGTCAGCGTCGCCCGCCAGGGCATCAATGGCGCCGGCCGGCAACAGGCCAGCCCGTTCCAACGCCGTCTCCAGCGCCAGACGGCGGGTACGCTCGATATGCAGTTGTGCTGCCAGTTCAAACAGAAGCCCGGTCAGCCGGTCGGTATCCGGCTGCATAGGCGGCAAGGGGGGGATCATTGCGGCTTCTCCGCTTCAAGGACGGCCCAGGGGAAATGCCATTCGGCACGGCGGGACCAGGACAATGTCTCCTGCCGGCCGGCCCCGCGCTCGTCGAAGCCAACCCAACGGGCATTGATCAGGCCGGCAGCGTCGGCCATGGCGGACAGGTCGGCCGCGACCACAGGCGGCAGAAATGGCTCGTTGTTACGTGCGCCGTGTTCGATCATGGCCAGATCCCGCAGCCCGTCGCCCGTGCGCTGGAAATCCAGGAAACGCAGGATGCCGCCCGGTGCCAGAATGCGCGACGCCTCCGCAAACACGTCGGGCAGCACGTCGACCGGCACCTCATGCACGAACATGGTGGAGGTCACCAGATCGGCACTGCCCGTCTCCAGCCCCGTGGCCACGGCATCAGCCTGACGGAAGCGCACGGCCAGACCGCGCTCGCTGGCGCGCCGGGCCGCCAGTTCCAGGCAGGGCAGCGCCAGATCGACACCGATCACCTCGGCATCCGGAAAGGCCTGTTTCAGCGGCCAGGCGGACTTGCCGAAGCCACAGCCCATGTCGACGATCCGTCGATAGGCCCGCCTGGGCACGGCCGTCTCCGTGAAGATGCGGTGGAAGGAGAAATCATCATTCTCCCCCAGCATCACCAGCCGGGCCCCCATCTCATAGACGCGGCCCGCCAGATGATGGGACCAGAAGCTGCCCGGTTGCAGGTGGATATCCCAGTCCGTGTACCATTGCGGCAGCACCAGATCAGGGTCCGCCTCAACGCTGGCGGGGCCGGCGGGCGGGGTGGGCAAGGGTCCCTCATTCACGACTGCATCGGTCACGGCACGCCACAACATCTTCTGCGATCCCCGCTCCAGCCACGAAAACCACGGATATGTCGGCAGCCCATGCACCAGCGGCGCCAGGCCGGCCGGGTCGTTCACCACCGGCGGCGGCGGGTCGATGGCATCGAACTCCGCCCGCAGATGCGGATAGAGGGTGGCCGCCCAGTGGCGCCGTAAACTCAGCACGAAATCCAGGTTGGCCCGGTCTGAAAGTGCCAGTGCCATGGGGACTGCTCCTTCCGTTGCGGGGCCGGTCAGGCCGGCCCGATAAATTCGATCCATTCCCCGGCCGCACCATGACGGCAGGTGGAAATTCCCCCGCCCGGCAGCAGGGCCGGCAGCACCGCCGCACCACCCAACAGGGCCGGTGCATCAACATCGAAACTGACCATCGCCATGCCGGGCGGCAGCTCCCCATCGGCGCGCGGGCGCGGCCGCGTGACATCCGGATAGGCATCCAGTTCGATGAGCGTGCCCTGCGGCAGCTTGATCAGCCCATGCGCATGCTCGGTTTCCGGCGGCAGGCCATTGGCCAATGAGATGACCTGGACGCGGGTTGATACCGGCGGGTCGATGGCGTTGCCGAAGCCGGCATAGGTGGCGAACATGGCCCCCAGGTCCGCCCCGCCGGCCACGACAATGAAGACATGGCCGACGAAGGAACGCGCCTGGGCCAGATCCAGCCCGCTGCCATCGCCCACTTGCGTGAAATAAAGACATTCCCCGGCGGGTCCCAGCACCTGCATGGCCCGGATCATGGGGAACCGTTGCAGACCCTTGGGCGGGCCGATGATGCGGAAGGCGCTGCCTTCCAGACGTTCGGCCAGTTCATCCACCTGCTGCACCACAATTTCGGTCGCGTTCCAGCCATGGGTGGTCAGCGCCTGCCAGCCCGTCGCCGCCTTGCTTTCGATGAAGCGCAGCCAGACCGGGGTGCCGCAGGCCGGTGCCAAGGTCAAAAAGGCCCTTCCCGCCATGGCCGGCGCGGACCAGCCTGCCGCCACGGCTTGCGGCACCCTGCCCTCTTCCACCACCCGATAGCCCAGCAGCTCACCATAGGTGGCGCGGATGACGGCCAGGTCGGGAACGACATGGGTGACGGCACGGATGGTGCCCAGTCGGGGCAAGGTCAGTTCGGCCATGGTCAACGCCCCTCCAGCCCGATCATGCGTTCCACCGCTTCCACGCCGCGGCGATAGGCCGGCAATCCGATGAACAGGATGATCAGCGCGACCCCGCCGACCGTGGCGGCTTCGATGCTCATGGCCCAGCCCAGCCGGCGCGGATCACCGAACAGGTCGGTCATCCAGCCCACGGGCGGCGGGCCGATCAACTGCCCGGAGATGGAGATCACCAGATAATAGATGGCCGTCGCCTGCGATTTGATCTGGCCCGGCGCGATCAGGCTCAGGGAAGCCGGGCCGGCGGCGGCCGCCATGGCCTGACCGACAAAGGCGACGAACAGGGCCGTAACGGCCAGTTCAGGCGTCGGCATGATCGGGTAGAGGGCGAAACCCGGCACGGCCAGCAGCAGCCCGCTGCGCAGGGCCCGCATGGTCGCGTCCTTGTGGCCTGCTTTGATCCAGCGGTTGGTCCGCCAGACGCCGGCGATGGTGCCAATGGGGCCGCCTGTCAGGAACAGCGTGCCCGTGGCAATGCCGACATCCCGCACGTTCCAGCCAAAACTGCGGTCAAACAGGGTGGCGTTCCAGAAAGCCAGCGACCCCATGGTCACCGTCGCCGCGGAGCCCACGAACAGCACCCCGAAAGTGCGCCAGCGGCGGGTGATGAAGCGCAGGGCCTGGGGGATCGACGCCTTTTCCCCGTCCAGACCGGATTCCAGGTCCACGGCCCGTTCCTGGCGCGCCGGTTCCTGAATGGTGAACATCAGCCCGGCCAGCATCAAGCCGGGAAGCCCCACGATCAGGAAGCTGAGCTGCCAGGGCTTCAATTCGCCCAGCAGCGGCAACACAATCCCCGGCAGCCCGGCCACGGCATGGACCAACGGTCCCCCCAGCAGGAAGGCAGCCCCCGCCCCCAGAAAGGTGCCGGACATGAAGACGCTGAGCGCGCGGGCCCGTTTCTCTCTTGGAAAACGATCGCTGATCAACGAAACGGTACAGGGCGCCAGTGCAGCCTCTCCCAGACCGACACCCAGGCGGGTGGCGAACAGGGATGGAAAGCCGCGCGCCAGACTGGCCAGCGCCGTCATCGAGCACCAGA
Source organism: Niveispirillum sp. FG148 (assembly GCF_057809655.1). NCBI lineage: Bacteria > Pseudomonadati > Pseudomonadota > Alphaproteobacteria > Rhodospirillales > Azospirillaceae > Niveispirillum > Niveispirillum sp. FG148. The sequence continues at coordinate 310,499 of NZ_JBMDKJ010000002.1, forward strand.
TGGTGATGCCCGCCGCCAGGATACCCCGGCGGTTGAACCGATCCGCCATCCAGCCTATGGGCAGCCCCATCAGCACGTAGAAGACGCCGAATGCCGGCCCCAGCAACAGCCCCACCTGAAAATCCGTCAGCCCCAGATCGCCCTTTATGGGACCGATCAGCAGGCTGGGCAGGAAACGGTCGATATAGGAGACGATTTGCGCTGCTGTGAGCAGGATTACCATATACCAGCCAGACCGGAGCGACTGTCGCATCCGTTCCATCTGCACCTGACCCGTCTCACCTGTATTCAGGGCACTCGTCATTGACGTGCTCCTTGCTTGTTAAGGGTAGCGTCCGGGAATCGGACCGCGATGACAAACGATATGATTTGGACTACGATGTGAGCCGTTTTCACATATGTAGAGACCCCGATGCGCAGCCTGCCCTCCATCCAGACCCTGCGGGCACTGGACAGCGCTGCCACCCATGGCAGTTATTCGGCAGCGGCCGATGAACTGGGCCTGACCCATGGCGCCATCAGCCACCGGATCCGGGAGTTGGAGGAACGGCTGGGCATCACGCTGTTCCGGCGGGTGGGCCGCGGCATGGTGCCGACGCGGGAGGCGGTGACGCTTCTGGCCCATGTCCGCCAGGCACTGGCCATCCTGGACCGCGCCTTTCCCAACCACCATCGCGGCAGCGGCGAGGAAACCCTGGTCGTTTCCATTCACCCCGCATTGGCAACCCGCTGGCTGCTGCCACGGCTGGGCGGGTTTACCGAAACGATGCCCGGTGTGGCCGTAACCATCCGGTCCACCGCCGATCTGGAGGAGTTTCTGGTCCGCGGGGTCGATCTGGCCATCCGCTACGGGTCCGGCGACTGGCCAAACTGCACCAGCCTGCGCTTGGGCGGGGAGATATTCTATCCTGTCTGCACGCCGGAATATCGCGACCGGATGGACATAAGCAGCCCGGAAGACCTGCGGCGCTGCACGCTGCTGCGCCATGGCTGGCAAAGCTGGTCGCCATGGCTGAGGGCCGCCGGGCTGCGGCTTTCCGAACCGACGGCGGGCCTGACCCTGTCGGACAGTTCCATGCTGGTGGAAGTTGCCAGCAGCGGCCAGGGCGTGGCACTGGCCGGCAGTCTGATGGTGCAGGAGGAGATCAAGCGGGGCCGCCTGACCCGGCTGTTCGACATCCAGACCGAGGATATCTATGGCTACTATCTGGTCTGGCAGGCCGGCACCGTGCCCAGCGCCAGCGCGCTTGCCTTCCGATCTTGGCTGACCGGCTGTTTCGCGGCAACCATGGCGGAGATCAACGGCGAACAAATCAGCCCCCAGCAGACCGGCGATGGTGCGGGCTGATCCCGTCGCAAGCCCGCGCCCGGATCAGCCTTTTCGCATTGACGTACCGGTCAGCGTAGGCACGAAAGATATAATAATATATCAATTCGCTGACAGTAATCGATCGCCCGCTGCGGCTGGGCACCGAAGCGGCAGCGGCGCAATCCGAGCGGCGCCGGGCACACCGGCCGGCATCGTCCCTCGCCCCTTATACCTATTTGCATGGATCAGAACCTACGGTCCTGATCCATGCAGCCCTCATGCGCCGGGCGCCGCCATCCGGCGGCTTGGCTCAGCGCGCATGGGCGCGCGGGCGCTCGTACCGCGCCAACCAGGTTGCGGTGAGTTTCACTCACCGCAACCTGGTAATAGTTCAGTCAACCGATGCCTATGCCCGAATGCCTACCGTCAGCCCCTATGGGACAAAAGGGGCGGACAGCGGACAGATGCCAGGGCCTGGCTGCATATCCATCCCGCCACAGGAGAACTGCTGGGTACGCTGGAGCGCAGGGGCGGAACTTATCGCTGGATGTTCGATCTGCCGCATTTGTGGGGCGCCCCCTCCTGTTGGAACGGCCCCCTGCTGCGGGAGGTGTGGATCTGGCTGTTCTCGCTGCCGGGACTGGCCAGATCGCTAACAGAGGTGTGGATCGGCGAGCGACGTGTGTTCCGTTGAGGGGCGGTGGCTGATGCCACCACCCCATCCGGTCAGAAATCCACCCCGAAACGCACGCCGATTTCCCGCGGTGAGCCCAGGAACTGGTTGGTGGAGGCCGATGCCATGCCCGCGACATAGCGTTCATCGGTCAGGTTCGTAGCGTACAACTCCACGCGCCAGTCATCCCGGTTCAAGGTCAGGCGGGCGGAGATGAGATCATAGGCGGCGAGCCGGTCGGATACCGGTGAATAGCCGATATAGCTGTAGCGTTTGCCAACATAGGAATAGTTCAGACGCGGGACCAGCGTGGTCCGGTCGTCGATGCTGAACGTGTACTGGACGCCGATATTGCCGCTCCAGGCCGGGGAATACAGGCTGGGTCCCGCCTTGGTGACCGCCATGAAAGGCATATAGTTGAAGCACAGCGGCGGTGTCGACGGCGTGCCGGCGGGGCATTGCGGGCCCAACGTGCCCGGCGGCAGCGGGCGGGTATTGACATAGGGGACGCCGCCATTTAGGCGGGAATCCACATAGGACACACCACCATCGAAGCGGAAGCCGCCGAACTGCCCTTCCACCTGCGCCTCCAGCCCTTTGATGGTGGCGTTGGTGATATTCCGGATACCGGCCTGGCCGGAAGCGGTGTCGAGGATATCAAACTGGAAGTTCGAATAGTCATTGTAGAAGGCGGCCACCTGCGTGCGGACATGCCCGTCGAACAGGGTGGATTTCCAGCCCATTTCATAATCCCAGACCGTCTCCGCCCGGAACCGGGAATCCATCGAATTGAACCCGCCGGGTTTGTAACCACGGGCGGCGAACACATAGAGGAGATTATCCTCGTCCATGTTGAAATTCAGGTTGGCCTTGCCGGTGAAGACGGACTCCCTGTGCGCGCCGGACAGGTCGCTGACCTCCACACCCGTTGGGGGAAAGCCCGGAATGCCGCGCCCGATGATGACACCGCCCGTCCCCGTCGCCTTGTAGTGAGAATAACGCCCGCCCAGCTGCAACTCGAACTGGTCGTTCAGGTCATAATTGCCCTGCATGAACAGACCGGTCGTGGTCCGCTTGTTCTGGGGCAGGATGTCGGTGGGAAACCCGCCGCTGTTCTCAAGGATCCGGACATCAATGACGTTGCGCTGGAAATAGCCACCCAGAATCCAGTTGAACCGGTCCTCCTCCGGGGAGATCAGGTTCAGTTCCTCACTATATTGCTTTTCATTGGCATAATAGTCCCAGGCCACCTGCCCGCCAACAGAGGCCGGCGCGCGGGTACCATCAATATCGTCCAGACTTGTGATGGTCTTGTCCTGAAATCCGGAGACAGAACGTAGGACGATATCGTTGGCGAAGGTCTTGCGCAGTTCCAGGCTGGTGATCAGCGCCTCTTCCCGATGCATGGTCGGGGTGTCGTAACTGAGCCCGAAATAATCGCGGGGGGTGTAAGGCGCGAAATAGGTGCCGGGAATGGGCTGGTATGCGTAACCACCATTACGCATGTCGTTGTACTGCACCTTGGCCAGGGCCTGAAAACTGTCGGTCTGATGCAGAAGGCCGATACGACCACCCTTTTCCTCCAGCTTGCCCGCCTTGTTGTTGAACGGCCCATCATCCTTGTAATAGCTGTCGTGCCCCCGCACGAAGCCCGCGACGCGCAGCGCCAGCGTATCACTGACTGGCACACCAGTCGCGGCCTCCAGCGAATAGGTGTTGTCGGTGCCATAGCCGGCGGTGACATAACCACCCTGATCATCAATCTTGGGGCTGCGTGACGTCAGGAAAATCGCCCCACCGGTGGAGTTGGAGCCGACCAGCGTGCCCTGCGGCCCGCGCAGCACCTCCACGCTGGCCAGATCATAGAAACTGTTGAACTGCACGATCGGCGGCTGGAACAGACCATCCACATAGGTAGCGACACCGGCCGTCGCGTTGGGGGAATTGCTGGCCAGACCGATGCCGCGAATGTTGACGGACTGGGTCTGGCCGGCATTGGTGATCGACAGCGACGGGGTAGCACTTTGCAGATCAGCCAGTTGCACCACCGCCTTGGCTTCCAGCTGACTGGCGTCCAGCGCCGTAATGGCAATGGCCACTTTCTGCAGGTTTTCCGAACGCCGCTGGGCCGTGACGACAATCTCCTCAAGCGCGAACCCTGGTTTTTCGTCGGCCTCCGGGGGCGTTGTCTGTGCAAATGCGGCGGTGCTGATCGCGGTAGCTGTGGCCAGGGTCAAGCCCGCCACTTTCCGATGGACCTTCGTCATCGTTCATTTCCTCCCTGTCATGTTGCTATTTTTGTTTTCAACGGATTAAGGACTTTGGCCCTCACCGGGGCGTCCATGCCGACGCGGCGGCCAGGAACGCATCGGCTTCGTCATGGGGCTCATCATTACCGGGGGGGAAATAGCTGAGCTTCACCACAACGGTGCGGGTCGCCCGGTCGACGAAGATGTATTGGCCCTGTAGCCCCACCGCCTGGAACGAATGATCGTTGGGGATCCACCATTGATAACCATAACCGGGCCCAGGCCCACCCGTGGCCTTGGTGGATTCCCGCACCCATTCCGGCGACACGATCTGACGTCCGTTCGCCTGGCCGTCCTGCAGCATCATCTGGCCGATGCGGGCGAAATCGCGCGCAGTGGCGTTGAAGCCCGCACCATTGAATTCCCGCCCGATGCCGGGCTGGCCATCCATGATGAAGAAGCCGTCGCGCTCCATCCCCAACGGCTCCCACAGACGCTGTGCGGCATAGGCTGCAATGGTGCTGCCGCCGCTTACCCGTTCCAGCAGCAGACCCAGAACGGCGGTGTCCAGGGTCTTGTACTGGAAGACCTCGCCCGGCTTGTGCTGACGCTTGATGGTCTTGGCGGCATCGACAAAGCGGATGACGTTGGACACCAGCGCCTGTTCGTGATTACGCGCGGCGATGCCGGGATTGGCGAAATCATACCGTTCCTCGTAATCGACACCCGACCGCATCTGCAATACCTGACGGACCGTCGCGCCGTCATAGCCGCTGCCCTTCAGTTCCGGCAGATAGACGGTGATCTTGTCATCCAGGGACTTGATACGCCCCTCCTGCACAGCCACGCCGATCAGGATCGATGTGATGGACTTGGTGACGGACCAGGCCATGAACCGTGTCTGGGCATTGGTATTGTTCCGGTAAATCTCCGAAACGATCCGGCCATCCTTCATAACCAGCAGGGCGTTTGTGTAGTTCCGCTCCAGGAACTGTTCGGGCGTATATTGCTGCCCTTTATAGGTATAGGTGAAATCCAGCAATTGGTCGGCGCGGGGCAATTCCCAGATGCGGCCGGACCGGGCCACGGTGCGCGTGGTGAACAGAAAATCCATCTCGTGGAACGTCAGGGCATTGACGTCCGCGTCATTCATCTTGCGGCGCAGATCCTGGATCGCCGGCGGCACGGTCGATGCCGGCAGCGTCGGGTCCGGGGCGGGCGCCGGGTATCCCAGCACCACGCAGGGCGCCAGCGCGACCATCAGCGCCAACGCACCGTTGCGAAGAATTCGACCAGTTTTCATGACTTCCCCCCTGACAGGCGGCTTTGGGCCGCACCATTGCGAAACCGGAGCCTGGATGGCGCCTCCGTTCGCTTTCGTGCCTGCATTGTTGGGGAAGTGACGGATGACCGGCGACTCCCATATGGGATATCGCAGTGGCAATCAGCGCGGATTTATGTGCGTCATGCCAGACGGCGTGAACGGCCAGGATCGGGGATATTGAAATTTCGTCGGGGCGATGCCCATGCCCGCAGCGTCACTGACTGAGCCGCATGGCGAGCGAGGTGCATACCCGCCGAACCAGTTCCGCCTGCCGCGGGCAACCGGCCTTGGCCAAGGCGCTTTTCAGCTGGATGCGGGCCGTGCCTTCCGAAATCCCGCGCTGCTGGGCGTAGTCACGCAGCGACAGGCCATCGCAAAGGCCCGCCGTCAACCGCGCCTCCGCGTTGGACATACCGAACAATGATGCCACAGCCGCCGGAGAGATGTTCAGGGGGCGTCCCGGTTCCCGCAGCAGCAGCACCACGGTTCCGGACAGATCCCGTGCCCCCTGGTCCGACTGCGAACGGAGCCCCAGGGCCATGACCTGCACCGATGTTTCCACATCCGCCCGGCCCAGCGTCAGCTGTGGTGACCGCTCCCCGTCATCGGCCGCCACCTGCGCCAGCATGGATCGAAGGGCTCCGCTGTCACCGGGGTGAACGGCGCGGATATGTCCGGCAACTTCCCGCAGGACCGGAGAGCGATCCAGGATGGATTGCGCTTCGCTGTTTGCCCACAAGACGAACCCGGTTTCGTTGCACAGGACAAGACCGGCCCCCAGAGCATTGCCGGCTTCCATCAGGAGATCGGCGCGCGACACCGCCGCCTGCAATTGGCCACTGATTTGGACAGCCTGGCGCAGATGGAGCAGAAGCTGTTGCGTCAGCCTTTCCTCCTCCTGCCCCATCTGCTGCTCGGTTGTTGCCGGCTGATGAAGGATCAGGGCCAGGAAACGCCCTGGGGACAATTCGATGATGCCACTGAGATTGGGCCCGAATTCCAGCATCTGGCGGCGACGCTGTATTTCCTTCAACTCCACGGAACCTGCCGGAAATATCTCCTCATCCCGCTCAATGGCCACCTGTCCGACCATATGTTGTGTGGGCGGAATGCGAAGCCGGGGATTACTGTCGTTATTGAGGATACGGTCATGGTTCTGCTGATGCAAAAGCGAATAGGTATCACGCATATTCCAGATCGGACGCGTGACCCCCGCCCTGTAGTCCAGAACCTGAACGACCGCGCTGCGGATGGACAGGTATTTGCAAAGGTGGTCAAGCGCCAGCGGCCACCGGTCAGGCGCGGATGAGCAGGCATACAAATCCAGAAGCAACTCCTGCATGACCCCCTCAACGCATTGTTATTATTTTATACTCCGCCCCGACATCAGGTATTTCAATCACAGTCAATAAGATGCGAAAGCCTGTCCACACGCCGTGAATTTTCATGACCACCCCGTCATGAGCTTCGCACAAGCGATTCATATCAGTTTATTCTGAAAAATTCATCTGTGTGTAATGTCAGAGTGGCTTTCCTTTGACTGGAAAGTCACTCTGACGGCGGCCTGCGCCCGAGAGGAACTGAAAGCGCCAGCGCGACGATCAGGGCCGCCTTGTGGCGCTGGACGTGATCTACCAAATCACCGCCGCAATCCAGTTCCAGTCCGACATGTTCGAACTCCTGTCCCTTCGACGCGCCCGGTTGGGCGGGGAACAGGGCGACATCATGATCATGGACACCGAAGCGGCAGCCGTTCAGGGCGCAATCGATCTTATGCCAGGTGGCACCGCAATCGGCGCTACGGAACGGACCGGACTCGGCCCTTGCGAACACAGCGTTCGGCTCACGCGGGGCGGCCAGCAGGCAGCGCACACAATCATCGAATTCCAGATCATGGCCCGGGGTGATCCGCCATCGAACGAACTGGTTGCAACAGGATGATAAACCTCGGGCTAATTTTCTATCAGCCACTCAAGCACACACCCTTAAGTTCCGGTCGTTTCCACCGGCCGCTGTGGGCTATCCATATTCCGGATGACACAGCGAAAACCGATATGGGTGGTCGGGCTGTCGATGGCCTGGGGGTGGCGAGCTGCCGGCCGGTAGCGCTGGCAATAATTGGGGGCACAGAGATGCGAGCCCCCCTTCAGCACCCGCCGGCCGATGCGGACATGCGGGGTGCAGGGATCGTAGCTGTCACGTTCCTTGCCACCCCGCGGATTGGAAGGAACGCAGCAGGCCCCCTTGAAGGGCTTTGCCGGTACGGACGGCAGCGACCACCAGTCCGATGTCCATTCCCAGACATTGCCGATCATGTCGAACAGGCCGAAACCGTTGGGCGGGTAGGTGCCGACGGGCGATGTCCGCTCCCAGCCATCCAGCATGTCATTGGCATAGGGAAAGGCGCCTTGCCAATAATTGGCCAGCATGGCACCGCCCGGCGCCAGTTCGTCCCCCCAGCCAAATTCGGCACCATCCAGCCCGCCACGGGCCGCGAATTCCCATTCCGCTTCCGTCGGCAGTTCCTTGCCGGCCCATATCGCATAGGCTTCGGCATCCTGATAGGCGATCTGCACGACCGGATGGTCATCCAGGCCCTCGATCGAGCTGCCCTTGCCCAGTGGATGCCGCCAGTCGGCACCAAACTCGAACTTCCACCATTGGCTGAAGTCCCGCATGTCCACGGGGCCCCGCGTCTTGCGGAAGACCAGCGAACCGGGCTGGGCCAGTTCAATCGGCATGCCCGGATAATCCTTGGGGTCCGGGGCGATCTCGGCAAAGGTGACATAGCCGGTCGCCTCGACAAACCGGCGGAACTGTCGGTTCGTGACGGGCGCCTCGTCGATCCAGAAGCCGTTCACCCGCACCGGGCGGACCGGTCGCTCCTCGGGATAGAACCGGTTGGACCCCATCTGGAACGACCCACCCTCCAGGCGCCGCATGCCCTCGAAGCGGGCGTCTACATTGTCCATCACATCGCTCATCATCGATCGCCTTCCCGTGGGCGCAGTTAGATCATGGATCAATCTCGCTGCAAACCCTGGCGGCACCGCCGCCCTCCCCGCCACCCTTTGCCTCTCCGCCGGCCGGCGGCTTCTTCCCATCGCCTTCGGGCGCTTTCGACAGGGGGCGGACAAGGCAGTCGCGGACCGGGTCATAGCTCACGGGCTTGGGCCGTTTTTCCACGGGCCCCTTGGGCAGCAGGGCCTTCAGCTCCGCTACAGTCGCCGCATAGGCCGGGTCCGGGGCCAGATTGCGATGTTCGCCGGGATCGGCCTGATGATCATAGAGTTCGCGGCCCTGTCCGCCTTCCTCCCATTCCGTGTAGCGCCACCGCGCGGTCCGCACGCTGCGCCCGCCGCGAACCTGGGACAAGGCCGGCTTGGTCCATTTGGGATCGGCCGGGTCGGTCAGCAGCGGTTCCAGGCTTTGCCCCTCGTTGCGGTCATAATGCGGCAGGCCCGCCAGGCTGGTCAGGGTCGGATACAGGTCCAGCAGTTCCACCGTCCGGTCCGACCGTGTCCCCGCCTTGGCCATGCCGGGTGTGCGCACGATCAGGGGGACGCGGGCGCTGTCCTCCCACAGGATATTCTTCATCCATTGTCCATGCTCGCCCAGCATGAAGCCATGGTCGCTGGTGAAGACGACGATGGTATTGTCCTCCAGCCCCAGTTCCTTCAGCGTTGCCAGCACGCGCCCGACCTGGGCATCCATGAAACTGGTGGCGGCCGAATAGGCCTGGATCATGCGCCGCTGTTCATCCGGGCTCATGCCGAAATGATCGGGCGTCCAGGCCTTGGCCGCCGGCAGAACCTTCGCCAGGGAGTCCGGCGTTTCGTCGGCGATACGGATCTTTTCCAGCGGATAGAGGTCGAAATATTTCTTCGGCGCCACTTCCGGCACATGCGGCCGGTAGAAGCCGACACCGATGAAGAACGGCTTGTCCTTGTTCGCCTTCAGCATGTCGATGGCGGCGGTGGCCACCTTGCCGTCGGTCTGTTCCTCGTCAGCGCCGTCATCAGCCAGATAGGCCATGGCCGAGCCATAGGGGATGCCCGGCGTCATGTTGATCAGGGTACCATTCTCCGCATCCTTGTCCCGGCCGCGCGGGTTGACCACTTCGGTCCAGGATTGGGTGTCGTCGGGGCCGCCCAGGCCGATATCGCCGGGCACGCCCTGATGGAAAATCTTGCCGACGCGGCCGGAATAATAGCCCTGATCCTTGAAATATTGCGGCAAGGTCTTGATGTCGGGCAGCGCCTGACGAAACGGCGTCGACAGATCCATGACACGCGTCGTGTCCGGCCGCGTGCCGGTCAGGAAGGAAGCGCGGCTGGGCCCGCACCAGGGAAACTGCGCATAGGCACGGTCAAAGCTGACGCCTTGCGACGCCAGCCGATCCACGTTGGGCGTGCGGACCGGCGCGCCATAGGAACCCAGACGCGCCGCCATATCGTCAGCAATGATGAACAGGACATTCATCGGCCGTTCGGCCCGTGTCGCGGTTCCGGCATTGGCAGCGGCCGGCGGGGCCGCCAGACCGGCACCGGTGCCCAGCGCCATGGTGCTGACGCCCAGGGCCAGGGCCAGGGCAGAACTTTTTCCCAATCGACGCCAGTTCATCATTCTCTCCTCACTCCCGCGGGACAATCCGTGACGCCCGCCTTCAGTGCCGCTGCGGGAAATAGGCCCGCCCTTCGGCATCCGCCTTGGCCTTGGCCTCGCTGTCCGGGAACAGACCGTTCATCTTGGTGGGCAGGTTGGGTTTCACATACCATTCCGCCGGGAAATCGGCAGCGCGCGGCCCGGCCTGATCGCGGTTGACCAGGCCCGTGCTGGTCTTTTCCGTGAAGGGCACGACATGGTCGTTCCCCTTGTTGGCCAGCTGGGTGAACAGGCCGTGGCGAAGCTCGATCTTCGTCTGCATATAGGCCGGATCATTGACAAGATTGTGCATCTCATCAGGGTCCTTGTTCAGGTCATACAGTTCCTCGATATCCCAGACCCCGTGATACTGGATGTATTTCACCCGGTTCCGCTCGATGGCGAAGGTGGTCGGGGTCTGCGGGAATGACCATTCCCAATAATATTCGTAGACGAAATCCTGTTTGTTCCACTCCTGCGCATCGATCTTCCCCTGCGCCACCGGCAGAATGCTGCGCCCTTCCATCTGGGCGGGCTTTTCCACATGGGCCAGGTCAAGGAAGGTCGGGGCCAGGTCCAGATTGCGCACCACGGCGTCGTTCGTGCTCCCCTTGGGCAGCAGATCGGGGGCCAGCACGACCATCGGCACGCGCACCGACGGTTCATAGGCATTGCGCTTGTCGATCAGGCCATGATCCCCGATCAGAAAGCCATTGTCGCTGTAGAAGACGATGACCGTGTCCTTGTCGATCTTCTGCTTGCGCAGGCTGGCCATGATCCGGCCCAGACTGTCATCCACCGGCGAGAGCGTGCGGTAATAGTCGCGCACCATCTCGGTCAGGGGCTTGTCGGTATGATAGGGGAATTCCGCGCCGTGCCAGCTGTTGCGCTGGTTGCGCACCCACAGCGGTTTGCCCTGATTGTTCTCCGGCGTGTCGGCCATGCTGGCGGGAAGCCGGATATCCAGGTCCTTGTACTGCGTCTTGTACCGTTCCGGCGGCTCGGCATCGGAATGCACGGCCTTGTGGCTGAGATAAAGGAAGAAGGGCTTCTTGGGGTCGCGGCCCTTCTCCAGCCAGTCCACCGCGTAATCGGTCAGCTCGTCGGTGATATAGCCGGTGCGGTCGACATGCTGTCCGTCGATATTCAAGGTCTGGCGTTTGCCTGCCGCAACGGCGGCCGGCGGCAATCCCTGGGTCGGGAAATAGGTGCCCTGGCCCTTGAAGCTGACCCAGCGGTCAAAGCCGGGGCGCGGCGCATCGGTATCATTGCCCATGTGCCATTTGCCGAAGAAACCGGTCTGATAGCCGGCCTTCTGCAGGTAGGAGGGGAAGAAGATCAGGCCTTCTTCGGAGGAATTATTATTGTCGATGACCCGGTGATTGCGGGCCGACTGGCCGGTCAGGATGGTGGCTCGGCTGGGCGAACACAGAGAGGATGTCACCACGGCATTGCGGAAATAGACGCCGTTCTTGGCCAGATAGTCGATATTGGGGGTCTTCAGCCCCGGGGTCAGGAAACCCATGGCATCGAAGCGCAGATCATCGACCAGCACGAAGACGATATTCTTCGGCTTGTCAGCGGCCTTGTCCGCCGCGCGCGCCGTCGTGGACAACGCCATCAGCGCCGTGGCGGCCAGTGCCAGGGTCCGCAGCTTCATGTTTTGCCTCACCATGGTGTTACCATCCCGTCTGTTGTCCGCGATTTCAGCGGCGTGGCCCAATACCTGCCCCACGGGCATAGAGTGGTTGATTGCTGTCATCCGGCACGGCCGGGTTCTGCGCCTCTACCGCCATCATGGAAGACGGCAGTTCGAATGGAAGGCGGCCTTCGGCGCGGGCGCGCCCCGTCACGATATCCATCACCGCCCCATCACTGGCGCCAAAGGTCACCAGCAGCGCGCGGGCCTTGTCCTTGATGTTCGTCAGGACGGCCGGGCGGTCCATATCGACCACCACCACCGTCGGCACCCTCGCGCCAAGCTTCTTGATGACCTCATAATCGGCATCGCCGTCGCGGAAATCCAGTCGTCCTTCATGCTGGCGCGCGCCGAAGAAATGATGGGGATGCAGCTTTTCAAACGGGGTGCGCGTCCGCACGATGGCAACATCCGCCTGCGCCGGATCCTCCACAATGGTGAAGCCCGCCGCCCGCGCCACGGCCGCATCCACCTGGTACAGCCACACTTTCGCTGGTTTCAGCGGCAGCAGATGGCCCCTGTTCTCCAGCAGCACCTGCGCGCGCCGTTGCGCCGCTTCCGCCTCTGCCTGGAATTTCGGGTCACCGATGACAATGCTCGCCCGGTCGGGATCAACATAGGGGTCGTCGAACAGCCCCAGTTCAAATTTCAGCATCAGGATACGGCGCACGGACTCGTCGATCCGCGCCTCATTGACCCTGCCGTCGCGCACGGCCGCCAGCAGGGCGGACGGATCATCGACACCGCCGAACTGGTCCAGCCCGGCCTCCACACCCTTGGCGAAACGCTGCACCTGCGACAGCCCCTCCACCCCCCAGGGCATGGCGATAGCGGCCGCTGTCTGCGGCTTCTCCGCGGACGGGCCGGTGCATTCGGCCGGGCAGTCCTTGGTGATGGCCCAGTCGGAAATGATGACGCCGCGATAGCCATAGGTACCGCGCAGCAGATCCGTCAGCAGCGGCTTGCTGTAGCCGGCGGCGACGGGTGGCAGGGGCTGTCCATTGACACTCACCCCGTCCAGGATCGGATAGGTGGGCATGATCCCCGCCGACCCGGCGGCAAACGCCCCCTTGAACGCCGCGACATGCAGGGCAAAGCTGGCATCGTCCAGCCGGGCCGTGCGGCCATAATAATTATGGGCATCGAAACCGTCCGGCTCCGCGCCATAGCCGACCCAGTGTTTCACCACCGTCGCGACGCCCGCCGGGGTCAGCCCCCTGGCGCCGCCCTGGAAGCCCTGGATATAGGCGCCAGCCAGGGTGGAAACGGTTTCCGGATCTGAACCAAAGGTTCCGACCGCCCGGGCCCAGCGCGGTTCGGTTGCCAGATCGGCCTGCGGGGACAGGGCCATATGGATGCCCACCGCCCGATATTCCTGGCGGACAATATCGCCGAACCGGCGGACCAGCGACGGGTCGTTGATGGCCGCCAGGCCCAGGGTCTCCGGCCAGATGGAGAAGCCGCCACCCGAAGAACTGGCACCGACCACGGTCAGGAAATGGCTTCTGGGATCGGAACTGATGGTCACCGGGATGCCGAGACGGCTGCTCTCCGCGATTTTCTGAATGGCATTGTTCTGACGGGCGAACTCCGCCGCCGGCATCGTCAACCGGGTGATGAAGCTGTTCACCCCGGTCTCTTTGATGACGTGCTCCGCCGCTGCCAGATCGTACCCTTTGCTGGACGCGCCGACGACGGAATCCACGGCCCGCAGGGAGCCATGCATCATGGTACCGACCTTCTCCTCCAGCGTCATGCGCCCCAGAAGATCATCGAGCCGGCGGGTAATCGAGAGTTGCGGATCTTCATAAGGATCAAGCTGACCATTATGGTTCAGATCGCGGAAACCCGGCGTCGCATAGGAAAGCGACGATATCAATGCCAGGGCGGCCGCACCGCCCAACAGATATCCCATGCCGCGCATCATTCCTCCAAACTTTCGTTATTCGTTCGCGTCGCCGTCGCCTTCGCGCGGACAACCGGCAATTTCCGGAATGACCCCCTCCTTCAATGACGGCTTGCCGGCACACATGGGGAAGCGCACCGGGTTCAGCGGACCGTCCCCCGCCTTGTCCAGGATCGCCTGGAACTGTTTCAGCCGCCGCCTGGCCTCGGGCGTCATCTCCTTCACCTCGGTCTCCGTGTCATGCACGGGGTCCAGGGCCACGAAGCGGCCATCGCCGTAGAGCTTCCAGCGCGCATCGAAGACAAAGCGCGCGGGTTCATGAACCCAGCCCGGGGCGTAATGCATGAAGATCTGTTCCCGGACCTTGTCCTTCTTCCCTGTCAGCACGGGAACCTGGCTGGCACCATCAATCGGGTCGGGACCGATCTTGCCATGGCCGATGTCGGCCAGTGTCGGCAGCATGTCGGTGAAATCGAACAATCCCTGCGGCTGCGACCCCGGCTGAACCTTGCCCGGCCAGCGGACGATCATGGGAACATGGGTGCCGGCGATGCTGGGCTTTCCCTTCCCACCCCGGACGGAGACACCGTTGCGCATGCCCTCAATCTGAACACCTGTGCCATTATCACCGGTAAAGATGACGACCGTGTTCTGATCCAGCCCCAATTCCTGAAGCCGGTCCAACACCTGTCCCACCAGCTTGTCGATATAGCCGACCATGCCCGTGAACTTGGCCTTGGCTGTATCGGCATCCATGCTGTCGGGCGTCGGCACATAGGGGGAGTGCGGCAGCACCATCGGATAATAAAGGAAGAAGGGCTTGTCCTTGTTCCGCGTGATGAAATCCAGCGCGAACCTGCTGGCCAGATCGGGGCCGAAGCCGGACTCGTTGATCTTGGTGCGGCCATTGTTCCACAGGGTCGGTCCCCAATAGCGCGAGCCTTTGGCCGGCCCGTTGGCCACCTGCCACAACAGCGCCTCGTCGAAACCGGCCTTCAGCGGCTGCATGCCGACGCGGCCATCGAAGCCATTGCCGGACAATTGCCACTTGCCCACGATCGCCGTCGCATAGCCGGCTTCCTTCAGCACATGGCCAAAGGTGCGGGCATTGGGGTTCAGATAGCCGAACGCCTCATAATTCCGGGCATTCTCTATACCGGTCAGGATGCGGGTACGCGACGGGGTACAGAGCGGCGTGGCATGGGCATTGGCGAACATCGCCCCTTCCCGCGCCAATTGATCGATGCGCGGCGTCGGATATTCGCCGCCATAGCTGCCGATCCCCGACGCGCCCAGATCATCGACCATGATCAGGACAATGTTGGGCTGGGCCGATTGCTGCTGTTCCGCCGCCACGGCCGATGCCGGCATCACCGCCGTCAGGCCCAGGGCAACCGGTGCGGTCATCAAGGCCAGAACCAGCCGCGAGGTGACGGACAGCAGCTTTGCGCGGCGACCGGGCCGTCCGGCCTTGCCGGAATGATCCATTTTCATCATTTTCCCTCTCCCTGGCCGCTGCTGACGCAGGCCGCCTGTGCATCGGCGGGATCAAAGCGTTCGCGTCTGGCAAAGCGTTCCGGCATTTCGGCGATGGCCGGCTGGCTGTTCTGTCTGGCTTCCTGCCACCAGCGGCGGCGCAGTTCGAGCAGCTTGTCCGGATGCTGGCGCGCCACATTCCGGCTTTCGGAAAAATCCTCGGCCAGATTGAACAATTCCCAGCAATCGCTGTCGAACGGCGTGCCGGGGCGATGCAGGGCCACGGCCCGCCAGTCGCCAACCCGGATGGACCGGTTGCCGCGCAGTTCGAAATATTGCGCGTCCCGGACGCTGGGGGCATTCGCCTGGGCGAAGCTGGCCTGGATGCTCTTGCCGGCCACCGGGATTTCGGCCTGACCGGCGGCTTCCGTCGGGAACTTTGTGCCGGCGGCATCCACCAGGGTCGGCGCAATATCGACGGCGTCCACATATTGCCCCCGGATACTGCCACCATCATGGATGGCCCTGGGCCAGTTGACGATCAGCGGCGTCCGCACGCCGCCCAGATAGGGCCAGACCTTGTAACGGCGGAAGGGCGTGACGCCGGCCATGGCCCAGGGGCGGGGATATTCGGACTGGGTCTTGACCGTTCCCAGCTCATCCAGCCGGGCCAGCATCTGCTCCGGCGTCAGATTGTTGGGACGGTACAGCCGTTCGAAAAAGCCGTTCTGCCCGGCCTCGCTGGCGGCCCCATTGTCCGACACCAGCATGATCAGACTGTTCTCATACTGTCCGGTCTGCTTCAGATGCGCCACCAGCCGGCCGATCTGGGCGTCGGTATGCTCAATGAAGCCGGCATATACCTCCATGAACCGCGCGAAGACCTTCTTCTCCGTTGGCGTCAGACTGTCCCAGGCGCGGTCGCCGGCATTGCGGGGCGGCAGCACCGTGTTCTGCGGCACAATGCCCATCGCCTTCATCCGCGCCAGCCGCTGTTCGCGCAGCGCGTCCCAGCCCTGGTCATAGACACCGGCATAATGGTCGATATAGGCGCGCGGGGCCTGGATGGGCGAATGACCTGCACCGAAGGCCAGATAGACGAAGGCCGGCTTTTCCTGCCCGCCATCGCCCAGGGCAGTGACCGCATGATCAACGATATCGGCGGAGAAATGATAGTCCGGCGGCAAAGGCGCATCGGGCAGGGACCGGTTGCCCTCGATCAGCGTCGGCCGGTACTGATCGGTCCAGCCCAGATAGAAGCCATAGAACTGGTCGAAGCCGCGTTGCAGCGGCCAGGAGCCGTTATTGCCCTCGGTTCCATCCTCATATTCCGGACCCAGATGCCATTTGCCAAAACCATAGGTCCGGTAACCGGACGTCCGCAGCACCTGCGCTACCGTCTGGGCGTTGACCGGCAATTCGCCGCGATCCTTGGTCATGTTGGCTGGATCGGGCTTGTCGGCCGGCAGATCCGCCATCCGCACCGTCTGCGGGTTGCGGCCTGTCAGCAGGGCGGCGCGGGTGGGCGTGCAGACCGCCTTTGAATCAAAGCGGTTGTAGCGCAGACCGTCGCGGGCCAACGCGTCGATATTGGGCGTATGGATTTCCGATCCGAAGGGGCCCAGATCGGAAAAGCCGACATCATCCAGCACGATCAGGATGATGTTGGGACGATCGGCAGCCCTGGCGGCAACCGACAGGCCAAGGGCCAGGGCCAGGGCCAGGGCGGTGCCGGCCAGGATGGAGCGTTTCCACATTCCCTCTACTCCCTTATCCGGCGCGGCCGGGCGTCGACCGGCTCAACATCCGTTCCAGATCGAAGATCGGCATTGAAGGCTGGTAGGTTCCTGTCAGCACGGCCACCAGATAGCGCCCGGCATTGCGCACAAATTCCTGTTCGCTTTCCGCCGCCTGCCGGATCACCGGCAGGGCCGGCCCGGCCTTGTCACCGATGAAGGTCAGGGCGTTGATCGCCTGAAGCTGGATCGGCCAGGGCTGCGTCGGCGCACACAGGTCGGCCAGCACGCCGACGGCCTCGTCCGGCTGGGTCAGCATGGCGACAGCCTCCGCCGCCACGATGCGGGTCTGCAGCCGCTCGTCCGTCCGCATAGCGGACAACAGCTCTGGCAGCGCCGGCGCCGCCTTCTCGCCCAGCATCAGCAGGCCGGCAGCGGCCCAATGGCGCAGGATCGGATTTGCGTGCTTCAGGGTCGCCTGCAATTCCCCCAGGCCAGCGGGATCGCGGCGGGCGGCCGTCGCCGCCAACGCCATGATCTGCTTCAGCGGATAGCGGGCCTTGTCATTGCTCTCAGACCAGCCCTCCTCCGGCGATGCCTCCGGAATGAAGCCATTGTCATTGATGGACAGCATGTGCCGGTCCAGCGCCGACCGCAGATCCTTCAGCACGCGGGCGGCCTTGGGATCATCGATCAGATTGCTCACCTGATCCTTGTCGACCGACAGGTCGTACAGTTCCTCGAACGGCTTTGGCTGGAAGAAGCGGTCCTGCACCGGGGTCAGGGTGCCGGCGCGGTGCGCGGCCTCCCAATCCTGATAGCCCTTGGCCAGCCAGGCGAAGGCTTGATGCTGCCCCAGGGGGCGGTGCGGCATGTAGTTGCGGATATAGCGCCAGCGCCCATCCGTGACGGTGCGCTGGAAATCATAGCGCTCATCCATGCGGTTGCGCATGCCGAAGGCATAGTGCTTTGCGGCCCGGCGGCCTTTCCCCATGAAGGGCTGGCCCTGCATCTGCGCCAGCACCTTGATCCCGGCCAGCGACAGCAGGGTCGGGGCCAGATCGATGAAGCTGACGGGATCGGTCCGTTCCGTGCCCGGCTTGCCCGGTGCCAGATGCGCCCATTTGGCCGGCACCTTCACCACCAGCGCGCAGCGAAGCCCCTCGTCATAGCAATAGCGCTTGGATCGCGGCAGCACGCCGCCATTGTCCGAATAATAGAAAATGATGGTGTCATCGGCCAGCCCGTCAGCCTCCAGTTCGGCCAGACGCTCCGCCAGCTGTCCATCCATCTTCTCCATCAGGTTGTAATAGCTGGCAAAATCCTGGCGGATCGCCGGCGTGTCGGGCAGATAGGCAGGCAGCGTGATCTGCTCCGCAGTCACCCGTCCCGCCGTGGGCTTGAAAAGACGGGATTCATGCGTCGTCATGTAATTGAAGACAGCCATGAAGGGCTGCCCGGCCGGCCGCTGCCGCCAATGGGCGGCCGCACCCTGCTGGTCCCAGATGGCGTCCGGCACAACATCACAATTATAGTCGGTCTTGGCATTGTTGGCGCAGAAATAGCCGGCCTGGCGCAACTGCTCCGGATAAGTCGTCAGCGGCTTGGGCCATCGGGCCGTCGCCCGCATATGGTTGGCCGGGGCACAGGATTCCGGATAGACCCCCGTCAGGATGCCAAAGCGCGACGGGGCACAGACGGGGGCATTGCTGTAGACATTGCGGAACAGCACGCCTTCGCGCGCCAGACGGTCGATGGTGGGGGTGTGTGCCAGCGGGTCGCCATAGGCACCGATGAGCGGGTTGTTATCCTCGCTCACCAGAAACAGGATGTTGGGCATCCGGTTGCCGGTGGCAACGGATGGCAGGGCGGACGCCGCCACACCGATGCAACCACCGGCCAGCACGGCGCGCCGGTGCAGCTTGTTTCCGCTCATTCCATTCTTCCCCATGGTCACACCAAACCATCCGCAGCCTTGGCGGAAAGGAACGGGCCAGGCCGTGAGGCCTGGCCCGTTCCTGTCAGAAGCGCACGGCGACCGATCCACCGAAATAGCGGTCGGCATCTTTGTTGAAGGTGCCAACCAGATCGGTCGTGGCAACGGAGCTGAGAAGTGCCACATGGCCGATGGACGTGAAGTAGTTCTTGTCGAACAGGTTCTTCACGAACAGGCTGACGGTCCAGCGGTCGTCAATTTCATGCACGCCCACGGTCAGATCGACCAGCGAATAGCCGCCCTGGCGGGTCAGCGGGTCCTGTTCGATCGTGAAGTTGACCGCGCTCTGGTAGCTGACATTCATCTGGACGAAGCCGGCCATATCATTCGAGATATCGCGTTCATAGCGGGGGGACACCACGAGACGATATTTCGGGGACGACGGCAACGTGGCGCCCTGAAGATTCTGGAACGCCGTACCGCCGGCGGTGCGCCGGACACAGGTATTGTACGGCACGGCAGAGGTGCTGGGCACCACCGGCGCGCCGGCCTGGAACTGTACCGGGCAGTTCAGACCATCGACATTGACGGTCGACTTGGCATAGGTGAGCGAGGTGTTGATGGACAGTTCGTCCGTCGGCCGCAACGTCGTTTCCAGCTCCAGGCCCTTGGTGCGCGAACTGCCGGCATTGATCGACTGGAACCGTACGATGCCCAAGGTGGGGTCGCCCCGGTTGGCCTGGACCTGCAGGTTGGTGAACTTCGTCAGGAAGGCTGCCGCATTGACACTGAACACCCGGTCATCGGTGACATATTTGGCACCCAGCTCATAGGCGTTGGCGTGTTCGGGTTCCAGCGCGCTCTGGTTGACGAAATCGGCGCCGGCTTCCATCTCATAGCCCAGGCCCTTGTACCCGCGGGTATAGGTGCCATAGGTCTGGAAATTGCGGTCGAATTCGTACTGAAGGCCGGCCTTGCCTGTCGTTGCCCAGTCGGACGCCACGAAGCTGCCGCTGTTCACCCCACCAGGGCGATAGGTGGTACCCGCCAGGATGGCATCGCCTGCAACCAGCGGACCGAACTGGGTGCCGCTGTTCTTGCCCCGCTCATACTGGACGCGCAGGCCGCCGATGGCCTTCAGGTCACCGATAAGGCGCCATTCGGCCTGACCGAAGGCCGCGACCCCGTCCTGCTTCAGGTTGGACTCGGTGCCGCTGGACTGCCAGCGCAGGTTTGCCGTGGGACAGGTGGCGCCCACCGCCAGCGGTGTCTGCCCGGCGGCATTCTGCACACAGGCGGCGCGGCGACGGTTGAACGGACGGGTAATGTCGATATGGTTATAGAACAGACCGGCGACATAGGTGAAGTCACCGCCACCATTGGAGCCGATGCGCAGTTCCTCGGAGAACTGCTTCAACCGGACTTCGCCCGCGTTATAATCCCATGCGGAATAAGGCGCCACGGACGGGCCACCCAGGAACCGGATCGGACTGGAGTTGGTGCGGTCAATCGGCTGATTGTTCTCAAGATTGAACTTCTGGAACGCGGAAATCAAGGTGATCGTCGCGAAATCGATGTCCCAGTCGGCCTGGATTGACCCCGTGAACTGCTCGGTATTCGCGTAGGTTTCCGTGTTCTCGGAAATCTGCCGGTTCGTGCGCGAGGCGACGACGGGGGCATTGATGCTGACCATGGTGGCGTTGGTCAGCTGAATCGGAACCGACGCGCAGCACACGGCGTCCTGCTTGCGGTAATCAGCCGCGAACAGGACATTCAGATTGTCGCTGGCATCCCATTCCAGCTTGCCGCGGGCGCCCCAGCCTTCCGACCCCTGCACGTCCTTGCCGGTCGTGACATTGCGGACATAGCCGCCGACATTGGTGTAGTAGCCGCTCAGCCGTGCCCGCACCGTATCGCTCAACGGGCCGGTAACGGTGCTCTTGGCGCGGTACTCGTCGCCTTCCGCAATGGTCAGTTCGGCCCGGCCGCCGAACTCGTCGGAGGGACGGGCCGTCACCACATTGATCACGCCGGCCGTGGCATTCTTGCCGAACAGCGTGCCCTGCGGACCCCGCAGAACCTCGACCCGTTCGATATCGGCCAGTTCGGCAAAGCCCTGCGCCCCACGCGCCGAGACAACACCGTCCACAACAACCGAAACCGAAGCCTCCGTGCCCTGCCCGAAAAGCTGGGTGCCGATGCCGCGAATACGGAAATTGGTGTTCGTCGGGTTGGCGCCCTGCTGATAGGTCAGGGAGGGGACGGCGTTGGTCAGGCTGTTGCTGTCGCTGATCCGCAGATTCTCCAGCATCTCGCCCCCCACCGCCGAGACGGCAAGAGGAACATCGATAAGACGCTCGGCTCGCTTCTGTGCCGTGACGATGATTTCCTCAAGCTGAACCGAGGTATCATTCGTCTGGGCTTGTGCGGCAAGGGCGGGGACCAGGGAAAGAATGGTCGCGCCCAGCATCAAGCGGGATTTGTACATCGTGTCACTCCCTTCTCGTCTTTTGACCGTCGCGGGAGGTGAGCAAGAAATACCCGGCGCCCTGCCAGGTGAGGAATAGGCAACCGCGCAAAGCGTCAGGCAGCCAAATTCGGGCGCTTGGATATTGTCATTGTCATCCCCCCTGCCACGACCCCTTTAGGGGTTCTCTCTCATCTGATAGCCAAAGGGGACACCGCTGTCCCCTTTGGCTAAAAAAAGACCAGCGTCTCTGCCGGCCAATTTTTGCTATCACCAACCATGTGCCCTCGCAAGCAAAATGTCCAGCGCTGTCCCCTTCTGTTGCCGAATGTTCCAATGCCGGGTAAAAGCCTATCCAGGTAACGATCAGCCGGAGAGCATCGTTTCGTGAGCAAGCCCACCATCTATGATGTGGCCCGTGTGGCCGGTGTTTCGATCAAGACCGTTTCCCGGGTCTTGAACGGCGAGACCAAGGCTAGCCCGGCGACACGGGAACGGGTGAGAGCGGCCGTCGCCTCCCTGGCCTACGCCCCGAACCTGTCGGCCCGCAGCCTGTCGGGATCGCGTAACTTCATGATTGCCTTCGTCTTCGGCAGCAATCCTCAACAGCCCAATATGTCCTTGCAGAACGAGTATATCGCTGCCTTGCAGGTGGGGGCGGTGACGGCGGCCCGTGCGGCCGGCTTCCATCTTCTGGTGGAACCGCTTGAACTCATGGAGGAAGGATTTACGGACCGGGCAACGCGGCTGATCGCCATGCCGACGGTCGACGGGTTCATCATCATGCCGGGCCTGGCCGATGATCCAAGGCTGCTGGCATTGCTGAAGGAAAGGCCGGGCCACTATGTCCGTATCAGTCCGGGCGTGGAATCGGACGATCTGCCGGCGATGGTGCGCATCGATGATTACAAGGCGGCGGCGGACATGACGCGGTACCTGCTGGACCTTGGGCATCGCCGCATCGGCTTCATCAGCGGCCGTTCCAATCTCGGCTCGGCCGAGCGGCGTTTGCAGGCGTTCCGGGATGTCATGCTGGCGGCCGGCCTGTTCGACCCGTTACTCGTCCGCAGCGGGGATTACACGCGGGAATCGGGGCGGATCGCGGGTGCCGAACTGCTGGCGCTGGATGACCGCCCCACCGCCATCTTTGCCGGCAATGACAACATGGCCATCGGCGTCATGACGGTGGCCCAGGAGAAGGGCGTGAGGGTACCCACGGACCTGTCCGTCGCCGGTATCGACGACATCCCCCTGGCGTCGAGTGTCTGGCCCACATTGACGACCGTCAGCCAGCCAATGGTGGCCATGGGCGCCGCTGCGGCCACCTATATCGTCACCGCCAGCCGGACAGGCCGTTGCCCGGCCCCCATGCCCTTCTTCCCTCATGAACTGGTGATCCGCAACAGCACGGCGCAACCGCCCCGACGGCGGCGGGTCATGCGGCCGCCCGGTCCCTAACCGTCCCTTCTGGTCTTCGCCGCCAACGGATTCATGGACGCCCGCCTGGGCTACGGCTAAATTCCGAGGCATGTTGGTGGGACATTGACAGGAAGTTGGACGGGTGAGCGACCAATCTGGGGGAGATACGCGCCGTCGCGGCATCCAGTCCGTGGAGATCGGGCTGCGCGTTCTGGAAGCGCTTGCCGCATTGGGCGGTGCCGCACCCTTGAGCACCATCGCCCACGCCACGGACATGCCGCCACCCCAGGTCCATCGCTATCTCCAAAGCCTGATAGCGGCAGGAATGGCACAGCAGCATCCCGACTCAGGACGGTATGATTTGGGACCTGCTGCCCTGAAACTCGGCCTGGCGGCCTTGGCGCGGGTCGATGCCTTCCAGATCGCGGACACGTTGATTGCCGATTTTGTCCGCCGCACCAGCCTGACCGTGCAGCTTGCGGCCCTGGGCCCGCTGGGACCGACCATTGTCCGTTGGCTGATGGGCCGCCCGCCCGTGATGACCTCCTTCACTGTCGGGTCGGTGC
This sequence comes from Niveispirillum sp. FG148, assembly GCF_057809655.1. NCBI lineage: Bacteria > Pseudomonadati > Pseudomonadota > Alphaproteobacteria > Rhodospirillales > Azospirillaceae > Niveispirillum > Niveispirillum sp. FG148. The sequence goes on from NZ_JBMDKJ010000002.1 coordinate 333,903, forward strand.
TGCCGCTCCTGTCCTCTGCAACCGGCCAGGTTTTCTTCTCCTTCATGCCGGCGGCGGAGACCGAACATCTGGCTTCGCGTGAGTTGGCGGAGGGCCCGGTCAACAAAGGCGACGCAGAGAAGCTGCGCGCGAAGGTCCGTGCGGACGGCTTTGCCTATGTTGACGGGATGATGGTGCCGGGACTCCGGGCCACGGCGTTCCCGATTTTCGACCTGCAGGGGCGCGTCGCGCTCACCGCCACGGTGCTGCAGCCCGACTCTTCCCATTCCCGCCAACAGGACGGGACGAAGGCTGAACTCGCCACACTCTGCCGCGACATCAGCCGCCAGCTTGGCTGGCAGGGATAAAACTGGTTCTCCATCAATTACTTATACCATCCGCCTAAAGGTTGACCTTTAGGCGGATTGGAGGCCGACGACCGCCGGCCCGCGCCCCGTGGCGCGCAAGCCAAGCCGCCGGATGGCGGCGCCCGGCACCTGAGGGAACACGAAACAAGGCCGACGAAAGCCAGGCCGTCGGCATTTTGATGCCGGCGCGGGACAGGACCTGTCCACGTCGGCCTCGCCCCCCTGTGGATTTCCATTCCTGTGCCGCACCCATAAATTACTCATTGCATAATTCATTCTCCAATGTATAACGCCTTCAACATGTCGGCATATCCAGCGTTCCAGGGAGGAACCCCGAATGTTGTTGGCCAATGACCAGCGCACGCTGCTGGACCGGCTCTACCAGGAAATGGCCCCGCATCACCTGACACCGCTGTGGGAGTCGCTGAGCCAGCTTGTGCGCCCACAACCGCAATCACCGGCCCGGGCACGCCGGTGGCAGTATGACGAGGTGCGCGCCTATCTCTTGCGGGCGGGTGATCTGATCAGTGCCGAACAGGCTGAACGCCGCGTCCTGATCCTGGAGAACCCAGGGCTTCCAGGACAGTCGGCGATCACGCCAAGCCTTTATGCCGGGTTGCAGCTTGTCCTTCCCGGAGAGATCGCGCCCTGTCACCGTCATTCGCAATCCGCCCTGCGCTTTGTGATGGAAGGCGAAGGGGCCTTCACGGCCGTCGATGGGGAGAAGGCGATCCTGCATCCGTTCGACCTTGTCCTGACACCGTCCTGGCAATGGCACGACCATGGCAACAATACCGGTACGCCGATCATCTGGCTTGATGGGCTGGACATCCCGACGGTCAGGCATTTCGACGCCAGCTTCGCCGAACATCTGGATCAGAAGGTGCATCCGGAGACGGCGGGGCCCGGCGCAACCCTGGCCAGTTATGGCCATAATCTGCGTCCGATGCGCGGCTCCGCCGCCGACCGCCGGCCGGCGCATCAGGCTCTGTTTCATTACCCTTATCAGAACTGGCGGCCGGCCCTGGACGCAATGGCCCGCTCGGCGCCCATCGATCCGCATCTGGGGCATGCCCTAGAATTCGTGAACCCAGCGGATGGCGGCCCGGTCATGCCGACCATATCGGCGCATGTCCGGCTTCTGCCCGCAGGCTTCGAGACAAAAAGCCGGCGTTCAACCGACGGCACGGTGTTCGTCGTCGTTGAAGGCAGCGGAACCGCCACGCTCGACGGGATGGACATGCCGCTCGCGCCGCGGGACATCGTGGTCGTGCCTTCCTGGCAGGCCTTGCGTCTGCAGGCGCGCACCGATCTGGTTCTGTTTGGTTACTCGGACAAGGCGGCACAGCAGAAACTCGGCCTCTTCAAGGAGAATTGTGCATGACCTCGCTTTTCGCCGCTCCGGCGCCGACACTGGCCGCCACCACGGATGGGCGGGTTTTCCCGGTCCGGCGGCTCTTCTGCATCGGTCGCAACTACGCCGCGCACGCGCGCGAGATGGGCCGGGATCCGGACCGCGAACCACCCTTCTTCTTCACGAAATGGGCGGAAACCGTGGTTCCGTCAGGCACCGTGATCGCCTATCCGCCGGAAACCGCCAATTTTCACTATGAAGCAGAACTGGTCGTCGCCATCGGCAAGCCGGGGCGCAACATTGCCAGTGAAGCCGCGCTGGACCATGTATTCGGCTATGCGGCTGGCCTGGACATGACGCGCCGCGACCTGCAATTGGAGGCGCGCGACAAGGGGCGTCCGTGGGACACCGGCAAGAATGTCGAGCAATCATCGCCGCTGGGGCTGATCCATCCCGCATCGGAAACCGGTCCCCTGGCCAAGGGTCGGATCATGCTGAGCCTGAATGGTCAGGTCCGGCAGGATGCTGACCTCGCCGATCTTATCTGGGATGTGCCGGAGACTGTCGCCTATGTCTCCCGGTTCTACCGGCTGGAGCCCGGTGACCTGATCTATACCGGTACGCCGGCCGGTGTGGGCCCCGTCGTCCCGGGGGACGAAATAACGGTGTCCATCGACGGCCTGACCCCGCTCCGGATCACGATCGGCGCGCCGGCGGGGGAATAGACAAGATAACGGCGAAGGCGACCTGAAGCGCCAGCCCTGGGAGGATGGAAATGGCAGGAATGACCGGGCAGGCCAATTCGGCCTCAGCCATCGATAATGCACGTCCTGGTGCGTTCCAGTTCGGTATCGCGGCACTATGTGCGCTCATCGCCGGCATTGACGGTTTCGACACGCAGGCCATCGCCTATGTCGCGCCGTCGATCGCCGAGGCCTGGCAGTTGGACAAGGCGGCGTTCGGCCCCATTTTCGGGGCCGGGTTGCTGGGCCTCACCATCGGTGCCTTCACCCTCAGCCCCGTTGCCGACCGTATCGGACGCAAGGCGGTGATCCTGTTCTGCTGCGCCATCTTCGGGCTTTTCGGTCTGCTGACCGCGACCGCCAGTAACACGGAACAACTGCTGGTCTATCGTCTGCTTACCGGCATCGGGCTTGGCGGCGCCATGCCCAACCTGATCGCGCTGACCAACGAATATGCGCCAGCCCGGCTCAAGGCGACGCTGGTCATGACCATGTTCTGCGGGTTTCCATTAGGCTCCACCATCGGCGGCATCATCAGCGCACCGTTGATCGCGCAGTATGGATGGCAGTCAGTCTTCATATTGGGCGGGTTCCTGCCGCTGATCCTGCTGCCAGCACTTTATGTCCTGCTGCCGGAATCGGCCCGGTTCCTGGCGCTCCGGGGCGATGCCGGCGGCAAGCTCGCCGGGATTCTGGCCAGGATCGATCCCGACGCCTCTGTCGACCAGTTCATGATGGAGGTGCGGCGGGAGAGTGCCGCCGCACCTCCCCGTTTCCCGCTGATCGAGCTTTTCGCTGCCGGCCGGGCCAGACTGACGCTGCTGGTCTGGGTGGCGTTCTTCATGAACCTGCTGGTCATGTATTTCCTGGTCAACTGGCTTCCCTCCCTGCTGCACTCTCTTGGCCTGTCCCTGGAAACCGCCATCCTTTCCACGGCATTGCTCAATCTGGGCGGCGTTTGCGGGGCGATCATCCTGGGCCGCGTCATCGACCAGCATGAACCGGCCACCATCCTGGCTATTGCCTATGCGGGCTCAGCCGGCTTCATCGCCCTCATCGCACTGGCGGGACCGAACGTCCCACTGTTACTCGCCAGCGCCGCACTGGCGGGGTTCGGCATTGTCGGCGGCCAGATCGCCCTCAACGCCGTGACGGCGTCCTCCTATCCCACTTCCATCCGCTCCACCGGTGTGGGCTGGGCGCTGGGTGTGGGGCGTGTCGGCTCGATCCTGGGGCCGGTGGCCGGGGGCACCTTGCTAGGCCTGGGTTGGTCCAGTCGTGATCTGATCCTGGTCGCAGTCATCCCATCCCTGCTGGCCGCTTCCGTCGTTTTCTTCCTCCCCAAACGCTGACAGGAGAAGTGACATGATCCTCCATGGCTATTTCCGTTCCACTGCGTCCTATCGCGTCCGCATCGCCCTGAACCTGAAGGGCATTGCCTATCAGGATGCCTTCCACCATCTGCGACGGAACGAGCAGAATGACAGCGCCTATCTCCGCCTCAATCCACAGGGTCTGGTGCCCGCGCTGGAGGTTGGGCAGGATGTGCTGACGCAATCCCTTTCCATTTGTGAATATCTTGATGAAACCGTGCCAACGCCGGCGCTGCTTCCCACAGACCCGCTGCTGCGGGCCAAGGTGCGCGCCTTCGCCCAGATCATTGCCTGCGACACCCATCCCATCCAGAATTTGAAGATTCTGGCACGCCTCCGGGGGCTGGGCATCGCGGAGGATGAAGTGACGAACTGGGCCAGGACCACCATTGAGGAAGGCCTGTCGGCCTGTGCTGCCCTCATTGATGACCGCAACGATCCGTTCTGTTTCGGCGACAGCCCCAGCCTCGCGGATATTTGCCTCGTCCCGCAATTGGTGAATGCCCGCCGCTTCGGCCTGACCCTAAAATGGCAGAAATTGCTGGATATCGAAGCCCGCTGTCTCGCACTTGCCCCCTTCATCAACGCATCGCCCGAACAGCAGCCGGACGCTGAGTGATGAGTTGCCAACCGGTTCACGGTGCAGCCCCCGTTCCCTGGATGAGCGCGAAGTCAGTTCCATAGAGACGCCCCCTCCTCCCGCGTGAAGCAGCAGGGAATTTTCAGGCCTCCGCCCGATAGGGGGCGAAACGCGCTACCGCCTCGTCCACCGCGAGATGCCGACCGATGGCAGGAAAGGCCCGCTGGGCGCAATCTGTCCGCTCGCACACCTTGCACCCGGCACCGATCGGCGTGGCCGCTTCCATGTCCGACAAATCCATTCCCTTGGTGTAGACCAGCCGTCCGGCATGGCGGATGTCGCAGCCCAGGCCGATGGCGAACTGCTTGGCGGGCGCGCCATAACCGCCGGCCCCGTGGCTGACCGTGCGCGCCACCCACAGATACTGCCGTCCGTCCGGCATCAGCGCCCGCTGGATGAGGATGCGACCGGGCTGGGCGAAGGCTTCATACACATTCCAGAGCGGGCAGGAGCCACCGACGCGGGAGAAGTGGAAATCGGTTGCCGACTGCCGCTTGGAGATGTTGCCGGCCCGATCCACACGCACGAAGAAGAAGGGCACGCCGCGCGCATCGGGCCTTTGCAGGGTGGAAAGCCGGTGGCAGATGGTCTCGTACCCCACGCCGAATTGCCGCTCAAGCCGTTCGATGTCATAGCGCAGGCTTTCCGCGGCCGCGAGGAAGGGCTGATAGGGCAGGATGACCGCACCCGCGAAATAGTTGGCCAGACCGATGCGGGCCAGGCGCCGCGCCTCCTCCCCGGAGAAGTCGGCCTGGGCTGTCAGCCGGTCCAACTCGTCTGCCTGCTCCAGGAAGGCCACCTGCGTCGCCATGTGGAAGGCCCGCTGTCCCGCCGTCAGATCTGTGGACAGGTAGAGCGTTCGGCTGGACCGGTCGAAACGGCGGGATGCGCGGTCGCCTTCCACGCCACTCTCGACCATCACCACCCGCACATCGTGGCGACGGGCCAAATGGACCAGCAGGCCGGGCGCCATGTTGCCGACAGCCAGGTTGGCGCTGCGGTGCAGCATCGACGCCGCCATGTCCAGCGGCTCGACATGGTTGTGGCGGGCATAGAAGAAATCGCGCACCTCCTCGAACGGCATCAGGGGCTTGGGCGTGGCTTGCCATTCCTCCCCCAGCCGAGCCGATACCTGTTCCAGCCGCCCCGACGCCTCGCGGTACCGGCGATGCAGGGACAGGAGTGCCCTACCCACCGACGGCATGCTGGATGCCAGTTCCTTCAACTCCGCCAGTGCCACGCCGTCAGCCACACCGGCCTCGGTCAACGCCTCGCGCAGGTCGGCGACCAGACGCGCCTCCTCATCCTCGGAGAAAAGCTGCACATCGACGCCGAACACGGCGTTAATCTTCAGCAGCACCGGGACCGTCAGTGGTCGCAGGTTCTGTTCCAACTGGTTCAAATAGCTGGGTGACAGCTCCAGCGCCCGGGCCAGCGCCGCCTGGCTCAGCCCCTTCTCCTCCCGCAACCGGCGCAACCGGACACCGACGAATTGTTTGCGCATGACCCCGCCATTCACATCATTCACAAATTCGCAGAACATCCTGCGCAAACGTTCACCACTTCAGGCATTTCCCTGCCCTGCGTTTGCAAATATTGAGAATGACGACGCAATTGGCAAGCGGATTGGAAGAGCAACATGCCCGTGACCGCAATGATGGCGGCTGAAGAACTGCCGATGGAAACCAGCGCCGTGCTGATGGAAACCGTGCTTGCCGAGGCAGGCGACCATGACGGCACGCTGTTCGGCGGTAACGCCCTGCGCCTCATGGGCAAGGCCGCGCTGGCCGCCGCCAGCCGCCATACCAACGGCAAGGTGACGATGGCGCGAACGGACAACTTGCGTTTCCACCAGCCGGTGCCCATCGGCCACATCCTGGAACTGACGGCCCGTGTGATCCACACAAACCAAACCGCCATGACCATCCTGGTCGACGGGATGATCCAATCGCCGGCCGGCGGCCGCCGCACCCTGGCACTGAGCGGCTATTTCCAGATGATCGCCGTCGATAACACCAACCATTCGACCCACCGCAGGAGCACGCCCCGGTGACCCAGTATCAGCGCCACCAATTCGCCGAGAACACGCCCCAGGAGGAGCAACTGGCCGGAAGGATCGCGTCCGCGGCAATCGACACCCTGCCGGTCGATGCCGAGATGGCGATAGCGGTTGGCAACCTCATCATCGGCAATGCCGCCGTGGCTGCTGCCTCCCTGAACAATGCCCCTGTCGTTAGCAGCCGCGATCAGGCCATCGCCCATCCGCATCAACCGGGCGCCATTCTGTTCGGCCTGTCGCCCTACCGCCGCTATTCCCCGGAATGGGTTGCATGGGCAAACGGCTTGGCCGTTTGTGGAGACGAACTGCACGGCGCCTCCCATCAGGGCGGCAGTATCCCGCCCATATTGGCGGCAACTCAGCATTGGGGGCTGACGGGCGCCGACCTGGTACGGGGCGTGGCAGTTGCCTGGGAAATCCAGGTTGGGCTTGTCAAAAGCCTGGACGGACAGGGGGCTCATCTGGCACCCGGTGCCATTGCGGGCATCGGCGCGGCATTGGGCCTGGGCAGGACGGTAATCCAGCGGGCCGCCCGGCTGGTCATCCCCACACCGTCACGGGATGCGGCTTCCAGCGGCCACGCCCAGGCCCTTGCCGGCAAGATGTCGGTGGAAGCCGTGGATTGGGCGCTTCGCGGTGAAGGTGCGGCACCATCTGCCCTTGAGGATGGGAATAATGGCATCTCCATCCTGCCGGAAAAGGACGAGCGGCGGCGCGCCGTACTGGAGAGTGTCTATTTCACCCGCGACCAGTGCGTCGAAAAATTCCGTGCCCTGGCGGACGGGATCATCTCCGTACCCGAACAGGACCGGTTCCTCAGGGCTGTCGACCGGTTGCCAGATCTGAAGGCTGAGGAACTGGGCGGGCTGGGCTTCACCGTCGATCCCGACATCCTTCAACGCGGCGGCACCGGCCTGTTCGACCGCAAGAGATAAGGTCCCAGCCCCTTCAAGGCCCGGACTGTCCCAGCACCCTGGATCATGGTGAATTATCTTGAGCACCATGATCCGCGAAAGAACGACCGCTGAGCAGCCATTCGGGCATGATGCAGGGTGGCCGGAGCCGGCATCCTGTTCGGCCCCCTGCGGGGCAACGCCGCACCGTTCGGCCCGACTCTGGGGGCCGGGCTGGGGCTTGTCATCGGTTCCTTCATTTCACAGCGCCAGCGCGGCCAGCACGATCAGGCCTGACCTCCACGATGATCTTTCCGCCTCCAGCACCAGTGTTCGCAGGTTGCCTATATGACCGATGAACGACGGCAGCTTGGCGCGGCCCCCAGGCGATCGGCGTTGCCCCAAAGCCGTTTCTTCCAGATCAAGCGGGATGCCCAGGGTTGGCACTTCCACCTTGCCGGATGTTTGATGGAATGCCTGGGACTGATACCTATTTGCATGGATCAGAACCTACGGTCCTGATCCATGCAGCCCTCATGCGCCGGGCGCCGCCATCCGGCGGCTTGGCTCACGCGCGCATGGGCGCGCGAGCGCTCGTACCGCGCCAACCAGGTTGCGGTGAGTTCCACTCACCGCAACCTGGTATGAGGCCCCGAGAGCGGGAACTCAGGCAATGCGTTGATCTACGCCTGCGCCGGCTTGGCAAGACCATATGGCAACCGAAGGAGAAGGCGCGTCTTCTGCTGGATCACGCTCCGATTCCCAAGGACGTCCTGATGGAGATGGACCGGGCCATCGGCAGGCTCATTTCTCCGACGCTTCCCGGTGGGCCAGCGCCATATCCACGAATGCACGCAGATAGTCGATATCGGCGTCGGCCTCCCGGAAACCCAGGAAAATCTGCTTGTCAACGCCGTCAGGCCCCAACCGCACGGGCGATACGCCGAACCTGGGCCCGAACTCCTCCACCATCCAACGCGGCAGGGCGGCCACGCCGCGACCGTGGGAGACCATCAGCAGCATGATGTCCGTCGTCTCGATCTCCTTGTGCCGCTTCGGGTTGACACCCACCGGCATCAGGAAACGGGTGTAGATGTCGAGCCGATCGGTGGGCACCGGATAGGTGATCAGCGTTTCCTCAGCCACCTGCCGGGCCTCGACATAGTCGGCGTCGCGCAGCTTGTGGTCCGGTCCCACCACCAGCACCTGCTCGTAATCGAACACCGGCTCGAAGCGCAGGCCCGGCTTGAACAAGGGGTCCGGCGTCACCAGCATGTCGATGTCATAGCCGAACAGGGCACCGATGCCGCCGAACTGCACCTTCTGCCGGACATCCACATCCACTAGGGGCCAGGTGTCGAGATAGGGCGCCACGATCTTCAGCAGCCATTGATAGCAGGGATGGCATTCCATGCCGATGCGCAGGTTGCCCCTTTCCCCCTTGGCGAACTGGCGCAACCGCTCTTCGGCATGGGTCAGTTGCGGCAGCAACCGGTTGGCGACAGCCAGCAGCCATTCCCCGGCCTGGGTCGGCCGCAGGCTGCGCCCTTCCCGATGCCAAATGGCGATGCCGATCTGCTTCTCCAGCTTGGCAATGGAATGGCTCAGCGCCGATTGCGTCAGGTTCAACTGGCTGGCGGCGGCGGTCAGCGAGCCTTGGCGATCCACCTCACGGATGATGGAAAGATGAATGCGCTCCAGAATCGACATGATGTTTCCAAGCATGAATCTGTTTCATTGAATCATGAAATCATACCATTTTTCTTCATCATTTACAGGTCATATGGTCCGGGTCGTTCCCCATTCCCAAGGTGAAGACCATGGCAACGACCCACAATCTCGGCTTCCCCCGCATCGGCGCCAAGCGCGAACTGAAATTCGCCCAGGAAGCCTACTGGAAGGGTGCCTCCTCCCGTGACGCGCTGATCGCCGTCGGCGCTGAGCTTCGCGCCCGCCATTGGCGCGACCAGGCCGCCCTGGACCTCGTGCCCGTGGGCGACTTCGCCTTCTACGACCAGGTCCTGGACATGAGCTTCACGCTGGGCAACCTGCCGGAGCGGGTACAGGGCTTCCATGGCAACAAGCTGGACAATTACTTCCGCGTGGCGCGCGGTCGCTCGGCCAAGGGCACCGAGGACCATGCCGCCTGCTGCGGCGGTGTGGCCGCCGGTGAAATGACCAAGTGGTTCGACACCAACTACCATTACATCGTTCCGGAATTCGATGTCGGCACCGAGTTCAAGCTCGACGCGTCGCGCCTGCTGGAACAGCTGGCCGAGGCCAAGTCGCTGGGTGTGAAGGCCAAGCCGGTGATCGTCGGCCCCGTCACCTACCTGGCACTGGGCAAGTCCAAGGATAGCTCCGACAAGCTGGCCCTGCTGCCCCGCCTGCTGCCCGTCTATGCCGAGTTGCTGAAGGCCCTGGCCGGCCAAGGCGTGGAATGGGTGCAGATCGATGAACCCATCCTGGTCACCGAACTGGATGGCGCATGGCGCGACGCCTTCACCCAGGCCTATGCGGCGTTGAAGGACAGTGGCGTCAAGCTGCTGCTGGCCACCTATTTCGGTCAGTTGCGCGAAAACCTGGACCTGGTCACCGGGCTGCCGGTCCAGGGCATCCATCTGGACGCCATCAATGCCCGTGACGAGGTCAACGCGCTGATCCGCGCTGTCCCATCCGACCGGGTGATCTCCCTGGGTGTTGTCAATGGCCGCAACATCTGGAAGACCGACCTGGCTGCCGTGCTGAACTGGCTGGAGCCCGCGGCCGCGCAGTTGGGTGACCGGCTGTGGATTGCCCCCTCCTGCTCGCTGCTGCACGTCCCCGTCGATCTGGCTGGCGAGCGCCAGTTGGACGATGAAGTCAAATCCTGGCTGGCTTTCGCCATCCAGAAGTTGGCAGAGATCAAGCTGCTGGCCACGGCCTTGGCCCAGGGGCGCAACGCTGTCGCCGATGAGCTGGCGGCCAACGAAGCCGCCATCGCCGCCCGCCGCAATTCCCCTCGCGTCAACAACCCGGCCGTGAAGGCCGCAATCGGCCGTATCGATGCCACCCTCGGTCGCCGCAAGGGCACCTTCGCCGACCGTGCCGCCAGGCAACAGGCGCATCTGAACCTGCCCCTGTACCCCACCACCACCATCGGCTCCTTCCCGCAGACAAGGGAAATCCGCCTGGTGCGCAGTGCCTTCAAGGCCGGGAACCTGGACCTGACCGCCTATAACCAGGCGATGCGCCAGGAGATCGAACGGTCGGTGCGCGAGCAGGAGGCCCTGGGCCTGGACGTGCTGGTGCATGGCGAGGCCGAGCGTAACGACATGGTCGAATATTTCGGTGAGCAGCTGGACGGCTACGCCTTCAGTCAGGGCGGCTGGGTGCAGTCCTACGGCTCGCGCTGTGTGAAGCCGCCGATCCTGTTCGGCGATATCAGCCGGCCCAAGGCGATGACGGTCGACTGGATCACCTACGCCCAGTCGCTGACGGACAAGCCCATGAAGGGCATGCTGACCGGCCCGGTCACCATCTTGAACTGGTCCTTTGTGCGCGACGACCAGCCGCGCTCCGTCTCCTGCTATCAGTTGGCGCTGGCCATCCGCGAGGAGGTGCTGGACCTGGAAAAGGTGGGTGTCCGCGTCATCCAGATTGACGAGGCGGCGCTGCGCGAAGGCCTGCCCCTGCGCCGGGCACAGTGGAAGGAATATTTGGACTGGGCGGTGGAGAGCTTCCGCATCACGGCAAATGGCGTGGCCGACGAGACCCAGATCCACACCCACATGTGCTACTCGGAGTTCAACGACATCATCGCGTCCATCGCCGACATGGATGCCGACGTCATCACCATCGAGACCTCCCGGTCGGACATGGAGTTGCTGGAAGCGTTCGACCACTTCAACTACCCCAACCAGATCGGCCCCGGCGTCTATGACATCCATTCGCCGAATATCCCGACCGAGGCGCATATCGTCGACCTGATGAAGAAGGCCGCGGAGCGCATCCCGGCCGAGCGTCTCTGGGTCAATCCCGATTGCGGCCTGAAGACCCGCCAGTGGAACGAGGTGATTCCGGCGCTGACCAGCATGGTCAGCGCCGCCAGGACCCTGCGCGCCGCGGCGGCGTGACGCGGCCTTGATACCAGGAACGGCCGGGCAGCGGGGCGGCCTGCTCCCCGGCCTTTTTCACTTCAGGAGAGTGGCATGTTTGAACGCGCCCGCTGCACGATCGACCCGATCGATCCCGAAATCGCATCCGTCATCGCGGACGAGAGGAGCACTATACCTCACCGGCGGTGACGCTGGCACAGGTCTCGCAGCTTACCAACAAGTACGCCGAGGGTTATCGCGGCAAGCGCTATTATGGCGGTTGCGAGCATGTGGACGTGGTCGGGCAACTGGCCGTCGATCGCGTCAAGGCCCTATATGGGGCGCAGGCCGCCAACGTCCAGCCCAACTCCGGCGGCCAGGCCAACCAGGCCGTATTCTTCGCCATGCTGAAGCCCGGCGACACCATCATGGGCATGAACCTGGCCGAAGGTGGGCACCTGACCCATGGCATGGCGCTGGACATGAGCGGCAAATGGTTCAACGCCGTCAGCGACGGCCTGAACGAAGATGAGGATATCGATTACGACGCCCTGGCACAGAAGGCACGCGAGCATCGGCCAAAACTGCAGGGCGGCGGCGCAGCGCCCTGATCATGGTGGATATGGCGCATCATGCCGGCCTGATCGCCGCCGGGGTCTACCCTCGGTGAAGCCTTGTCTGCCCCCCGCCCTATGGAGACATCATGACCGACCATATCCTGGTTCACCGCATTGCCGTTTATGCCCATCACGGGCTGACGGCGGAGGAGGCGAAGCTGGGCCAGCGCTTCTTCATCTCCCTGGATTGCACGCTGGACCTGTCAGCGGCGGGAAAGGCGGATGATTGGGACCTGTCCGTCTGCTACGCCAAGCTGACGGCGGCCGCGACCCGCGTAGCCACGGCCCGCCGCTTCCGCACTATCGAGGGCGTGGCGGAGGCCGTGGCCGCCGACCTGCTGGACGGCTTCCCCGCCATCCAGGCAGTCAGTGTCCAGGTGGACAAGCCATCCGCACCGGTGCCCGCCATCATCGACGGCGTGTCGGTGCGGATCACCCGGCCGCGTCAGCTATAGCGTTTGTCCAGCGCGTCCCACTCGGGCTTCCCCACCAGACGCTGACGTTCGGCGAAGAGGGTGACGAGGCCGCTATCCTCCCTCACCTCCTTTTCGTCACGCAGGACCTTCAGCGCCTTCTGCATGCCCATAACCGCCCCCTGCAAGGCGGCATTGGCGTAGAGCACGATGCCATAGCCCAGACCGGCCAGTTCGGTGGCGTTGAAGATCGGTGTCTTGCCGCCGATGACCATATTCATCAATTGCGGCCGTTCCAGCCGCTGCGGCAGGGCGCGGACCTCTTCTGCCTTGGTCACTGCCTCCACGAACAGGATGTCCGCCCCGGCCTCGGCGAATTTCTGGGCACGTTCCACAGCGGCCTCGAACCCATGCACGGCGGCGGCATCGGTACGGGCCATGATCAGCAGGTCCGGGTCGCGGCGGGCATCGACGGCGGCCTTGATCTTCGACACCGCTTCCTCGGTGGAGATGACGTCCTTGCCATTGAAATGGCCACAGCGCTTGGGTGCCACCTGGTCTTCCAACTGGATGCAGTCGGCCCCGGCCCGCTCCAGCGTGCGGACAGTGTGATAGACATTCAGCGCATTGCCGAAGCCGGTATCGGCATCGACCAGCAGCGGAACACTGACCGTATCGCGGATGCGGGCCGTGTGGTCGGCGATTTCGGCCAGGCCCATGAAGCCCTGGTCCGGCATGCCGAACCACATGTTGGTGACACCGGCGCCGGTGACATAGATGGCTTCGAAGCCCAGATCCTCCACCACCTTGGCGGACAACGCGTTGAACGCGCCGGGAACGATGATGCCGCGGCGGGCTTCCACCAGGGCCTTCAGTTGCTTGCGGGTAGACATGTCGGTTCCTTGGAGAATGTCAGAACGTATCGGCGGGCACGCGGACCCAGCCTTCCATCAGGATGCGGGCGCTGCGGCTCATCACGGCCTTCGTGACCTGCCATTTTCCATTGGCCAGCTTGGCTTCCGCGCCCACGCGCAGCGTGCCGGAGGGGTGTCCGAAACGCACCGCGTTGCGTTCACCGCCGCCAGCCGCAAGATTGACCAATGTACCGGGAATGGCCGCCGCCGTGGCGATGGCGACCGACGCCGTGCCCATCATGGCATGGTGCAGCTTGCCCATGGACAGGGCACGGACGAGAAGATCGATATCCCCGGCGGCAATCCGTTTACCGCTGGAAACGGTATGGTCCGAGGGCGGGGCCACGAAGGCGATCTTTGGCGTGTGCTGACGCTTGGGCGCGTCGGCAATGTCCGTGATCAGCCCCATGCGGACGGCACCGATGGCCCGCAGCAACTCGAACCGGGTGAGTGCTGCCTTGTCGTCGTTGACGTCGCCCTGCTGCTCCGTGCCGCGATAGCCGATATCGGCGGCATCCACGAAGATGGTCGGGATGCCGGCATTGATCATCGTTGCCCTTAGCTTGCCACTGGGGGCGATGCTTTCGGGTACCTCAAGCTCATCGACCAGGTTCCCGGTGGGGAACATGGTGCCGCCATCCTCCCCCTCATCGGCGGGATCAAGGAATTCCAGCACGATTTCGGCGGCCGGGAAGGTGACACCATCCAGGTCGAAATCACCGGTCTCCTGCACTTGACCACCCGTGACGGGGACATGAGCGACGATGGTCTTGCCGATGTTGGCCTGCCATATGCGCACCGTGCAGATGCCGTCCGTTGGCACGCGGGCGGGATTGATCAGTCCGGCATGAATGGCGAAGGCCCCGGCGGCGGTGGACAGGTTGCCGCAATTACCCGACCAGTCGACAAAGGCGCTGTCGATAGACACCTGGCCATAGAGGTAATCCACATCATGACCGGGCCGGTTGCTCTTCGACAGGATCACGCATTTGGAGGTGCTGGAGGTGGCTCCGCCCATGCCATCGGTGTGCTTGGCATAGGGATCGGGGCTGCCGATGGTGCGCAGGAACAGAAGGTCACGCGCCTCGCCCGGCACCTGGCAGCGTTCGGGCAAATCCTCCAGCCGGAAGAACACGCCCTTGCTGGTACCGCCACGCATATAGGTGGCGGGAATGCGGATTTGGGGAGCGGACGCCATCAGACGGCCTCCCTCTTCGGGCCTTCACTGGCCAGGAAATCCTGGGCAAAGCGCTGCAGTACGCCGCCCGCCTCATAAATTGACACTTCCTCGGCCGTATCCAGGCGGCAGGTGACGGGCACCTCCACCCGCTCGCCATTGCGGCGGCGGATGAGGAGGGTCAGGTCGGCGCGCGGTTTGCGCTCGCCTGTCACGTCAAAGGTCTCCGTACCGTCCAGTTCCAGAGTCAGGCGCGTCGTGCCCGGCTTGAACTCCAGCGGCAACACGCCCATGCCGATCAGGTTGGTACGGTGGATACGCTCGAACCCCTCGGCCACGATGGCTTCCACGCCCGCCAGCCGCACGCCCTTGGCGGCCCAGTCGCGGCTGGACCCCTGGCCGTAATCGGCACCGGCAATGATGATCAGGGGACGGCGACGGTTCAGATAGGTTTCGATGGCTTCCCACATGCGCATCACCTTGCCGTCGGGTTCCAGGCGGGTCAGCGATCCCTTTTTCACCGCCCCGTCGACCACGGCCATTTCATTGACCAGCTGCGGGTTGGCGAAGGTGGCACGCATGGCCGTCAGATGGTCGCCTCGATGGGTGGCGTAGGAGTTAAAATCCTCTTCCGGCAGCCCCATGCGCGTCAGGTACTCGCCCGCCGCCGAATGGGCCAGGATGGCGTTGGACGGCGACAGATGGTCGGTAGTGATGTTGTCGGGCAGAATGGCCAGCGGTCGCATGTCCTTTAGTGTTCTCGGGAACGCGGCCAAGGCACCCACCCCTTCGGTATCCCAATAAGGGGGGCGCCGGATATAGGTGGAGGTCGGGCGCCAGTCATAGAGCGGGCTAACCTTCTCGGCCCTGGCCCGGCCAGCACCAAACATCGGCTCATAGACCTGGCGGAACTGCTCGGGCTTGACGCTGGCGGCCACGATGGCGTCGATCTCCGCATCCGTGGGCCACAGGTCCTTCAGAGTGATGGGGTTTCCCCGCGGATCGGTACCCAGCACGTCGTGTTCGATATCAAACCGGATCGTGCCGGCAATGGCATAGGCGACCACCAGCGGCGGCGAGGCCAGAAAGGCCTGTTTCGCATAGGGGTGGATGCGGCCGTCGAAATTACGGTTGCCGGACAGCACCGCCGTCGTGTGCAGGTCGCGGTCGATGATTTCCCGCTGGATGGCCGGGTCGAGGGCGCCGGACATGCCGTTGCAGGTGGTGCAGGCATAGGCGACGATGCCGAAGCCCAGCTTTTCCAGTTCCGCCAGCAGGCCGGCTTCTTCCAGATAAAGCCGCGCCACCTTGGACCCCGGCGCGAAGGAGGTTTTGACCCAGGGCTTGGCGCCCAGGCCCAAGGCATTGGCCTTCTTGGCCAGCAGGCCGGCGGCCACCACATTGCGGGGGTTGGAGGTGTTGGTGCAGCTGGTGATTGCGGCGATGATCACTGCACCATCGGGTAGCAGGCCATCGCGTTCCTCCGCCTGCGCCTTGTCCAGATCGACGGCGATGCCGCGTTCGGCCAGGGCAGAGGTCGGCAGGCGCTTGTGCGGGTTGGACGGGCCGGCCATGTTGCGCACGACACCGGACAGGTCGAATTCCAGCACCCGCTCATACTCGGCGGTCTTCAGCGCGTCGGCCCACAGGCCCAGGGTCTTGGCGTAATGCTCGACCAGCACCACCTGCGCCGGTTCGCGGCCCGTCAGGCGCAGATATTCGATGGTCTGCTGGTCGATATGGAACATGGCGGCGGTCGCGCCGTATTCCGGGCACATGTTGGAGATGGTGGCCCGGTCGCCGATGGACAGGATAGCCGCCCCCTCCCCGAAGAACTCGATCCAAGCGCCGACCACCCGTTCCTTGCGCAGGAACTCGGTCAGGGCCAGCACGATGTCGGTGGCGGTGATGCCGGCTTGCGGCCGGCCGGTCAGGCGGACGCCGACAATGTCGGGTAGGCGCATCATTGATGCCCGGCCCAGCATCACCGTCTCCGCCTCCAGCCCGCCGACGCCGATGGCGATGACGCCCAGCGCATCGACATGCGGGGTGTGGCTGTCAGTGCCGACACAGGTGTCGGGGAAGGCCACACCATCGCGCACCTGGATGACCGGCGACATCTTCTCCAGGTTGATCTGGTGCATGATGCCATTGCCGGCCGGGATCACGTCGACATTCTCGAAGGCCCGCTTGCTCCATTCAATGAAATGGAACCGGTCCTCGTTACGGCGGTCCTCGATGGCACGGTTCTTGGCGAAGGCGTCCGGGTCGAAGCCGCCATGTTCCACGGCCAAGGAGTGATCGACGATCAATTGCGTCGGCACGACCGGGTTGATCTTGGCCGGATCGCCACCCTGGAGGGATATGGCGTCGCGCAGCCCCGCCAGATCGACCAAAGCCGTCTGGCCCAGGATGTCGTGGCAGACCACACGGGCCGGATACCAGGGGAAATCCAGGTCGCGGCGGCGTTCCACCAGTTGGCGCAGCGCTTCGGGCAGCAGGGCCGGATCGCAGCGGCGGACAAGCTGTTCAGCCAGCACGCGCGATACGTAGGGCAGACCGGCCCAGGCATCGGGACGGATAGCGTCAACGGCGGCGGCGGCGTCGAAATAGTCCAGCGACGTGCCGGGCAGCGATTTGCGATAGGCTTTCATGGCCACGCCCTCACTGACGCTGGTCGATAACGACGAAGGCGCGGTCTTCCGGGCCGACATAATTGGCGCTGGGCCGGATGATCTTGTTGTCAATGCGCTGTTCGATGACATGCGCAGCCCAACCCGAAGTGCGGGCGATCACGAACAGCGGCGTGAACATCGCCGTAGGCACGCCCATCATATGGTAGGAGACAGCGCTGAACCAGTCGAGGTTCGGGAACATCCGCTTCACATCCCACATCACCGCCTCCAGTCGGGCCGCGATGTCGAACATCTTGGTGGAACCGGCCTCCAGCGACAGTTGGTGGGCCACGCGCTTGATCACCTCGTTGCGCGGGTCCGACACGGTGTAGACGGGATGGCCGAAGCCGATCACCACCTCCTTGCGCTCCACCCGCGCCCGGATATCGGCCTCCGCCTCGTCCGGATTATCGTAGCGCTTCTGGATTTCGAACGCGACCTCGTTGGCACCGCCGTGCTTGGGGCCGCGGAGCGCACCGATGGCACCGGTTACGGCGGAATACATGTCCGAGCCTGTACCGGCGATGACCCTGCCGGTGAAGGTGGAGGCATTGAACTCATGTTCGGCATAGAGGATCAGTGAGGTCTGCATCGCCCGTTCCCAGACGGCCGACGGCTTGCGGCCATGCAACAGATGCAGGAAATGCGCGCCGATGCTGTCATCGTCGGTATCGACATCGATGCGCTTGCCATTGGTGGACCAGTGATACCAGTAGAGCAGCATCGATCCCAGCGAAGCCATCAGCCGGTCGGCGATGTCGCGGGCACCGGGGATGTTGTGGTCGTCCTTCTCCGGCAGGGCGCAGCCGAGCGCTGACACGCCGGTGCGCATCACGTCCATCGGATGGCCTGAAGCCGGAAGACACTCCAGCGCCTGTTTGACATTGGTGGGCAGGCCGCGCATCGCCTTCAGTTTGGCTTTGTAGGCCCGCAGTTCGGCACCGGTGGGCAACTTGCCATGGACCAGCAGATGGGCCACTTCCTCAAATTCGCAACGTTCAGCGATGTCCAGGATGTCATACCCGCGGTAGTGCAGATCATTGCCGGATTTGCCAACGGTGCAAAGGGCAGTATTGCCGGCGGTGACGCCCGAGAGGGCCACCGACTTCTTGGGCTTGAAGGAGGACACGGTCTCGGACGCTGCTGCGCTCATGGGGGTGTTTCCTGATCGTGATGTACCTGCTCTCGTGACAGAACGGATATTCCCCGCCCTTCACTGATGGGCGCATCATCGGGAGACAACCCCGTTTGGTGAATGGCTGAAGTGGTGAAGATTTGCCGAGATGATCCTGCGAATTTGCGAATGTCGTGAAGGCGCAATTTCACGCGCAATGATCACGTCCCTGTCGGTGGTGCCGGAGCGGCGGCACCATGGCGCCCCTGCACAACGACCCGGGACGTGATCAGATTTCAGATATAATCCACGCTTTGACAACTCATCGCCGCATCTGTCGTGTCAGCCGTTCGTCAATGATCGCTTCCGCTTCCGCGATGATACGTTCCATCAGGTCACCGACCGTTGGAATGTCATGGATCAGGCCCTGCACCATACCCGCCCAGAAAATGCCTTGCGACAGGTCACCGGACCTCAACAGTTCCCGCCCCTTGGCGCCGCTGACCAGATCGGCCACATCCTCGAACACCGCATCGGGTGATGACAGGCGGCGGACCACCTCGTCGGAAACCGTATTCTTGCCGACACGGGCCGTATTGTGAAACTTGCGGAAGATCAGGTTGGTGCCGCGCTCGTCATTGTCCAGATAGGCTTGCTTCACCGCCGGATGGATCGGCGCCTCCACCGTCGCGCAGAAGCGGGTGCCCATATTGATGCCATCCGCTCCCAGGGCCAGGGCTGCCACCAGCCCACGCCCATCGGCAAATCCGCCGGACGCGATGAGGGGGATGCGGACCTTGTCAGCCGCCGCCGGGATCAGGATCAGACCGGGGATGTCGTCCTCTCCGGGATGGCCGGCACATTCGAACCCGTCGATGGAGATGGCATCCACGCCCTTGCGTTCCGCGGACAAGGCGTGACGGACCGATGTGCATTTGTGCAGGATCTTGATGCCCCTGGCCTTCAGCATCTCCCAGATTTCGACAACGGCCGACGTTCCGGCGGTCTCCACCACCTTGACGCCGCTATCAATGATGGCCTGTGCATAGGCCTTGTAGTCCGGCGACCGCGTGGTCGGGAACACGGTCATGTTCACGCCGAAGGGCTTGTCCGTCATCGCACGGCAGCGCGCGATCTCCGCCGACAGGGCTTCCGGTGACGGCTGGGTCAAGGCTGTCAGGATGCCCAGGCCGCCGGCATTGGAAACAGCGGACGCCAGTTCGGCGTAGCCGACATTCTGCATGCCGCCCTGCACGATGGGCCGTTCAATGCCCAGAAGTTCCGTCAATCTGGTCTTGATCATCTTAAATCTCCGTGGAAGCGCCGGCGGCCATCCCGTGATTGCCGACAACGGCCAGGCGCAGGAAAGACGCATGGTTATTGCTGTGGATGATTTCCTGCCGCGTCGGCACCAGGGTTGTGGCGCTAGCCAATGGCTCCCCGGTTCCCGTGTTGCGGGCAAAACGCGGGTGGGCACCACCGGCCACGATCAACCGTAGACAATGTCCGCGCCGGAACCGCCAAGCTGTGGGCCAGCAGGCAATTTTGATCTGTTTGATCCCCGCTCCGTCTGCCGTGGGCTGGCCCGGACGCGAACGCAGATAGCCATCGGACACCTGGATCGACCGGCCTTTTTCGTCGACGTCACACAGGCACGCAAAGAAATCCGCCTGCTCCCTGTCAGTGCGCACATGAAGTTCCACCTCGACAGGACCAATGACATCCATCTCCCGGGACAGAGGCGGGCTGGAATAGATCAGCACATCCCCTCGCCGCTCCAATGCCGTCATAAGGCGGCGGCGATTGCCGGACATGGTGGTGGGGCCATGGACGTCCGGCGTGGGATCGGCGGGATCGTAAACGAAACTGTCCGCCCCCTCGTCATCGGATGGACGCCCGCGTGCCAGCCGGCCATCGGACCGCAGGAAATAATCGTGGGTTTCCGCATCCGGAGGCGGCCAGGACGGGTAATCCCGCCATTCGCCGGCCCCTTGCAGAAAAAGGCGCACGGCAGGCCGCCCGCCATTGCATCGATCTGCGTGTGCCAGATGCGTGAACATCTCCAATGACAGCCGAAGCCCTTCAAACATGCCCTTCATAGAGGCATGTACCCAGGGTCCGATGGTCAGAAAGGCCGGCTTTCCGGCCGCTTGCCGCGCCTGGAACTCTCGAACCTGATGGGGAAGGAATATGTCCTGCCAACCGCCGACCATGGTTACCGGTGCGTCCAGCGCCGTTACCGCCGTGGAATAATCGATCGAATTCCACCAGGGATCGTCGGGCCTTTGGTGGTGGACCCAGTCGCGCCACCAGGGAACCGGCCTGTCGAAGGCGGCCTGGTCCAAGGCGCTGACCGGCAGCAGATCATGGACATGATCCAGGCTGCCTGCCTTGGGCCGGCGCATCCGCCGGCCGGGCACATAATGGATCATCTGCTGCATCAGTTCCGCCCAACCCAGCGTACCCGCCTGGGAAAAGCCACCACCGTGCAGGATATGGTCGCGGAAATTGGACAGGGTCATCAAGGTGCCCATCCCGTCCAGCCTGTGCCCCGCCGCTGCGGCCAGGGCCCATTGCACGGTGCCCAGATAGCTGGGGCCGAACGTGAACAAGGGCCCCTTGAACCAGGATTGGGCGCACAGCCAGCCGACAGTGGCCGCACCATCGGCATATTCCTGGCGCAGCGGGTCGAAAATGCCCCCGGAACCCATGGTTCCGCGAACGCATTGCACGACCGTTGTGAAGCCCCGCTCGGCAAACAGGCCCGCCATCAATCCGAACAAGGTGGCCTTGCCATAGGGGCTGCGCATCAGCACGGTACCCCGGGGTAGCCGATCCTTGGGGAAGTGCCGATCGGCCAGCAGAACGGCCCCGTCCGGCATGACCACCGGCAGGTCCCGCTCCACACCGACCTTTCTTGACTGTCGCGGTGGCAGTTGGAACAACCTGCCGGCAATCCAACGGACAAGTCCCCAATCTGCCATGTAAACCAGCCCCCCAACGGACAAAGCGCCCGATCTTCGCCAGCGCGGTTCAATTGGAAAGGTCAGGGCCAGCCCCCTGCCAAGGCTGGGACCGTCAGCCCACTGTGACTATCGCGGCTGCGATGGCTGACCGGATGCCGGCAGCGGCATGCGGGTAACCCCGTTCAGACAATCAGTCCTGGTGCCAGTGCAGATGACCACCGACCAGGGTGGCCGATACCTGCATCTCCGGCGCAGACCCGGACAGCAGACAGAGATCCGCATCCTGACCAACCGGCACCCGCCAGGATGGACGGCCGGGATTATCCGGCGTTCCAAGGTAAAGGCCCAGGGCGGCACGCTGCCCAAGGGCTTCTGCACCGCCGATAATGCTTCCCGTCCGCGTCCGGCGTGTCATGGCCGCCCGCACGGCGACCAGCGGTTCCAGCGAACCATAGGGCGCATCCGATCCGGCGGCCAGGGCAATACCGGCATCCGCCAGGCTGCGCAACCGATAGAGATCGTCCATCTCATCCGGATCGACGGTACGCCGGTAGCGGTCGCCCCGGTCGTGAATGAAGGCGGGCTGCGTCACAACCGTCAGGCCGCGTGCCGCGATCGCCGCGATCAGGCCAGCCGGAATGATGCCGCCATGTTCGATCCGGTCACCTTGTGCCGCACCACCGGCCTGATCCAGGGCCGTCAGATAGACCGCCAGTTCCGCCAGCGTCACGCAATGGGCCGCCACGGGTCGCCCCACCGCCCGTGCGGCGGCGATATGGCCCGCGACCTGATCCACCGATGGCAGGTCGCGCTCATCAAAGGCGATCTTGACGGCACCGACCTTGTAGCCCTTTCCCGGCACCAACTCAGGCCCACCCATCAGGGTCAGGCGTTGCGGCAACCCCGCTCCCGCCAGCAGGGCCGCCTCCGCCATGCCATTGCCGGCGCCCGCATCGGTCACGCCGGTGACGCCGGCCCGCAGCATGGCGCGACCCAGGGCGGCAAGGTCGGGGGTCAGCACCCCGATCCGGCTGCGCAACCACGCATCCTCCCGCCAGATGCGGCCCGTCGGCCGACCTTGCGCGTCCAACTCAACGCCCGCGGGAAAGGGGCCTGGTCCCAGCCGGTCCAGGCCCGCCTGGTTCAGCACCCACAGGGCCCCTGTCCGGTCCTGCAGGCGTATAGGCCGGTCGGCCAGCCATTGCGTCAGACGCTGCGCATCGGGCAGTCCGGCCGCCCGTTCGTCATATCCCACCGCCCGCAGCCATTCCCCCGATCCGACCCGATCAACACCGGCCCGGATGGTCCTCACCACATCATCCTCGCTGACAAGGCCCGACAGGTCGACCGATTGCAGACGCGCCGCCGTGGCCAGCAGATGGATATGGTGATCGTGGAAGCCCGGCAGCAGCAGGCCGCCTTCGGCATCAATCTCCGGTCCCGTCCAGTCCGCCGCCGCCCCCCATTCCACGACCTTTCCGGCCCGGATGGCGACCGCAAGGGGCTGCCCGTCGATGTCGGTAGCGTTGCGGATGACCAGATCGGCGCGGTTCATGCCGGACCTGCCAACTGACCGGCGATCCAGGCGGCGCTGCCGGCAAGACTGACATCCAGCAGGCCGACCTGACCGTCCCTCACCGCTTCCAGGGCGGCCACGGCCGCGATCAGCCCGGTGCAGGGATCGGCCAGCGCATCGCCCCGAAAGCAGGGCTCGTCCCCTTCCCAGGCCAGCAGGCCGCCGGCCGCCGCGCAATCATCCCCGAACCCCACCCGCAGGGCGGCGTCGCCGGTCCAGCCATGGGCCGTGACGGCGACCCACAGCAGGTCCGGGTTCAGCGCGAACAGGGCCCCTTCGGTCAGCCCCCAGCGGGACAGCGCCTGGGGACGGGCCGAGGTGATCAGCAGGTCGGCCTGGGCGATCATGGCCAGCAGTCGCGGATCGTCCAGCGACAGGACCATCCTGGCTTTCGCCCCGTTCACGCGCTGGTCAAGCTGCGGCGTCCGCAGCGGCGTGGGGTCGGGCCGTGCCGGGCTTTCCACCTTCACCACCGCTGCCCCCGCCGCCGCCAGCAGACCGCCGGCCAGCGGTCCCGCCCACAGCGCCGACAGATCGACCACCTGGCGCAGGCGCCTCCTGCCCGGCCTGCCCCCCCGCAGGACGGGCCAGGCCGCACCCCGTTCCCCGACCCTTGCCACGGGAAGGTTCAACAGCGCCGCGCGCACCGCCAATTCATGGGCGCTCCGGACTGACAGCGTCTCTTCCACCATCCGCCAGGGATCGGTATCCGGCTCCCTTTCCAGCCAGGCGGGAACCGTCTCCCGATCCTCCGGCCGGGCCAGGTTCACCGCCATCCAGCCATCGCCGGCCCTGACCAGTCGGCAATGACCGTTGGGCGATTGGCGGCCGGGCGGGTGCAAGCCCAGCGCCGCGTCCCGCCGTAAATGGCTTTCCGGGTCGATGTCGGGGACGCCGAACATGGACAGCCGCCCCGTCAACCCCCGCAGCACCGGATGCAATGCCCCGTTCATGCCGGCAGCACCCGCTGCACCAGACCCCAGGACAGCGCCCGGTCCAGCGCCACGCGCGCACCGGAAAGCACCATCCAGGCTGTCCGATGCCGGCCGATGGCATCGGACAGGGTGACCGTGCCGCCGGCACCGGGTATCAGGCCCATGGACAGCTCCGGCAACTGAAACCAGGTGCCCTGCCGCGCCGACCGACAGTGGGCTGCCGCCGGCACCTCCAGCCCGGAACCGATGACAGCACCATGAAAAACCACCTCCAGCCTGTCGCCCAGATCCCGGCACAGCCGCGCATTGGCATGCAAGGTCCGCACGATATGGGCGGTGGCAAGATCGCGCGCCGTACCGAATTCCGCCAGATCGCCGCCGGTCGAAAAACATCGACCCGCCCCGATCAGGCGCACCTGCGGCCGGCTGGGGTCAGCCAGTGCATTGGCCAGCGCAGTGTAGAGCGCATCCCGCATCGCGGCCGTCATGGCATTGCGTCCACCGGGATTGTCCAGGATCAGCGTCAACATATCCCCCGCGCGCTCAACCCGCACCAGTTCGCCGGACGGCGATGCGGGTGTCGCCGCCGGCCGCGGCTTCGCCCGCCAGGAGGCGAATTCCGCCCCGCCCAGCAAGGTGGAATAGGCCAGCGATTCCACCAGCAGCCCCTGATCAAACGGCAATTGCTCCACCAGCCGCAAGGTCTGGCACAGGATGGTGGACGCCTGCGGTGCGGCCTTGATACGGGCCATCAATGCCCATGCCGACTGCGCACAGGATATCACCCCGACCCACGGGGCCGGCGGATCGCACCTGTCGGTCAGCAGCAGGTCGAAATCCCCCGGATCAACGGTGGGCAGGCGCCCGTCCGGGTCGATACCGATCACCACCGACTGGATGGGAACCGCCCCGCGCCGAAAGGACCCCGCCTCCACGATCAGGCAGGGCGTGGAACCCAGGGCGGAGTAATCCGCGATATCCAGGGGGTCGGTCGCGATCATCGGTCCAGCCTATCCCGCCCGCCCGCCCCGCAACAGCCCGCAGCACGACGCCCCGGCGATATGATCGACCCGATCCCCCAAGGCGCATTGCCAGGAAGGTCCGATGCCTAAAAACATGGCGCGCAACAAAGGAGGGATGAACGCCATGAACGGATTTGACGAGGTCGTGGATTTCCTGGTGGTGGGCAGCGGCGGCGGCTCCATGTGCGCCGGGCTGGTCATGCGCGATGCCGGAAATTCCGTCCTGATCCTGGAAGCATCGCCCATGGTGGGTGGCACCACCGCCAAATCGGGGGGCGTCATGTGGATTCCGGACAATCCGTTCCTGAAGCGCGACGGCATCCGCGACCGCGCCGAACAGGCCATGACCTATCTGGACCATGTCGTCGGCGATGCCTCCGACACGCCGGGCGCCACCCGTTCCCGGCGCGAAGCCTATGTCCGCAACGCCCCGCGCATGGTGGATTTCCTGCTGGCCAAGGGCATCCGCCTGACCCGTGTCGGGCATTGGCCGGATTATTATGACGAGCTTCCCGGCGGGCTGAGGCAGGGCCGCACGGTCATTGCCGAACTGTTCAACATCAATGAGCTGGGCGCCTGGAAGGACAAGCTGCGGCCGGGCTTCATGCCTGTTCCGGCAACGCTGGAGGAGGCGTTCCAGATCCCCTACATGCGGCGAAGCTGGGCGGCACGAAAGACCATCGCCCGCATCGTCCTGCGCGCCATCGCTGCAAAGTTGACTGGCAAGCATTATGTGTCGGCCGGCGCGGCCTTGCAGGGCCGCATGTTGCAGGCGGCATTGAAGGCGGGCGTGGATATCCGGACCGAAAGCCCGGTGACGGAACTGCTGGTCGATCAGGAGCGCGCGGTCGGCGTGGTCACCACCAAGGATGGCCGGCCGTGGAATGTTGGTGCCCGCCGGGGCGTCCTGATCAATGCCGGCGGCTTTGCCAAGAACCAGGAAATGCGGGACCGGTACCAGCCGGGAACGCGCGCAGCCTGGTCCAACGCCATCGACAATGACAACGGCCAGATGATCCTGGAAATGATGCGCCATGGCGCCGCCATCGCCCAGATGGAAGAGATGGTGGGCTATCAGACCACCATCCCGCCGGGGCAGGAAGACGCCGCCATCAAGCCCCCGGCCCAGAGCCTGACCGCCAAACCGCACGCGATCCTGGTCGACCAGTCGGGTGTGCGCTACCAGAATGAAGGCGGGTCCTACATGGCCTATTGCCGCAACATGCTGGCAAGGAACCGGACAGTCCCGGCCGTGCCCAGCTGGGCCATCTTCGACAGCCAGTATATCGCCAAATACATGCTGGCCGGGACGATGCCGGGACGCAAGAAGCCGGCCGCCTGGACCGAGAAGAACTATCTGCATCGGGCCGACAGCATCGGCGACCTGGCCGCCCTGATCGGCGTGCCGCCGCCGGTGCTGCGGGCCACCGTGGACCGGTTCAACAGCTTCGTTGATCAGGGGCGGGACGAGGATTTCCACCGGGGCGAACGGGCCTATGACGACTGGCTGGGCGACCCGTTCCATGCCCCGTCAAAGTCGCTGGGCCGTATCGACAAGGGCCCCTTCTATGCCGTGCCCGTGGTGCCCGGTGATGTCGGCACCTATGGCGGGGTGGTCACCGATATCCACGGCCGCGTCCTGCGTGGCGACGGGACGGTGATCGACGGGCTTTATGCGACGGGTGTCTCCACCGCGTCGGTCATGGGACGGGCCTATCCCGGTGCCGGGTCCAGCATCGGCCCTTCCTTCACCTGGGGCTATGTCGCGGCCCTGCATGCGCGGGGCAATTGAAGGGGGAATTCCCCCCTTCAACCCGCCATGTTGCGCTGCTGCGCGGCGGCGATGTCGGCCCGGTAATGGCGGCTGGCCATCAGATAGGACAGGAAGGCCGGCACCGCCAGCAGCGTGGCCGACAACAGCGCCCAGCGCAGCGATTCCTCGCCCTGGCTCGGGCGCAGCAGGTCGCTGACAATGCCGATGAACTGCGGTCCCAGGCCGACACCCAGCGAGCTGATAATCAGA
Organism: Niveispirillum sp. FG148; assembly: GCF_057809655.1. Taxonomy (NCBI): domain Bacteria; kingdom Pseudomonadati; phylum Pseudomonadota; class Alphaproteobacteria; order Rhodospirillales; family Azospirillaceae; genus Niveispirillum; species Niveispirillum sp. FG148. Next base: position 360,820 of record NZ_JBMDKJ010000002.1, read on the forward strand.
AAGATGCAGGCCGACGCGGTGGCCCGCGCCTGGACGGGGGCCAGCGTCATGACAATGGCCACCATCGGGCCGGCGACCAGCCCGGCCAGCATCACCTGACCGGCCAGCAGCCAGAAGACCTGTCCGATGGGCGCCAGGAAGGCGGCGGCCGCGAACAGGCCGGCGGTTGGCACCGTGACCATCGGTATCCAGAAATGCCAGCGCAGGTCGCGCTTGCCCATCATGTCCAGTGCCGGTCCGCCGATGATATGCCCCAGCAGCGAACCGGTCCCCAGGGCCAGGCCCAAAGACGACCCGATTTCCGACTGGCTGAGCCCGTGTGAGCGCAGCAGGAAGGCCGGCACCCAACTGGAAATCCCCATGCTGAGCAAGGCCGTCAGCGTGCCCGCCAGGGTCAGATAGGGGATGGTGCGGATGGTGAACAGCATGCGCACCGTCGCGAAGAAGGACAAAGGTGGCAGGTCGGCACGCAACCCGTCGGCCATGCCCTTGCGGATATTGGGAAAGGTCAGGAAAACCAGCGGCCCCAGGATCAGCCCCGGCAGTCCGGCCAGCACGAAGGTGACCCGCCAGCCGAATTCCTGCACCGCCCAGCCACCGAACAGCAGGCCCACCCCGATCCCGATGGGCGACGCCAGCAGCAGGATCGACATGGCAGTCGCCCGCTGCTGACGGGGAAAGATGTCACCGACAATGGCCTGCGACGGCGCGTTGCCACCGGCTTCACCAAAGCCGACGCCAACACGGGCCAGGAAGATCTGCATGAAATTCTGCGCAGTGCCGCACAGCACCGTCATGACGCTCCAGATGGATACGGCGATGGCGATGACGCGCGGACGTGACCAGCGGTCGGCCAGGCGGGCGGCGGGAATGCACATCACCATATAGGTGGCCGCGAAGGACAATCCGGTGACGAAGCCGATCTGGCTGTCGGTCAGGGACAGGTCGCGGCGGATGGATTCGATCAGGATATTGATGATCTGCCGGTCGATGATGCTGACACTGCCGACCAGGGCCAGCACGATCAGCATGTACCACCGTTTGGCGGCCGAAATCTGGTCCACCGCTGTGGTCACCGATGTCTGCGCAATGCGACTGTCCACGCTGCCTCCCCTATCCTGTTCTTTACCGCCTGTCGCGGGTTGCCCCCCACTATTCGGGCAGGAAACGGCCGCGGCAACGGCGCAAGGGCTGTTGGGCACGCTGGGGCAAGTCAGGACGCCCGCTGATCTGATTTTACGGGATGGGCGTGTCCATCGGCGCTGGCGCCGGATGGCGGCGGATGGAACCGAAGGGCTGTTCCAGCCGCCGTCGGACACGCGGCCGGTCGAGCGGCAGGGTGAAGGCGTCCGCCTGCTTCTGCGCTTCGATGTCGGCCTGGGTGAAACGGGCCCGCAGGCGCAGATAATCCCCCCAAGTGGGGCAATGATATCGCTCTGTCCAGATGTCCGGCGCACCGATGTCACGCGCCAGCGACCAGTCGAAGCCGCCATTGCGTAACCGGATATGGGCCAGCTTCAGCATCGCGGCATAGAAATCGGCCGTGACCTCTGCCGGCACGCGGTAATCAATCTCCACCACCACGGGCCCGGACCGCAGGGTCAGATCCAGCGCCACCTCCGGCTCACTGCGGATCACCGCCGGGGCCAGGTCGGCAAAGCTGTTGCGGATCAGGGGGAAGAACCGTCCCGGCAGGGGCAGCACGCCCATGATGGCGGCAGAGGCGTAAAGGGCGATATCCACGCCCCAGCGCGCGGCCACCGCACCCCACAGACCAGCGCCCAGAGCGATGCCGCCCGTCAGCGCGCACTGAAACAGTGACAGCGCCCGCCCGGTGACCCAGCGCGGCGCCGCGAACTGCACCGTCACATTCAGCAGGGCGACGGTCAGAATGTTTCCTGCCCCCACCATCGCCAGGGCCAGGCAGGACAGAAGCAGGTGCCGGCTGATGCCCAGCAGGGCCAGTGCCGCCATGGACAGCAGGGCGCACAGGCTGACCGCCATTTCCACCGACATATGCCGTTCGATCCGCCCGACCGCCATGGCGCCGGCGACAGCCCCGATGCCGCTGGCGCCCAGCAGCAAGCCATAGGCGGACGCATCGCCGGCCAGCAGATCGCGCGCCACCAGCGGCCCCAGCGCCAGCGCCGACGCACCGGCCACGCCGAACAGCAGCGCGCGGCCATAGACGCGGCGGATCGGGCGTGAATAAAGCGCGTAGCGGATGCCCGACAGCACGGCCCGGTCCAGCCGCTCTGGCGGCAGGGCGGATGCAACCGCCGGTCGCCGCCAGAACAGGAAGGCCAGGAACAGCGGCAGGTAACAGACCATGTTCAGCGCGAAGGCCGCCCCCGCCCCCAGCGCCATGACAATCATGCCGCCAATGGCCGGGCCGACGCTGCGGGCGATATTGTAGCTGATGGTGCCCAGGGCCACGGCCGCCGGCAGCCGCGGCGGATCGACCAATTCGGGCAGGGTCGATTGCCAGGCGGGTGCGTAAAGCGCCACGCCGGCCCCGATCAGGCTGCTGAACCCCAGCAGCATCCAGGGCGTGGTCATGCCCAGCAGCGACAGGCTGGTCAAAAGGGCGGACGCGCAGATGGCAAAGCCCAGGCCGGTCAGCGCCACCCGTCGCCGGTCGAACATGTCGGCGATGGCGCCCGCCGGCAGCGCGATCAGCATCATCGGCAGCATCAGCGCCGACTGGACCAGCGCCACCATGGTCGCCGACGGGCTGATGCGCGTCATTTCCCAGGCGGCACCGACCCCCAGGATCAATTGCCCGAAATTGGACAGAAGGCTGGCCAGCCAGACACGCCTGAAGGTGGAGACCGTTAATGGCGCCAGGATACCGACAGGCTTTCCAGAATTGGAATTTTCAACACGCACCGCCCGGTCCCCATGATTTGTCAGGACCCTCACTCTAATCGCCGCGCCACGGTCCACCACACATACGGGGGCACAGCCACCGCATCAATCGCCGGGGCGATTGGTGGTTTGCCGGACCGCATGCGATATCCCGGAAACTTGACACCAGGCGGGGAGATTGGCCGATGGCCGAAGCATTCATCATCGACGCCGTGCGCACGCCGCGCGGGATCGGCAAGATGGGCAAGGGCGCATTGTCGCCTCTGCACCCCCAGCATCTGGCAGCCACCGTCCTGTCGGCGCTGCGCACCCGCAACGACCTGGACCCGGCCGGCATTGACGATGTGATCTGGGGCACCAGTGCCCAGATGGGCCTGCAGGGTGGCGACATGGGGCGCATGGCCGCCCTGGATGCCGGCTTCGATGTCTCTGTCAGCGGCGTGACGCTGGACCGGTTCTGCGGCAGCGGCCTGACCGCCACCAGCCTGGCCGCCGCCCAGATCATGGCCGGGATGGAAGAGATGGTCATCGCCGGCGGGACGGAGATGATGTCCTATGTCACCCAATATGGTCAGGATCTGCGCGCGGCGGGCGTGAAATCGCCGGGCGGGCTGGGCAGCGGCAACAAGCGGCTGGCGGCCAAGCACCCGCAATCCAATCAGGGCGTCTGCGCCGATGCCATCGCCGCCCTGGAGGGCATCGGCCGCGACGCGCTGGACGCCTTTGGTGCCGAAAGCCAGCGCCGCGCCGCCATCGCCATCGCTGAGGGGCGCTTTGCCCGTTCCCTGGTGCCCGTGCTGGGCGATGACGGCGCCTTGATCCTGGACCGGGACGAACATCCCCGCCCCGGCACGACCGTGGAACAGCTGGCAGCCCTCGCCCCCTCCTTCGCCGCCATCGCGGACATGCCGGCCCAGGCCGATGGCAAGACATTCAAGCAATTGATCAACCTGAAATATCCCACGCTCGACATCGTGCCGCTGCACCATGCCGGCACCTCCTCGGGCAATGTCGATGGGGCCGCCGCCCTGCTGCTGGCCTCCGCTGCGGCGGTAGCGCGCACGGGCCTGAAGCCGCGCGCCCGCGTCGTCGCCACGGCCAATATGGGGGGATGTCCCACCTTGATGCTGAACGCCCCCGTGGCGGCGGCGCGCAAGGTGCTGGCGAAAGCCGGCCTTTCCATCGCCGACATCGATCATTGGGAGGTGAACGAGGCGTTCGCCGTGGTGGTGGAGAAATTCATCCGCGACCTTTGCCTGGACCGGGGCAAGGTCAACCCCAATGGCGGCGCCATCGCGTTGGGCCATCCCATCGGGGCCACCGGTGCCGTGCTGATCGGCACCGCGCTGGACGAACTGGAGCGCACGGGCGGCCGCTATGGCCTGATCACCATGTGCGCGGCCGGCGGCATGGCCCCCGCCATCATCATCGAACGCCTGTGAGGCCCCATCACTTGCGGCTTCCTTTTGCGCGCCCGGCGGCTATGGTGTCGCCGGGGGAGGATGAGGCATGATGAAACAAGGGACTGGTGGCAGTGGGGCCGGCATTCGTCGCGACCTGTCGCTGAAGATCATTGCCACCGCACGCACCTTGCGCAAACGGTTCGACCAGCGTGTCGCCGCCCTGGGCGTGACGCGCGCGCAATGGACCATGATCGCCGCCATCGCCCGCTTTCCCGGCATGACCCAGCGGACCATCGCCGAAACGCTGGAAATCACCGAGGCATCGGCGGGCCGCCTGATCGACCGGCTGTGCCAGGACGGCATGCTGCGCCGAACCCCACGCGACGATGACCGCCGCGCCTATAATGTGGAGGTCACGGACCGCGCGGGCCCGCTGCTGGCCCAGTTGGGCGTCATTGCCGAACAGCTTGAAAATGAAAGCTTCCACGGCCTGACGGAGACGGAGCTGGAACAGCTCTTCGCCCTGCTGGGCAAGATCGCCGACAATGTGTCGGAACCCTGGCCGGCGGAGCTGGAAGTCTGAACCAGCCCCGCGGCCCCAGGGGCCACCCGTTCAGCGCGGCTGCATGCGGATGGCGCCGTCCAGACGGATGGTCGTGCCGTTCAGGTAGGAATTGCGCACGATTTCCAGTGCCAGGCCGGCATATTCCTCTGCATCGCCCAGCCGGGATGGGAATGGCACCATCGCCCCCAGCGCCTGCTTCATCTCCGCCGGGACCCGGGCCATGGCCGGCGTATCGAAGATGCCGGGCTGTATGGTGCAGCAGCGGATGCCTTCACGGGCCAGATCGCGGGCAATGGTCAGGGTCATGCCCACGATTCCGGCCTTGGCGGCAGAATAGGCGGCCTGGCCGATCTGTCCCTCAGTCGCGGCGGCCGACGCGGTGTTGATCAGCACGCCGCGTTCGCCATTGACAGGGTCCAGCCCCATCATGCCCGCCGCCGCCCGCGTGATGCAGCGGAAGGTGCCGACCGTATTCAGCCTCAGCACCCATTCGAACTGATCGGACGGGAACATCCTGATCTCGCCCGTCGCCTTGTCCCGGCGCACGGTCGGGATGGCATTGCCACCGCCGGCACAGCAGACCAGCACCCGTTCCTGGCCGTTGACGTCACGCGCGGCGGCAAACGCGGCATCGACGGAAGCATCCGACAGCACGTCGCATTTGACAAACAGGGCCCCCGTATCCGCCGCCGCCCTGGCGCCCACCTCTTCATTCATGTCGAAAATGGCAACCTTGGCGCCCGCTGCACGCAGCGCCTGGACGGTGGCAAGCCCAAGCCCGGATGCACCGCCCGTCACCACCGCCGAAACGGCGCTGTCGATCTTCATGGCACTCTCTCGCAGATGTAGAAATAGTAAGAGAGCATGCGCGTTCATAGACGGCGCCGCTGCCCTTCCCGGTTCAGAGCATTCGCCCGGTTACCGGTTTCGCTCAACTGCGCAATGCGTTGGGTTACCTGAATATCGCCGTGGCGTTAGGTCGGTCGCCGCGACCGGAAATGGCGCCAACGTGCTTGCAAATGAATGTTTCGTGCGACCATTTTCCGACGACTTCCGGGGACGTGGCGATATCCAATCCGCTACGCAAGGGCAAGATTTCGGGGAAATAAACGCCGATGACACAGGTGATGAAGGGGATCAGGGTTCTGGAGGTGGCACAGTTCACCTTCGTACCCGCCGCCGGAGCCATATTGGCCGACTGGGGCGCCGATGTGATCAAGGTCGAACATCCCGAACGCGGCGATGCCCAGCGCGGCTTCATCAATCTGGGCGGCGTCAGGATCGACCCGAAGCGCAACGCCATGATCGAACATCCCAATCGCGGCAAGCGGAGCGTGGGCGTGGATGTCGGCACGCCGGAAGGCCAGCAGGTGATTTATGAACTGGCGAAGACTGCCGATGTCTTCCTGACCAACTACCTGCCCGGCGCCCGGCAGAAGCTGCGGATCGATGTGGAGCATATCCGCGCCGCCAACCCGAAGATCATCTATGCGCGCGGCAGCGCCTATGGCGACAAGGGGCCGGAGCGCGATGTCGGCGGTTTCGACGGCACCGCCTTCTGGTCGCGCAGCGGCATCGCCCACAACATGTCGCCGGCGGAACTGGACGGCCCCCTGCAACAGGGCATCCCGGCCTTTGGCGACAGCATCGGCGGCATGAACATCGCGGGCGGCATCGCCGCCGCCCTGTTCCACCGCGACCGCACGGGTGAAGCGCTGGAAATCGACGTGTCGCTGTTGTCCACCGCCTGGTGGGCATCGGGCACGGCCATCGATATCGCGCTGGAATCCGGCACGGTCATGCGCAACCGCATGCCGCGATCGGGTGCCGGTGTAGGCAATCCCTTCATGGGCAATTTCCGCACCCAGGATGGCGGCACCATCAATCTCTGCACCCTGCAGCCGGGCCCGCATGCAAAAAGCCTGTTCAGCCATATCGGCCGGCCCGAACTGGCCGACGACCCGCGCTTCAGCAGCGCCCATGCCCTGATGGAGAACTGGGCGGCGGCCAGCGCCATCCTGGTGGAAGCCTTCGCTGCCAGGCCGTTCGACTATTGGCGCCAGCATCTGAAGACCTATTCCGGCCAATGGGCACCGATCCAGAGCCTGCTGGACCTGACCGGTGATGAACAAGCGCTGGCCAACGACATGCTGTTCGAGGTGGAGGCCGCTGATGGCGGCAAGCCGCTGCGGCTGGTGCGGGGGCCCGTGCAGTTCAACGGCGCGCCGGTGGCGACCACGCGCGCGCCGGAAGCGTCTGAACATACCGAAACCGTGCTGATGGAGATCGGCATGGAATGGGAACAGATCGAAAAACTGAAGGGCGTCGGCGCCATCGCCTGACGCCCCGGTGACGGGAATGACGACATGAAACCGGGCATGAAACTGAAAAGCGCCGCCTGCGACACCGAAGTGATGGTGATCAAGTGCGGCCAGGGCAGCGTGGAATGCGGCGGTGCCCCGATGGGAACCGACAAACCCGGCAGCCCCGCCCCGCTGGACCCGGCCCTTTCGGGCGGCACCCTGATGGGCAAGCGCTATGTCGATGCCGGCGGCGGCTTTGAACTTCTGTGCGTGAAGCCGGGCAAGGGCTCGCTCAGCATCAACGGCACCGTGCTGGCGGTGAAGGATGCCAAGCCCCTGCCCGCGTCGGATTGACGGTGCGGCGATGAACATCTCCCTGATCCTGCAGATGGCGGCCGACGCGGCACCCGACCGTGTCGGGCTGGTCTGTGGTGGCAAGCGCTGGACCTATGCTGAGCTTCTGCTGGCCGCGCGCGGGGCCGCCGACCTGATCAAGGCTAGTGGCGCATCGCATGTGGCCCTGCTGGATGAAAGCAGTGAGGCGGCGGTCATCGCGCTGTTCGGCTCCGCCATGGCGGGCGTTCCCTATGTGCCGCTGAATTACCGGCTGGCCGACGCGAACCTCGGGCCTCTGGTCGACCGCATCGCGCCGGCCCTGCTGATCGGTGACGGTGCCCGTGCCGCCGCCGCCGCCACGCGGACCGACAATATCCTGATGTCGCGCTTCGATTTTGTGGCCGATACGCTGGCGCGCGGACCGGGCAGCGGGGAATTCGAAGGACCGGAGGGCGAGGCCATCGCCATCCAGCTTTTCACCAGCGGCACCACGGCCGCCCCGAAGGCGGCCATCCTGCGCCATTCCAATCTGCTGTCCTATATCCTGGGCACCGTGGAATTCGCGTCCGCCGGGGAGGCGGAGGCGGCACTGGTCAGCGTGCCGCCCTATCACATCGCGGGCATCGCGGCTCTGCTCAGTTCCATCTATGCCCAGCGGCGCATCCTGCTGCTGCCCGCCTTCGATCCCGCTGCCTGGCTGACCCTGGCGACGGCGGAACAGGCCAGCAACGCCTTCGTGGTACCCACCATGCTGGCCCGCATCATCGACCATATGGACAAGACCGGACAGGCGGGCGTGCCCAGTCTGAAGGCCATCGCCTATGGTGGCGGACGCATGCCGCTGGAACTGATCCACCGCGCGCTGGACCTGTTCCCGCAGACCGGCTTCACCAATGCCTATGGCCTGACGGAGACCAGTTCCACCATCGCCATTCTGGGGCCCGACGACCACCGTGCCGCCCACGGGTCCGACGACCCGGTGGTGCGTGGCCGGCTGGGCTCCGTGGGTCGGCCCCTGCCGACCGTGGAGATTGAGATCCGGGACGAGGAGGGCCACGTCCTGCCCGTTGGCGAGCGGGGCGAGATCTATGTCCGGGGCGAGCAGGTGTCGGGCGAATACCGCGAACGGTCGGCCCTGGATGCAAAGGGCTGGTTTCCCACCCGGGACGCCGGCTGGCTGGACGCCGATGGCTATCTGTTCCTGGCCGGGCGCGCCGATGATGTGATCGTGCGCGGCGGCGAGAACATGTCGCCGGGGGAGATCGAGGATGTGGTGATGGAACATCCCGCCGTCGCCGATGCCTGCGCCGTCGCCATCCCGTCGGTCGAATGGGGGGAAGCCGTCGGACTGGCCATCACCATCCGCGCGGGGCAGGAGCCGCCGCCCGATGCCGCCTTGTGCGACCTGATCCGCGCGCGCCTGCGGTCTTCCCGCGTGCCGGAGCGCATCCTTCAGGTGCCGGCATTGCCGTATAATGAGATGGGTAAGCTGCTGCGCCGGGAAGTGAAGACCCTTTTCAAGGGGTGAGATAAAAGCGAAGAAGGGCCGGCGCGTGACCACAAGCAGCAGTTCCGACCTGTCGCTGTCAGCCTGGGCTGACCGCTCCCTCGCGCTCAACCAGGGTCCGGCCGTGGCCTTCAACGGACGCTGGGCCGACTGGTCGGACATTCGGCAATTCGCTGCCCGGTTCGATGCGGCGGTTGCCGGCTTTCCATCGCAGGCACCGGTCTGCTTCTTTCCCCGCAACCACCCGGCATCGCTGGCAACCCTTCTGGCCCTGTTGCGCCAGCGGCGCACGATCCGCATGGGCTATCCGTTCCAGTCGCCGGCCGGCATCCTGCGCGACATCCTGCGGTCGCCCCCGGCTTTCGTGGTTCTGGACGACAGTGACGGGACGGCGGCGATCGTCGATACCCTGGCCAATGCCGGTATCGGGCTTGTCACCATCGCGGACCTGATCGACGGACCGGTGCATCGGCTGCCCTGCCGCAACCCGGCATCGCCCGACGATCAGCCCCGGATCGAAATCCAGACCAGCGGCACCACCGGCCCGCCGAAGCCCTTCATCGTGGCCCAGTCCATGCTGGCCGGTCATCTGGTGGCCGGCAGCCCGCTGGCCGCCATGGCGCCAGCCGCGGTGGCGGCCCTGCCGCCCGCCCTGTTGTTCTTTCCGATCGGCAATATCTCCGGTCTTTATTCCACCCTGCCGCCATTGCTGTTCGGGCAGAGGGTCGTGCTGCTGGAACGGTTCACGATTTCAGCCTGGCGTGATTATGTCGTTCGCCATCGGCCTGCCATGGCCGGCATGCCCGCCGCCGGCGTGCGCATGCTGCTGGACGCGAATATCGACCGGGCCGACCTGTCATCCCTGCGGGCGCTGGGTACGGGTGCGGCGCCCCTGCCTGCGGATATCCATCGGCGGTTCGAAGAACGCTATGGCATCCCCATCCTGCTGTCCTATGGCGCGACGGAATTCGGGGGGCCGGTCACGGCCATGACCCTGGACCTGCACCACGAATGGGGCCAGCGCAAGTTCGGCAGCGTCGGCCGTCCCCTACCCGGTGTGCGCCTGCGCATCGTGGACGCCGTGACGGGGGTGGAACAGCCGCCCGATACGGAAGGCCTGCTGGAAGTGATGTCGCCGCGCATCGGACCGGACTGGCTGCGGACTTCGGATCTGGCGGTGATCGATGGCGACGGGTTCCTGTTCCATCGCGGCCGCGCCGACGGGGCCATCATGCGGGGTGGCTTCAAACTGCTGCCCGAAACCATCGAAGACGCCCTGCTGCGCCATCCCTTGATTAAAGAGGCGGCCGTGATCGGCATGCCCGATCAAAGGCTGGGGGAAGTGCCGGGCGCGCTTCTGGTCGTGCGCGACGGCCAGATGCTGCCTGAGGTATCCGCACTCGAATCCCACCTGCGGCAGCTGCTGCCCGCCACCCATCTGCCCGCTGTCTGGCGGTTCCGCCCCGCCTTGCCGCACACCGTGTCGCACAAAATCGACCGCGCTTGCGTGCGGCGCATTCTGAGCGGCAGCGAAGAATAATCGTTTGGCGCCAGCCATTTGCAAACCCGTCCCGCCCATCCGGCTTTCACGCACCCGTCGGTCGGCTTTTTTTGCGTCGCACCAAAAAATGAGAGTGTATCATTTTTTATTGACAGCTATCCGAAACCAGACGAATATCCAGAAAAAGCATGGGAGGAGTTCACGATGTCTAGCGCCCAGAGCAGTAACAAGGCAAAAATCGCCAAACGCGTTGTCGAAATTTTCGAATTCATCGACGAAGAAAATCGGGAAGTCACCGTGATGGATATTGTGCGCCGTTACGACTGGCCGCAATCATCGACATCAGAACTTCTCGCCAGCTTGGTTGACCTTGGCCTTCTTTACAAAAACCCGTTCTCCCGTACCTATACCCTGTCGCAGCGTGCTGCCATGCTGGGGTCGGGCTGTCAGCCCGCCATCGTCCGTGACGGCCGGCTGACCCATATGATCGACCGGCTGGTGGTGCAGACGGGTCTGAACGTGGCGACCTTCGGCATTGTCGGCGTGCGTTCGCAGATCTTCTCCTGGCGCACCGGTGTGGCGGGACAGATGTCCGGCCCGGCATCGCTTTACGGCGGTGTGCAGGAACGGCTGACGGATTCCGCTGCCGGCTGGCTGCTGCTGTCGACCATTGCCCAGCCGCGCCGCGACGGCATGGTCCGTCGCCTGCTGGCGGACATGCAGGAGGAGACCAAGCCCAGTTTCGCCGACATGTCGGGCCGCATCGGCGCCTGCCGTGATCGTGGACACGCCACGGGCCCTGTCGGCTGTGGCTCCAACGCGCAGGTGACCGCCGTGCTGCTGCCGGGCCAGCCGGAAGGCCGCCCGCTCGCCATCGGCTTCGTCTACGACGCCAGCGCCGCGATTGAGGAGGCAAGCCTGCTGCGGTGCCTGCGCGACGCCATCACGGCCCATGTCGAACTGGACAATACCCCGGCCCCGCTTTCCTTCGTACGGACCTCCCGCATGGGTCTTGCCGCCGAACCTGAACGGATGGCGGTGTGATCCCATGTGTCGTCGCCGCCCCATCACGGGGCGGATGGCAAGCACTGACGGGCGGTCTTCGGATCGCCCGTCATTTTTTTTGACCTGTTGCGCCAATCGCATTTCCCCTGAAAAAGCCCCCGCCCGGTATGGACGGGGGCCTTTAACTGTGACCGGTCAGGCCGCCGTCTGCTTGGTCGCGTGATGCTTGAACATCTTCATCAGGTCGCCCGATGTGATGGGCCGGCTGACGCCATCATCCACCGGCTTGGCGCCGCCGGACGACCGCGGGGTGACATCCACACCCTTGGCGGCAGCGGCCGCGCGCAGGGCACCGACGGTCAGATCCTCGCGCTTGTGATGCTTGAAGGGATCGAAGCGGAAGAAGCGGGCGGCGTTCTGATAGGTGACCTTGTCGATCTGCGCCGGGGTCAGGTGCTTGATGCTGTCCCACAGATGCTCCGGCACTTCCGGCCACAGGCTGTCGGAATGCGGATAGTCGCATTCATAGGCCACATTGTCCTCGCCGATGGCGTCCAGGTTCTTCAGCCCGAAACGGTCATCAATGAAGCAGTTCAGGAAGTGGCGCTTGAAGATGTCGCTGGGCTTCATCTGCCCCTGGTACACCGAATTGGTCCAGGCGCGGTGACGCCAGTTGGAGAAATCGGCCCGTTCCATGAAATAGGGCACCCAGCCGATCCCGCCTTCCGACAGCGCCACGCGCAGGGTTGGATAATCATGCAGCGCCTTCAGCTGCAGCCAGTCGGCCGCCCCCGTGGAAATCGACATGGGCATGGTGGTGATCCACGCCTCGATGGGGGTTTCCATGGAGGCATGCGGCGCCGGGTTGCCGGCGCCGATATGGGTGCAGATGGTGATGTCGTGCTCGACGATGGCCTTCCAGAACGGCGCCCAATAGTCGTTATGGATGCTGGGCAGCCCCTGGGAGGTAGGGTTGTCGCTGATCGACACGGCGGTACAGCCCATGGCGGCAATACGGCTGATCTCCGCCACCGTGGCATCCATGTTCCAGGTCGGCAGCAGGCCGCAGGGGATGAAACGGCCGGGATAGGCACCGCACCAGTCCAGGATGTGCCAGTCATTATAGGCCCGCAGATGCAGCAGGGCCGCCTCCTTGTCCGCCGCCTTGTGGAAGCGGTTGCCGTCAAACCCGACGCAGGAGCCGAAATTCAGCGAGGCGGCAATGCCGTTGACATTCATGTCGTCGATGCGGGCATGCACGTCGTAACAGCCGGCGCGCAGCTGCTCCAGCGAGGTCGGCTCCATGCCATATTCCTCCAGCGGCCGGCCGACGACAGCGTTCAGCCCCACCGAGGGCAGATACATTCCCTGATAGGCCCAATAGCTGGTGCCATTGTCGGCCACGCAGAATTTCGGCGCGCTGGCCAGCGCGTCACCCTTCAGGTGCCGTTCGAACATATCGGGCGGTTCGCTGATATGGTCGTCGACACTGATCAGGATCATGTCGTTCATTTGCATCGTGCGTCTCCTCTGATTTTACTAACCTTGTATAGTATCTGTCAGTCCCTGGCGAGCAGAAGTGCCGCCGCCATGGGACCGCCGCCCGACGTGGCAATGGCCACGCGCGGCGTTCCGGGCACCTGGCGATCCCCGCCCTGCCCGCGCAGTTGCACCACGGCTTCGTGCGCCATGCCGAAGCCGTGCAGCCGCCCGGCGCCCAACTGGCCGCCGCCGGTATTCATGGGAAGCTCGCCATCCCGGGCGATGCGCCGTCCCCCTTCCAGGAAGCGGCCACCCTCGCCAATGTCACAGAAGCCCAGCCCTTCCAGCCAGGTGATGGGCTGGAAGGCGAAGCCGTCGTAGAACTGCACCAGATCGACATCGCCGGGCCGGTAATCGGTGTGGCGCCACAGGTCGCGCCCCGTGGCATAGGCCCCGGCCCATTCCGCCTGATCCCAGCTATAGCGGTCGACCGACCCGGCCGTGGCCGCGATGCGCACAGGCGTTGATGCCACCTCGTCCAGCGCATCGCCGGCCGACACGATCAGCACGGTGGAGGCATCGGTGAAGCGGTCACAGTCATAAAGGCAGAAGGGCGTGGAGATCATGCGCGCCGCCATGTACTCGTCCATGGTCAGCGGCTTCTTCACCAGCGCCTTGGGGTTCAGCGCGGCATTGGCATGGTCGTTCAGCGCCACCTGCGCCAGCTGTTCACGGGTCAGGCCGTAGCGCTTCATGTGCCGTGTGGCGTATTGCGCGGTCCAGTTGGCGGCCGAGATGGCGAAGAACGGCGCGGTCCATTGCGACGCTCCGTCCACTTCCCGGCGACGCAGGGGCGGAAATTCGTCTGGCCGCGACAGTGCCGCCGCCTCATAGACGGTGCGGAAGCAGAGGATGTGCCGGGCGTGCCCCGCCTGTACCGCCGCCGCCGCCAGGGCGACGGAACCCAGTTGCGCCGTCAGTTCGCCGCCGCCGGCATGCCAGCGCGTCTTCAGGCCCAGCGCGTCGATCACCTCGTCCGTGCCGACGGGGGAGAAGCCCAGGAAGGTTGGCATTCGGCCCGGATATGTCGCGACGCCATCGATCTGGTCAAAACCCAGGCCCGCATCGGCCAGCGCTGCCCGCACGGCATCGAGGGTCAGGCCCAGGGGGGGGCGCGCCAGCCGCACACCCACCTCCGACAGGCCGATCCCGGTGATATAGGCTTCACCCTTGGCCATGCTCATATCGCCTTCTCGAACAGGGGAAACCAGACGCCGTCCTGTTCCTCGAACCGCACCCGCACCCGGTCGCCGATATCGACATCCTCGACCGGGCAGCCCACGATGTTGGTGGTCAGATAGACACCGGGCGCGTCATCCAGGGCGACGCGGGCGATGACGAACGGCACTTCCAGGCCCGGCATCCAGGGCTGGTGGTTGATGGTGAAGCTGTCGATGATGCCGGTACCGGCCACAGCCGTCGGCGCCACGGCTTCCGACCGGCAGTGACGGCAGACGGAACGCGGCGGATGGCTGTATCCGCCACAGTCGGCGCAGCAGGTGATGTTGAGGCGGCCTTCCGATCCGCCGATCCAGAATGCACGATTGTCGGCGTCCAGCCGTGGACGCGGCCGTGGTACGGTCATGGCCTGCGGCTCCCGCGGGGCCCCGATTGGTCCGGCGTCATGTCCAGTTCTCCGATGAAGGCGGTGAGATTTGGAAATCATGTTGTCGTCCGCCCCAGGGGAAGGCAACGCGGGGACCGGCAATGGCCCGACATATCGCGGCGGCGATTGACGGTGGCGGGGCCGGCATCGCCCCCGCGATCAAGGTTCGGCGCCGGTTGATCGGCCCTGCGCGGTCATGTTTATTGGGCTGCGGCCGGGCGTCGAACATTGTTCCGGACGCCCGTTTTGACAGGAGCGTATCCGATGAAAATCCGCATCCAGAAGTCCGCCTGCGTGGGCAATGCCCGCTGCGCGGCGGTATCGGAGGTGCTGTTCAAGCTGGATGATGAAGGGTACATCGCCACCGACGAGGTGGTGGTGCCGCCGGGCATGGAACAACTGGCCCGGCGCGGCGCGCGGGCCTGCCCGGAACGCATCATCACCATCATCGAAGACGACAAGGCCTGACCGGCGGACGCCCGCCACACCCTTCCCCACCGCCAACGAGTAGAAAACAAAATGTCAGACAATCTCGGCTATAAAGGCAAGCGCGTCATCGTCAGCGGCTGTTTCTCCGGCATGGGGGAGGCGACGGCCAGGCTGCTGCTGGACCTGGGCGCGGACGTGCACGGCCTGGATTTCAAGGACAGCACCCTGCCGCTGGCTTCCTTCAACAAGGTGGACCTGCGCGACCCCACCTCGATCGAGGCGGGCGTGGCGGCCATCGGCGGCAAGGTGGATGCGCTGTTCAATTGCGCCGGCCTGCCGCAGACAGCGCCGCCCATGGATGTGATGAAGGTGAACTTCATCGGCACCCGCCACCTGACGGAACAGGTGCTGCCCCTGATGGCGGCCGGCGGTGCCATCGCCAATATCTCCTCCATCGGCGGCATGGGGTGGAGCCGGCGCGTGCCCGTCATCATGGGCATCATCGCCACGCGCGGCTACCAGGCCGCCATCGACTGGGCGGAAGCCAACAAGGAGACGGTGGCGGAGGGTTACGCTTTCTCCAAGGAAGCCGTGAATGTCTGGACCATGCTGTCCGGTGCGCACCTGATCAAGAAGGGCATCCGCATCAACGCCACCATGCCCAGCCCCACCCAGACCCCGATGATGGCGGCGTTCGAGGCGGCGACCCCGGCGGAGGTGCTGGAGGCCGCAACCCAGCCCATCGGCCGCCGCTCCACCCCGGCGGAACAGGCCGCGGCCCTGGTGCTGCTGAACAGCGACCTGGCCGGCTTCATCAATGGCGTGGTCCTGCCGGTCGATGGCGGCTTCATGGGCGGTGTGGCCACGGGCCAGGTCGACATGTCGGCCATGATGCGCCGGGCGGGATAAGCGCCGCCCAGGTCAACGCTGTGGTTTCATCACCATTCGGGCGAAGGCCTGGATGGTGATGAATTGGAAGATCAGCCATCCCGCCCTTGCGGACGGCCACGCCATTTCTTTGCCTTATGCAGGGCCAGCCCATGAATTTCGATCTGACCGAAGATCAGGAAATGATGCGCGACCAGTTCGCGCGCTTCCTGGACAAGCACAGCAGCATGGAGCGCGTGCGCGCCGCCCAGGCGACGGGCTTCGATGCCGATCTCTGGCACGGGCTGGCGGAACTGGGCGCTTTCTCCATCCGCGTGCCGGAGGAAAAGGACGGGTTGGGCCTGGGGCTGATCGTCGCCACCATGCTGATAGAGGAGGCCGGCCGCACGCTGGTGTCCGGTCCGCTGGCCGAAGCGCTGGTTGCTGCCCGCCTGCTGGCCGAATGGGACCCGTCCTTGCTGGCGGATGTGACCACCGGCGCGGTGGTGGCGACGCTGGCCCTGCATGATCTGGCGATCCAGCCCCGGCAATGGGTGGCGGGTGGCAGCGTGGCGCAGGCCATCCTGGCACGTCGCGGATCGGATGTGCTGCTGTTCGACCTGTCCGCCCAACCGGCCAGGGCAGAGCCCACGCTGGCCGCCACGCCGCTGGCGGAAATCGACTTTGCGGCCCTGCCCGGCACCATCATCGCCAGCGGCCCGGACGCTATCGCCACCTTTCAGGCCGGCGTGGAGGAATGGAAGCTGCTGATCGCCGCCGGCCTGGCCGGCCTGTCGCGGCAGGCGCTGTCGCTGGCCGCCGCTTATGCCTGTGAGCGCAAGCAATTCGATCAGTTGATCGGCGCCTATCAGGCCATATCGCATCCGCTGGCCGACCTTCTGTGCGATGTCGATGGCGGCAAGTTCCTGATCTGGAAGGCCCTGCGCGATATCGCCGATGGTGCGCCCGATGCCGGCGCCGCCATCGCCATTGCCGCCTGGTGGAATGCCGATGCCGCCGCCCGCACGGTGGCGCAGGCCCTGCACACGTTCGGCGGCTACGGCCTGACCACCGAATATGACATCCACCTCTATAATCTGCGGGCCAAGGCCTGGCCGCTGGTCTTCGGGGATCCGCGCCTGTGGCTGGAAGAAGCCGGCCGCCGTCTTTATGGGGGTGAGGGGACAAGCCTGCCCCCGGTGGGCGAGGTGCCGATTGATTTCGACCATGGCGAGGAAGCCCGCGCCCTGGTGGCGGAAATCGATGCCTTCTTCGAACAGAACATGACACCGGAGATCCGGGCCAACGCCCATTATTCCTGGGAAGGCCACAACCCCGCCTTTCACAAAAAGCTGGCCGATGCCGGCCTGCTGTTCCTGGGCTGGTCCAAGGATATGGGCGGGCGCGGCTTCTCCGCCTATGCCCGCAACGCCGCGATGGAGGCTTTCGAACATCATGGCTGGAACAATCCCGTGGCCAATGTCGCGGGTCTGGTCGGTGCCATGATCCATCGGTTCGGCAGTCCGGAGGTCAAGCGCGAGGTGCTGGAACCGATCCTGGCGGGCGAAGCCATCGCCTCGCTGGGCTATTCAGAACCGCAATCGGGCTCCGACGTGTTCGCGGCCCAGTGCAAGGCCGTGCGTGATGGTGATGGCTGGCGCATTGACGGCACCAAGATGTTCACATCGGGCGCCAACCTGACCGATTACGTGCTGATGCTGACGCGCACCAATCCCGATGTGCCCAAGCACAAGGGCCTGACCATGTTCATCGTGCCGCTGAAGACGCCGGGCGTGACGGTACAGCCGGTCTATACGTTCCAGGATGAACGGACCAATATCACCTTCTATGACGGGGTCCGCATTCCCGACAGCTATCGGCTGGGTGATGTCGACGGTGGCGTGCGCACCATGAGTGTCGGGCTGGAACTGGAACATGGCGGTGGCTTTGCCAAGGTGCAGCGCGCCTTGCTGCACGCGGCCGAGACTCTGGCACGGGAGATTATGCAGGACGGCCGTCCGCTGATCGCACAGAGCCAGGCACAGATGCGGCTGGCCCGCACCGCCGCCAATGTCATGGTCTCCGATCTGCTGACCTGGCGGTCGCTGTGGGCCAGCGTCGAAAAGAAGCCGAACCTGGCCTATGGCCCCATGGCCAAGATGTTTTCGTCCGAAAAATTCCTGTCCGACGCACGCGACCTTCTGGATCTGACGGCACCACTGTCCCTGTCAAAGCGGCCGGGGGCGGCAGCCCTGATCAATCAGGGCTATCGCCACGCCCAGGGCACCACGATCTATGGCGGCACCAGCGAAATCCACCGTTCCTTGATCGCCGAGCGCGGTCTGGGCCTGCCGCGCACCCGCGCCTGAGGGGGAAAACATGTCCGATGAAGCCCCCCACCTGCTGACAGAGGATGTCGACGGCATCCTGGTGGCCACCCTGAACCGCCCGGAGAAGTTGAACGCCCTGTCGGGCCAGACCATGCGCCTGTTTGAACAGGCACTGCACCGATTCCGGGATGATCCTTCTTTGCGGGTCATGCTGATCCGTGCCACCGGTCGCTATTTCTGCGCCGGCGCCGATCTGCGCGATCGCAGCGACAGCCCGCCCGCCCCCCTGCGTTCCGCCACCGCCATCCGGGAGAACCACCGCCTGCGCCTGCACGGCATGCAGCGGATCTATGACGAGATGGAGCATGTGGAAAAGCCCATCGTCGCGGCCATCCAGGGCCCCTGTGTGGGCGGTGGACTGGAAATGGCGTTGTCCTGTGACTTCCGGCTGGCCGCCGTCGGTGCGTCTTTCGCCTTTCCGGAGGGATTGATGGGCGTGCTGCCGGCCTCCAATGGCGTCAGCCGCCTGACCCGGCTCTGCGGTCCGCACTGGGCGCGTTATCTGATCATGGCCAACAAGCCGGCGGATGCCCAGCGCGCCCTGATGATGGGACTGGTCCACGAGGTTCATCCCGATGACGGGCTGGACCTCGCCGCGCTGGATTTCTGTCGCCATCTGGCCAAACAGAATGCCGAACAGATGGGTGCGGCCAAGATCGCCATCGAACTGGCCTATGAGGTTGGCCGCGACCAGGCGCGCCAGGTCGAGCGTCTGGCCAACAGCGCCTTGATGCTGAACCCGGCCTATCTGGACAAGCTGGAAGCCTATATCGCGAAGGTGGGAAAGGGAGGTTGATGCCTCCCGCTTTCCCTAACCTGCCCGCATCTGCCGCCTGATCTCGGCGATGCCCAACTCCATCAGCTTGGCCTCCGCCTCGATACGGCGGAGCGTCATCTGCTCGCTCATCGAGGCGCCGAAGAAATTCACCAGGATCGTATCGGTCACGATGGTGACGACACGCTCCACGCCGGTCAGCAGCACGGTCGCCATGCTGAGTGCCGGGCTGTCCGGTGCGGGTGATGCGCAATCCATCTGCCGCACCAGCATGCTGATCATCGGCCGGGCGGAATGGACGCGGTGGACCATCATGCGTTCATCATGCTGGTCGGCCATGCTGTTACGAAGGTGCAGCAGGAAGGAATGTTTGCGCCAGAAGGCCAGATAGGCATTCACGAACCGCAGGCAGCAGCCGTTCAGATCCTCATCGGGCCACCGATCCCGCGCCAGCGCCATATAGGCGTCCTCCGCCGTCTCCATCACCGGTTCCAGCGTGGCCAGCAGCAGTTCCGTCAGATCCTTGAAGTAGAGATAGAGCGTCGTCATTTTCAGGTCAGCTTCACGCGCAACCGCGCTCAGGCTGATCGGGGTGGATGGGGGGCCGGCCAGAAGTTTCTGCGCGGCCGCGATGATCCGCTCCCGCGTCTCCCGCCCCTTGCGGCCAAGCCGCTGGCCGTTCAGGTTGAAACTGTCCTCATCCCCCGTGGCGGTGATGACCGGCGCGGCGGCGGGCTTGCGCCCCCGCCGCCTGGGTACCCCATCGCCATCGGCCGGTCGTTGCTGTTCAGTCCCCATGCCCCTGACCTTCAACTCCGTGGATTACGCCCGGATCGCAATGACCTTCGATTCCAGGAATTCCTCGATGCCTTCGACACCCCATTCACGGCCGACGCCGCTGGACTTGTAACCACCGAACGGCAGATCGCCGGCGATGCACAGGCCACCATTGACACTGACGGACCCGGTGCGGATACGGCGCGCGACACGCATCGCGCGTTCTTCCGAACCGGCGACGCCGCCAGATAAGCCATATTCGCTGTCATTGGCAATGCGGATGGCATCCTCGTCATCCTCATAGGCGATGACGACCAGCACGGGGCCGAAAATCTCCTCCCGCGCGATGCGCATGTCGTTGGTGACATTCACGAAGCAGGTGGGCTCGATGAAGAAGCCGTCGCCCTTGTCGGGCCGCGCATTGCCGCCGGCCAACAGGGTCGCACCCTCCTGCTTGCCCAGTTCGACATAGGACAGAACACGGTCGAACTGCTTCTTCGACACGACGGGCCCCATGACCTGCGCCGGGTCCTCCGGATCGCCCCATTTGGCGGCGAACCCGGCATAGGCCATCTTCAGGGCGCCCACCGCCTCCTCATACCGGCTTTTCGGCACCAGCAGGCGCGATTGCACCGCGCAGCCCTGGCCGGCATGGAAGACCAGCAGCGACATCATCACTTCCATGGCGAAGTTGGGCGCGTCGTCCAGGACGATCTTGGCCGACTTGCCGCCCAGTTCCAGGAACAGGCGCTTCAGCGTGGCCGCCCCCTTTTCCATGATGCGCTTGCCCACACCGGTGGAACCGGTGAAGCTGATGACATCGACGCGCGGGTCGGTGACCAGCATCTCCCCGGCCAGGACCGGATCGCTGCCCGTCACCACGTTCAGCACACCCGGCGGGAACCCGGCCTGGGCCGCCAACTCCCCGAAAATTGCGCCCATGCCCGGCGTATCGGGGGCCGGCTTCAGCACGATTGTGCAGCCGGCCAGCAGGGCGGAGACCACCTTGCCGACATTGACATACAGCGGCACGTTCCAGGGCGTGATCGCCCCCACCACGCCGGCCGCGTCATAGACGACCTTGCGCCGGGAGGTGAAGCCGAAGCCCTGCGCCTCGCCATAATCCTTTTCCCATTTCACCTGCGGGAAGACGCGCAGCAGGTCGTCCCAGCCGGACAGGGCCGTGCCCACCTGGGCCTTGTCCACCGCACCCAGGGCCGATCCCGCCTCAAAACGGGCCAGCGCCACCAGACGGTCGCGGTTTTCCTGGAACAGGGCGCGCAGCTTCGTCACCAGTTCCAGGCGTTTGGCAGGGTTGGTCGACCAGTCGGTGGTGTCAAAGGCGCGGCGGGCGGCGGCGATGGCGGCATCCACATCGGCAGCCGAGGCGTCGGCCGCCTGGCCGGCGACGGCCCCCGTCCAGGGATTGATCACGTCGAAGGTCCTGTTCCCCTCGGCGGCGCGCACGACACCGTCAATATAGAGCTTGGCTTCCGGCAGCATGGACACGGGATCTGTTCCTTGTATGGACCCCCGATCGGGGATTGTATGGAGAGTGTATGGATCCGATTGTATGGATTTCGGCCCCGTCAGCGGTGCCGTGCCTGCAGATCCAGATGTTCGATGTTCAGATCGTCGGGCAGATTGATCAGGGTGCGGAAGATTTTCGCGGGCGAGGAGAAGTGCGAAATCGGCCGCGACCGCAGGTCCAGACCCGCCTTCATGCAGGCCGCCCCGAACTTCGCCGCCACTTCCGGCGATATGTTCCAGGTCATGTCCTCGCCCATCATCTGTCCGGCCCGGACCGTCGTCACCCGGATGCCATCGGCCGCCAGTTCGGCCGACAGCGCCTGGGAAAACCGCTCCAGGGCCGCCTTACTGCTTTGATAAAGCGAGAACATCGGGAATGGCAGGCCGACGGATTCACTGGATACGTTGACGATGTGCCCGCCCTTGCCCATCAGCGGGATGGCCGACCGGGCACAGAAGATGGGGCCGATATAGTTGGTCTGCACGGCCGACAGGATCTGGTCGTCGGTGGCATCCTTCACCAGGAAGGGCTGATAGACAGCGGCATTGTTGATCAGCACGTCGACCCGGCCCGACCGTTGGGCGATCTGGGCAAAGGCCTCCCGCACGGACCCGGCCTCGCCGACATCGCAGGCCAGCGCATAGGCACCCTTGCCGATTTCCGCCACCACCTTGTCCAGCTTGGCCAATGTGCGGCCCAGCAGCACCAGCACATGCCCGTCGGCAGCCAGTTCGCGCGCCACCTCGCGGCCCAGCCCGCTGCCGGCGCCCGTGA
This sequence comes from Niveispirillum sp. FG148, assembly GCF_057809655.1. Taxonomy (NCBI): domain Bacteria; kingdom Pseudomonadati; phylum Pseudomonadota; class Alphaproteobacteria; order Rhodospirillales; family Azospirillaceae; genus Niveispirillum; species Niveispirillum sp. FG148. The sequence continues at coordinate 382,999 of NZ_JBMDKJ010000002.1, forward strand.
TCACAATGGTCTTGGCCATCTCAACTCCCCATTTCACATAGTCATTTTTTGCGTTCAGGCTGCACGGTTCGGGGGCAAAACCGCAAGGGGCAAGGGCATCGCGCGGGCGATGCTTCATCCCCCGTCCCGTCAGTCGAGCGGGACCGGCGCGCCCGTGCCCATATAGTCCGCCAGCACGCGATGGAAGTTGGTCACGGTGCGTTCCTGCACCGGATTGGGGCGCGAGCCCGGGAAACCCCGGGATTTCATGCCCTTCTGCACCTCCCCCATATTGGCGAAGTCCTGGCACAGAACCTTGCGCCATGTCGCCTCGTCCTGCGTCGGCTTGAACAGGTTTTCGGGCTTGGGCTCCTGCCCTTCCGGGAACCGTTCGATCACATAGACTTCAAAGATGCAGCTGTTGGGATCAAAGCCGTTGGGCCGTGCGCGGTAGCAGAGCGCGAAGGTCGGGCCCTGGATGATGATGGTATTGGGGAACAGGTGCCAGACAGTGCCGGCCTTGGCGAAATGGGCCGGGTCGATGCGGGGCCACTGCACACCGCGCGCCGCATCATCCTTGGCCGCCTGCATCATCAGATGCGCCTGCACCTGCATGGGCGGCGTTTCCGGCGGCAGTTCGTCCACCAATCGCCTAGCGGCATTGACGATGGTCTGGGTGGTGGTGGCGTTCACCTCCTCCCACAATTGGCCGATCACATCGGCCAGGGCCACGCGCATGTCGATATCGCCCGACACACCCCCGGACGCCCCGCCAAAGCCCTTCTGCGCGGCGGGACCAAAGACGCTGTGGCGACCATGCGCCTGGCTCCAGGTGGATTTGGCGCCGTATTTGGTCAGCTGCGGATGAGTGCCGGGGACGTGATAGCCCTCAATGAACGCCTCGATGGCGACCTTCCAGTTGCAGGGGAAGGTCAGCCACTGGCGCCAGCGATAGCGCATCTTGTCCAGTTCGAACGGTTCCAGCATGTCGGCCGCCACACCCAGATACTGGCGCAGCGGTTCGGCGTCGGGGTCCATATTGATGAAGACCCAGCCACCCCAGGTGTCGACCTTGACCTGCTTCATGGTCAGGTTCTCGTCCGTCAGCGCGCCTTCCCAATCGTCGCGCGACAGACAATCGACATTGCGCCCTTCCAGATCCCATTTCCAGCCATGGAACTTGCAGAAGAAGCGCTTGGTATGGCCGCAGCCTTCCGTCAGACGGCGGCCGCGATGCAGGCAGACATTGTAATAGGCGGCGATGCGATCTTCCGCCACGCGCGCGACAATGATGCTTTCATCCAGAATGTCGTAGGTGACATAGTCGCCGACCTTGGCGAGTTCCTCCGCCCGGCAGGCGACCTGCCAGACCTTGGCCCACAGCTTTCCGTCCTCCGCCTTGGCATAGTCGGGGCAGGTATAGGCGGCAATATCGATGATGGTCGGGCGTTCACTGAGGGCGCGGCTGACCTTGCTGATTTCATTCATGGAGACGGCTCCGTTCCAGCATGTCCGGGGGTTGCTGAAACCTAGGCCGGGGGCCCGCCGATGGAAAGCAAGCGGCGGCACGCCAACGCCGATATCGCTGCGGCGGGGTTTTGGCGCCGCCGCTTTACGAGGGGCCCCACCCTGCCTATTGCTTGATCCGCATCATTTACAGCGCAGGGGTTCCAACCATGTCCGCGAGCCAACGGACCCATTTTCAGGGCGCCGGCGTGACACTGGCCGCCGATATTTCCGGACCGGAAAACGGCCTGCCCATCCTGTTCCTGCATGGCAGCGGCCAGACGCGGCAAAGCTGGGGCAAGGCCCTGAATGAGGGCGCACGGCAGGGGTTCCGGACCATCGCCATGGACCTGCGCGGGCATGGCGACAGCGAATGGTCACCCGATGGCCATTATGAGCTGGGCCTGTTCGCCGACGATCTGGCCGCAGTGCTGCGCGGTTTTGCGGCGGCGCCCGTCGTGGTTGGCGCATCGTTGGGCGGGCTTGCGGGCATGCTGACGGCGGCCCGCACGCCGGACCTGCTGCGGGCCCTGGTGCTGGTCGATATCACGTCACGCATCGAATTCGACGGCACACGAGAGGTGATGGATTTCATGGGCAGCGGCCTGGATGGTTTCGCCAGCCTGGACGCGGTAGCGGATGCCGTCGCCGCCTATCTGCCGCACCGCGAACGGCCCAAGGACACGCGGGGCCTGGAGCGGAACCTGCGGCTGCGCAATGGCCGCTATTACTGGCACTGGGACCCCGCCTTCATGAAAATGGGGGAGAATGCGCAACAGCGAAAGGACGCCCCGGCCCGGCTGGAGGCCGCCGCCCGCGCGCTGACCGTCCCCACCCTGCTGCTGCGCGGCGGACGCAGCCGCATCGTGTCGGACGAAGGGGCGCGGGAATTCCTGGCCCTGGTCCCGCAGGCCGAACATGTGGACATCGCCGACGCCCACCATATGGTCGCCGGCGATGCCAATGACGCCTTCAACAAGGCCGTGTTCGATTTCGTGACGCGGCAGGCGCAATAGGGGCCACGGGCCACGGCCGGGACTATCGGGAATTTCGTGCTCGGCTGGGCCATAGTGATGGGAAAGGAGCTTCACGATGGCACGACGCAAGGACCCGATTATCCCCGATGCGCTTCTGGACCAGCTGCTGGCTGGCGGGGACGCGAAAGCGGCCTTTGACCAGAATGGCCTGCTTGATCAGTTGAAGAAGGCGCTGGCCGAGCGGGTATTGAAGGCGGAGATGGATCACCATCTTGCCGGCGATGAGAGTGGCAACCGGCGCAACGGCTATGGCCGCAAGACGGTGCTGACGGATACGGGGTCGGTGGAACTGTCGATCCCGCGCGACCGGGCCTCAACGTTTGATCCGCAGCTGATCGGCAAGTACCAGCGGCGGTTCCCCGGGTTCGACGAGAAGATTATCTCGATGTATGCGCGGGGCATGTCGACGCGGGAAATCACCGGCCACCTGCGGGAACTGTACGGGATCGAGGTGTCGGCGGACCTGATCTCGGCGGTGACGGACGCAGTGCTGGACGAGGTGGCGGCCTGGCAGACCCGGCCCTTGGAGGCCGTCTATCCGCTGGTTTTCCTGGACGCGCTGCGGGTCAAGATCCGGGACGAGAGCCTGGTCCGGAACAAGGCGATCCACATCGCCATCGGCGTGCGGGTGGACGGCACCAAGGAGGTGCTGGGCCTATGGATCGAACAGAATGAGGGGGCAAAATTCTGGCTGCGGGTTCTGAACGAGTTGAAGAACCGAGGCGTTGAGGACATCCTGCTGGCCGTGGTCGATGGGCTGAAGGGCTTTCCGGAAGCCATCGCCGCCGCCTTTCCGGAAACGAGCGTACAGACTTGCATCGTCCATCTCCTGCGCCACAGCATGGAATTCGCGTCCTGGAAGGACCGCAAACCGGTCGCCGCCGCGCTCAAGCAGGTTTACGACGCCCTGGACGACAAGGAGGCGGAGAAGGCCCTGACGGCATTCGAGCAAGGCCCCTGGGGCCAGAAATATGAGGCCATCGGCAAGGCCTGGCGCCGGGCCTGGCAGGAAGTCATCCCGTTCTTTGCCTTTCCCCGCGAGGTCAGACGCATACTCTATACAACAAATGCCATCGAGGCCCTGAATTCAAAGCTCCGCCGCGCCGTCCGGGCAAGGGGGCATTTCCCCAATGACGAAGCCGCGCTGAAACTGCTGTTCCTGGTCTTGAACAGGGCCGAGAAAGAGTGGAAAATGCCCGCACGTGAATGGACGGCGGCCAAGGCTCAGATGGCCGTCCTGTTCGGCGACAGGTTCACAAAGGCGATGAACGCCTGATTTCAAACCGCCCAGCCGACCACGGAATTCCCGATAGTCCCCGGGCGCGGGCCGATGGGGGCTGCCAATGGGCAGGACCCTGGCTACGGCAGAAGCGGGCGATGACACCCGCATCCACCTTGTCGGTCTTGGTCCGCACCAGCTCGCTCTGGCCAAAGGCCTTGATCTGCAACGGATTGACAATGCTGACCGCGATGCCCCGCGCGGGCAGGAACAGCGCCAGTTCGTCACCAAACCCGTCCGTCGCCTCCATGCAGGCATGAACACCAGATGCGTCCTCGCCCAGCCAGACCACCAGAGACGCAAACCCGCTTTCCGTGTTGTCGAACACCCGGTGCCGCTTACCCGAACCCGTCAGCAGCACCGCATCAAACTCGTATTTGGCAATATCGATACCCAGGAAACCCGCCATTGTCCCCTCCGCCGCTCAACAGATGCGCCGCGTTCGACGACCATCCTTGTGCATCCAGGCTCACCGGCAAAGGGGCCTCCGATACCGTACGGTCTCCACGCGGCAAAGTCGGCGGGGGCCTCATCTCAGTCCCGAACTCAGAGGAAAAAGGGAATTGCAGGCTCACCCGCCGAAAGCCAAACCATCGCACGGTTCAGCACCATCCGACATACAAGGGAATGGCCGCCTCGTTTTCCGGCAAGGCCGAGGCTGCGCCGCTGGTTGATGGCGCCGAGATCGACCGGCTGCACGCCAAGATCGGGCAGTTGGTGGTTGAGCGGGATTTTTTGCGCAAGGCCTCCGGTCGATGAGCGCCGGTCAGAGGCGGGAGATGGTGGATCGATCCCATCCCAGCTTGTCGGTTGTCCGGCAATGCGCGCTGCTGTCGATCAGCCGGTCACATTATTACGGGCCGGTACGGGGCGAGAGCGCGGAGAACCTGGCGCTGATGCGGGTGATCGACGCCCAGTTCCTGGAGACGCCCTGGTACGGCAGTCGGCAGATGACCCACCATCTGCGGCGCCAGGGTCATGTCGTCAATCGCAAGCGGGTGCGCCGGTTGATGGGCCGGATGGGGTTGGCCGCCATCTATCAGCGGCCGAAGACCAGCGTTCCCCATCCCGAGCACAAGATCTGGCCCTACCTGCTGCGGGACCTGACCATCAACAGGCCGGACCATGTCTGGTGTACGGACATCACCTACATTCCCATGCGACGGGGCTTCCTGTACCTGATCGCCGTGATGGACTGGGCATCGCGTAAGGTGCTGGCCTGGAAACTGTCCAATTGCATGGATATCGATTTCTGCCTGGAGGCCCTGCAGGATGCCATGGCCCGCCACGGCAAGCCCGAAATCTTCAACACCGACCAGGGTGGCCAATTCACCAGCCCGAGGTTCACCGGCATCTTGACCGATGCCGGTATCAAGGTTTCCATGGATGGAAGGGGCCGCTGGATGGACAATGTGTTCATCGAACGGCTCTGGCGCTCCCTGAAATACGAATGCGTCTATCTCCACGCTTTCGAGACCGGCAGCCAGGCCGGGGCCGGGATCGGACGCTGGATCGATTACTACAATACCCAACGCCCTCATTTCGCGCTCGCAGGACAAACACCCGACGAGGCGTACAGGCGAGGGGCGGAAAGACTGTGCTTGGCGGCGTAAACTGAACAGGACCAAGCTTAACGCCGAGCAAAAACTGTCCGATCACAGGGGACCAGCTCTCTCCGATGCCGTCCAGCGGCGACGGCGACCGCCATCCGTGATGATCTCGATCTCAGGCATAAGCACATGCTCAGGGATATCCCCAAGCCTCCCTGGCTAGGCCTGAATGTCCGGTCTAAACGGGGGCCAGTTCACCAACACTGCCATCACATCCCGCAAGAGAAAGGCAAATCCACATGCCTTGACCCAATTATGAAATCCGCCTCATAACTCAGTGGTGGGTCATTTCTCGATGGAAATCCCGGGTCAGTTCCGCGTGGAAATCAACAGGTAAGCTGTATCCATGAGGCCGAGCGCCCTATAGAGTGCCCCTGTGTGGTTTATATATGGTTAACTTAACTTTCTCGCCGACGCTTTTCTCACTAAGCCAAGGAAATATCACGCATACATAGGATGGTAATCCATTTTACAAAGCGGACACTTCAGCCGACGTTCCCTTTCGACATAAATGGCTCCTTTACAATTTGTATAAACCCCGGAAGGCCGGCACCTTTTGGTCATAAGCGACGCTCATGTCGCTTTGAGCCGAAAGGGATCAAGCAATGTTTCGCTATGTAAATTCGCGCATCGCTGGTGCGATGGTCGCTGCGGTCGCTGCGGTCGCTGCGGTCGCTGCGGTCGCTGCGGTCGGTCCGGCGGCGGCGGACGTCAAGATCACCAACCAGGCCAATGAGGTGGTCAACTCGGGCCTGATCATTTCCAACGCCGACGTGTCGGGCGGCGAAGCGGTGATAGCGACCGGTCAGCTCAACAATGTTGTGACGGGCTCCGAAGGAAGCAACGTGACCATCCACAACCAGGGCAACAGCATCACCAACTCCGGCCTGATCATTTCCAACGCCGACGTGTCGGGCGGCGAAGCGGTGATAGCGACCG